>JBNJEA010000042.1:0-22644 GCA_051745395.1 Thermodesulfobacteriota bacterium | reverse complement strand
ACTGAGGCACTGAGGCACTAAGGCACTGAGGCACTGAGTTTTCCCTGATGTGTTGGTTCTCTGAAAAACCCGGTTAGTTATTTGGGATCATTATTTTAAATCAAAACGTACAATTTGTTAAGGCACTGGAAAGGCATATGAATTTGAAAAGATCCATTGCAAATGATGAATTGTGAATACCTTTAGTCCCTCAGTGCCTTAGTGCCTCAGTCACTCAGTGCCTTACGACAACACTTGCTCCATCGACTTTCTGACCATCTCGGCATCCGACCGGTACTTGCAAATCACGTTTAACGTATCGGAAACCACCTCGGGGGAAAGCTCGTTGATCTGCAGCACCGTCAGGGCATGGGCCCAGTCGATGGTTTCGGAGATACACGGTTGTTTTTTCAGGTCCAGCGACCGGATGCGGTTGACGGCGGCCACCATTTGCTCGGCCAGGGCATTTGCGACGCCGGGCAGTTTTAAGTTGATGATGCGTTTTTCCAGTGCCGGCTCGGGGTAGTCGATATACAAATGGATGCAGCGGCGTTTTAACGCATCGCTCATGTCCCGGTAATTGTTGGAGGTCAGCACCACCAGCGGGATGTGTTTGGCCCGGCGGATGCCGATCTCCGGAATCGAGACCTGGAATTCGCTTAACAGCTCCAGCAAAAAGGCCTCGAATTCCGGGTCCGCCTTGTCGATTTCATCGATTAACAGCACCACCGGGTCATCGGAGGAAATGGCCTGCAGCAGGGGGCGGGCCATGATAAAGCGTTCGGAGAAAAACGCGTCTTCCTGGTCTGCGATGCGCTCGACGGCATCGGAGATGGTGTCGGCCCCGGCGATCAGATCGTTGATTTTTTCCTTGATCATCTGGGTGTAGAGCAGCTGCTTGGCGTATTCCCATTCATAGAGGGCCTTGGCCTCGTCTAATCCTTCATAGCATTGCAGCCGGATTTTTTCCCGGTTCAAGCAGCGCGACAGCGCCCGGGCCAGTTCGGTTTTACCGGCGCCGGCCGGGCCTTCGACCAGGATGGGTTTCTGGGTGGCAGCCGCTAAGAATACCACCGTGGCGATTTCCCGGGACGGGATATAATCCACGCTTTCCAGTTTCTGAATGACGTCTTCGATGCTTTCAAATGCCATTGATATATCCTTTTTCACCCGAACGCTACCTTCATCCGGTTTGTTTTTCGATTTTGTTGAAATAGGCCCGCCGGCAGCGGCGTTCAATGGCCACCAGTCGGGCCATGGCCGCGTTGAAATCCGTTTTTCCGCCGGCAAAGACCCCGTGGCCGTATACAATCGCACCCTGTTGATCCCTTATCATTTTTGGCACGGTAGTGCAAAGGCCGTAGGCTCCGCCGCCGACTTCCCCGGAAACCACGGGAACCCCCTCGACGCTGCGGTAATGGGGGCAATACCGATGGCATTGTCCTTCGTGGCGGCAATCGGCAATGTCGCAATCCATGGACATGATCACGGCGAAAACGGGGTGGCCGTGGACTATGGCGCGGTAATCACTGCACCTGAAAATTTCCTGGTGGGCGGGCAGCTCCGAAGAAGCACCGAGACAGTCCTCGGCCGCGGCCTCTTTTGGACAGGCCACGATGGCATCGCTTAAGTGGTCCAAAAAGCTGCCGCTTTTGCTGATGTGGACCGCATCGTTGAACAGACAGGAAATGTTGCCGAAGCATGAATCGACCAGGCGTTTTTCCACCAGTGCGGCGCCGGCTTCGATAATGGCCGAATGCACCTCGGTTTCGGTGTCAAACGGGCCCGGGGCCAGATCGTTGGAAAAACTCGGCGGCGGCTGGCAGTGGCTGCTTGCCTGCTGCATGGCCGATTGCATGGCCAAATCGAATGTTTCGGATTTGGCGGCGGCCAGCAGATCGGAGAAAAACTTGACAAACCCGGCAAAGCAGACCGAAGAAAAGGTGACATAGGTCTGTTGCGCATGGGCCGGCCCGCAGGCGACAATGCGGCCGTCGCCGACGATCGCGGCTCTGCGGTGCTGTAAAACCCCGCTGAGCGCATCTGCGTCAAGGGCGTCGACGACCGGCAGGTCGCCGAGTAAAAGCCGGGTTTCCGAGTCCCGGGGACAGATCACCGCCCCGGACCTCCGGGCCAGAAACGCAATGGCAGTGCGGTAGGGCTCGGCCGGCGTGGCTGTCAGCAAAACCGAAACGGGCAGGCGATCAAACAGGGGCGTCAGTTTTTCGATGCTCGCCGTCGGCCGGTTCCAGGCAATGCCGTCGGCGCAGCGGCTGCCCCAGAGGGCCTCGCCTTGCGCGACCAGGCCGTTTTTGCAAAGTTTATCGTCGTATGTGTCAATGAATGTATGCATCGGCGGACGTAATTGTCGGGATATTGGCGAAAAAGACGATTTTCGTGCACACACTATCTATCACCGTCGACCGCAGGGCTGCAAGGCAAAACAACTATCCAGTAAAATGAAAAACTTGGAAAATTCATTCATGGCCCGGACTTAACGTAAGATGGAATTTTTCTTGATCATAAACCCGATTACGGGTAAGAAGGAACAGGCGGAGCAAAACCGGCCGAATATATAAAGAATTTGGGGTCCGGAGAAAGACGTTTTGTCACGGGTATGGGTCAGAAACGCATCCTACGAGGAAAGCCGGCTGACCGGGTTGATTCCGGAATTAATCGATTCGGTCCATCCCGGACTGGTCCGGCCGGGCGACCGGGTGCTGATCAAGCCCAATTTCCTGGTGCCGGCCAAGCCCGAGCAGGCCGTGTTAACCCATCCGCTGCTGGTGCGCACGGCGGCGGCCTATGTGCGCGATCACGGCGGCGTCCCCTTTATTTCGGATTCTTCGGCTTTCGGTTCTTTTCATCGGCTGATGAAACAGGGCGGATATGAAGCGGCCCTGGCCGATTTGGACGTGGCCGTCGAGCCGTTTGAAACCTCCACCGAGGTCGATATCGGCGAGCCGTTCGGCAAAATCGAATTGGCAAAAGCGGCGATGGAAGCCGACAAGGTGATCAACCTGCCGAAACTAAAGACCCATTCCCAGATGCTGCTGACCCTGGCGGTCAAGAACCTGTTCGGCACCGTGGTGGGGTGGCGCAAGGCCGAATGGCATCTGAAGGCGGGCATCTCACGACAAACCTTTGCCCAGCTTCTGGTGGGCATATATCGGGCGGTTTCACCGGCCATAACGATTATGGACGGCATCGACGCCCTGGAAGGCAACGGCCCCGGCAAGCGGGGAAAACCCCGGCATCTGGGTATCATTATGGCCGGCACGGACGCATTTGCCATGGATTCGGCCGTTTGCGCGATGCTGGGGATGGCCCCGGAGCGGCTGCCGACCAATGCCGAAGCCGTAAAAAGCGGGGCATCCGATTTGGCGTATACAATAGACGGCAACTTGCCGGCGGTCCGGGATTTTCATCTGCCGAAACCCGGGCGCCTGACCGTCGGACCGGCCTTCATGCAGGGGTTTATCCGCAAACACCTGGTCCAGCGGCCGGTTGCCGACGAAAATTTATGCCGGTTGTGCGGACACTGCGCCCAGTATTGTCCCGCATCGGCGATTGTCTGTGGAAAAGACGGCATGCACTTTGATTATGACCGGTGCATCCGATGTTTCTGCTGCATTGAAATCTGTCCCGATGGGGCGATGACCACGGCCGATACCTGGGTCGGCAGAATCGTGGGCCGGATGCTGGATTTGCATGCATAGCACTATTGTAAATGGAAAATATAACATAAATGGCTTAACCCGGACGGAGTGTGGAAATGGAGATTACCATCAACAAGTCGGAATTTTTGAAAGCCCTGCCGGATGAAAACGACCTGGCCTTTGGTACCTTGTTTACGGACCATATGTTTAACATGGATTATTCCACGGAAAAAGGATGGCATAATCCGCGCATTGAACCCTATGGGCCGCTTACCATGGACCCGGCCACCATGGTCCTGCATTACGGTCAATCGATTTTTGAAGGACTGAAAGGCTTTAAAACCCCCTCGGATGACATCAACCTGTTCCGGCCGGCGGAAAATTTCAGGCGTTTTAACCGCTCGGCCCATCGCATGTGCATTCCGCAGATTGACGAGGCCTTTGCCTTAAAGGCGTTGCAGGAACTGCTCAAAATCGAAAAACGATGGGTGCCCTCGGCGCCGGGGACATCGCTTTACATCCGGCCGACCATCATTGCCATGGATCCTTTCCTGGGCGTGCGGGCGTCTTATACCTACCGCTTTTTTATCATCCTCTCCCCGGTGGGTGCCTATTACAAGGAAGGCTTTGATCCGGTCAGGATCTGGGTCACGGAACAATATGTGCGGGCAGTGCCCGGCGGCGTCGGCGACGTCAAGACGGCCGGCAACTATGCCGCCAGCCTTTTTGCCGGAGAAGAAGCCCATCATAAGGGCTATACCCAGGTGCTGTGGTTAGACGGCGTGGAGAGAAAGTACGTCGAGGAAGTCGGCTCCATGAACATCTTTTTCGTCATCGACGATGAACTGATTACCCCCGCGCTTTCCGGCAGTATTTTATCCGGCATTACCCGCGACACTGTAATCAAGCTTGCCGCCAAGTGGGGCAAACCCGTCACCGAGCGCCGCATCAGCATCGATGAAGTCGTCTCCGCCCACGAAGACGGCCGCCTCCAGGAATGTTTCGGTTCGGGAACGGCGGCGGTGATTTCCCCGGTCGGCGAGATCAAGTACAAGGACCATCAGATGAAAATCGGCAACGGCGAGGTCGGCCCCTGGGCGCGGAAGCTGTTTGATACCATTACCGACATCCAGTACGGGCGCGCCGAAGACCCGGAAGGCTGGACCCGGCCGGTGGCATAGCCGTAGCTGAAATTCATGTATTTGGTTATCCGGAAAACTTCAGTAACAACCAATGCATTTTCGCGCGCCAAGACGCAAAGACGCGAAGTTTCCAAGTCTTTTTTTGCGCTCTTGGCGGCCTTGGGCTTTTCCGGGGAAAAAACGCTTTATCCGAGGCGCTGGTGGTTTTCCCAGTAAATTTTTTCCAGGTCCCGCTTGAGAATCTTGCCGTCGATATGGCGGGGCAGCCGGTCGCGGAAATCGACTTTCTGCGGGATTTTCAGGCCTTTCAGCCCCTTTTGCCGGCAGAAGGACTGGATGTCGGCCTCGGTTGCCGTCCGGCCGGGTTGGACCTGAATGCAGGCGATCGCCGCTTCCCCCAGGTCCGGGTGCGGGGCCCGGATCACGGCCGCATCGTCGATGTCGGGGTGCATGAACAGGATCCGTTCGATCTCGGCGGGAAAGATGTTGATCCCGCCCGATATGATCATTTCCTTTACCCGGCTGGTCAGGTACAAAAACCCGTCTTCGTCCGTTTTGCCGATTAACCCGTCATCGTACCACTCCTTTCCGTCAATGATGCGCTGGCTGTCTTTTAACTTTTCCGCCGAGCCGGGATAGGTCAGCGACAGGGTGGCCATGGAGCGGCACAGGACCCGGCCGGTTTCGCCGGGGGCGCACGGCCGGTTTTTTTCCTCGTCGTAGATCAGGATGTCGCCGCAGCGGGCTTTGCCCACGCTCTGGATGCGTTCGGGGCGCTCCATGTAGTCTGCCGGCAGAAGCAGGGTGACAAGGGCGGCTTCCGAACTGCCATAGTATTCATGAAAGACGGGTTTTGCCGCACCCTGGCGCATGAACAGCTCGTTGATGTCGTTTTTGACCTCTGGCGGACAGGGGGCGGCGGAGCACAGGAGGGTGTGCATGGTGCTCAGGTCGTATTTCCGCTTGATTTCATCGGGCAGCCCCAGGATGCGCTGCAAGATGGTCGGCACCACGAACGACCAGGAAATCCGCTCTTTTTCCACCAGATACAAAAACCGTTCGGGATCGAATTGCCGCATGGGCACCGCCGTGCCCCCGAGCATAACGAAGGGCGAATAGCCGGCGGCGGTGCCGGCATGGTACATGGGGGTGGGAATTAACGTGCGGATGTTTTTCTGGTACGGATCGGAAATCTCGGTGGCGCCGCAAAAATACAGGAAGGCAAGCTGCCGGACCATGTATTCGATGTATTCGTCCAAAACCGCGCGCGGGGCTTCGGTGACGTCGCTTAAAATGTAGCTGAAGCCATCATAAAGGTTGGCGCTTTTCGGCGTGCCGGTGGTGCCGCCCGTGTAGGGATTGATGGCGAAAATAAAAGAAGTTTCCGGGATGGTGGCCGCGGCGTTTTCGATGAGCTTGTCATAACGCAAAATCCCCTCCGGCGGGGTGCCGGCGCCGACCATGACAAAATGTTTCACCCCGGGCATCCGGTCGCGGTATGCGCTTATGGTCCCGGCAAGGGTTTCGTCGAAAACCAGGACCTTCGGCCCGCGCAGGTTGACAATGTCTTTGATCTCCTCGCCGCTTAAGTGCCAGTTGACCGCCGGCATCGGGGTGCCCAGCATGCAGGCCGCCCAGAAGCATTCCAGGTATTCGGCCCCGTTGTATAACAGGCAGGCCACCCGGTCGCGGGGCCGGAGCCCAAGGGCTTGCAGGCCGTTGCACAACCGCAGCACCCGGTCGCGCATTTGGGCGAAGGTATAGCGGCGCTCCCCGTCCACGATGGCTTCCCGGCTGCCCAGGGCCTGCCACATGGAAATAAAGTAAACCGATGCCAGTCGGCCCATCCGGAAGTGGTACAGATCCTTTACGTTCTGCCCGACCCCGACGGTATTGGCGGTTTTTACCGCCGCCCGCCCGAGCTTGGCAATGCCGAGCTGACGGATAAGCGACAGGCAAAGCCCCTTGTTTTCCTCGGTAAGCAGTATCGAACCAAAACCGCGGGCGACAGCTCTTAACGATTTGGTCTGATCGGCCATTGAAATCCCTCCCCCTTGGTGGATACAGCCCCTGATGCTGCCGAGTCGTCGAGTTATTTTTTTATTCTCGCGCAAAGCCGCCAAGAGCGCCAGGAATGGATTGAAAACTTTGCGTCTTGGCGCGAAAATTTGCTGTTACTGGCGTAAATCGGATAACCGGATCGTTTAATTTGGTCCAGCCGAACTGTCCGGCATGGTAAATGAAATAATACGAAAAATCAATGGGATGGATTTTGATGGCGGGCAGGCGGGCAATCAGAAGGAGGTGCCGACACCGATTCCGAAACGGATCCGCTGGAAAAACCCTTTTTTGCGCGGCTCCCAGGTCCAGATCCGGCCCTTGATCACGGGATGTTCGTAGGCATAGGAACCGATGGGGCGGACATCGCTGCCGGTGATTTTGCCGGCCACGGTGATTCTTGTGCCGGGGCTGTAGACCTCCGGGTCGAGAAATTCGTCGGAGAAAATCAGAAAACGACCGCCCGAGGCCTTGTCCAGTCGGGGCCGGTGGTTGTCATCGAGGGGAAACTGGAGGACTATGATTTCCGATTTCTGTTCCCGGTTTTTTGTTTTCAGGATTTTTCCCCCGAAAATGCCAAACTCGCCGACATATGAATCCGGAGCGTCCTGGAGGGTTGTAAAATCCTCGTGAAAGGTGACGTTGCGGGTTACCTCTCGGGGCACTTGCGCCGCACACCCCGTGAATAGAAGCAACAGCCCCAGTGCCATCAGTCCCGGCATGTTGCGCAGCAGAGTCAAAAGGATTCTCCCTTTATTTCGAAGGTTGTCGTTCCGGCGTCAAATAAAAATATAATCCTTTTGTCAACTCCTGGCGAACAATCCGACTTGCCCGTGCGGCGGTCATGGGGGGTCTGTCAGGGCAGTGTGGCAAGCAATTCGATCAATCGCCCGGCGTGGGTTTCGTCCGGGGCCGGCGGCAGTTGGGCCACGATACCCAGACCTTCCGAGGCCTCGTGAAATTCTTCTTCCGAAAGCGAACTGACTACGGCGATATCGGCCATGGCGTTTTTCATAATGGCCTCGCGGGCGAGGGCTATGCCGCTTTTGCCGTCTATGTGCGCATCAATAATCGTCAGCTTCGGCGGTGTGGCCGAAACCGCATCGAAAAGCTTTTGCGTCGTATCCGCCCAGGCGATCGTATAGTCGCTTTGGGCTTTTACCCGGCCGGCCAAAGGGGAAAACCGGTCCGGCTGTTGGGTTGCAATGAGAATCTGTTTCATGGTTTGTCTCCGGAAAAACCCGGTTGACGACGCTGTGCGGCGTCAACCGGGTTGTGTGGTCCGTCAGGAGCGCCAAGGATGACCTGGAAACGTTGGGTCTTGGCGCGCGGTAATGCATTGGCTGTTACTGGAGTAAACGGGATATACAAATTATAATTTTTTCGGGGGATTGCCCCATATTTTCTGGTAATAATCGTCGATGGCTTCCCCCAGGGTATTGACGGCCAGGGCGGCGCAATGCATGTGATCGTCCGGCAGGCCGTCTAATTCGGCGGCCACGGTCTCCGGGGTGATTTCTAAAGCCGTTGCCAGGGTTTTGCTTTTTACCAGTTGACTCAGGGCGCTGCCGCAGGCCACCGTGTAGGTGCAGCCATGGGGCTGCTGGCTGATATCGGCAATCCGGTCGCCCCGGATCTTGAGATAGACCGTTAGCGCATCGCCGCAGGAGCCAACCCCCTTTGCCCAACCGTCGGAATCGTCCATGCGCCCCATGTGCCGGGGGGCGTTGGCGTGATCCATGAAACGCTTGCCCGCGATGTGGTGCGAATCGTCGTCATGCGGTTGTTCAGGATGCGGCGCTTCGGGTAAATCGATAACTTTTGCCATGATTGACTCCCGGCCGTTCTCAGTGAGCCCCGCCGCCGCCGCCGCAGGTATGTTGCTGGGAAAACTGGGGGAGCTTGCCTTCGATCAAGGCATTGACGGCATCGCCAACCGTCTGGAGGCCGCCGCCGTAGTAGACCTCGATGCCGACTTGGTTAAATCCCATCAGGGGACGAAGGCCCATGCCGCCGGCGATTAACTTTTTGGCGCCCTTTTCGGCCAGGTACTGCACCGGCGCCATGCACCCGCCCTGCTGATGGGGCACGTTGGGCACCACGTCGATGGACTGGATTGTCCGGTCTTCGACCGAAACCAGCGTATAAAGGTCGCAGTGGCCGAAATGTGCGCCAAGCGGGGCTTCAAGGCCCCCGGGATCCGATGAGGGGATTGCGATTACGGTGTTCATGATTGAGGCTCCTTGTTAACGGTCTCGAATGTTTTTGTCCGGTCGGAACCGAAAAAACGGCCGCCGGCGTTTTGTTTTCAAATCGGATGTCCCGCCGCTTTTATGCCGGGACGTGCGAGCTTACGCGCCATGGCCCATCCGGTTGGGGGCGTCTGCGAATTCGACGTCGCCGGCTTTATATTTTTCGATCGCCTGGCGGGCCGTCATCTCGTTGAGGTGCTGTCCGATCGCAATGCCGGCGGCGTTTAGCACCTGAAACGCCTTGGGGCCGACAAATCCGGTCAGCACCACCTTGGCCCCGCTGTCGGCGACATTTTTGGCGGCCTGGATGCCGGCCCCCTGGGCCATGACCTGGGAGGCACCGTTTTCCAGGTATTGACATTCCAGGGTCTCCGGGTTGACAATCAGAAAACCGGCCGCACGGCCGAAACGAGGGTCGACCTGCGCGTCAAGATCGGCAGATTCGCAGCTGATGGCAATTTTGTCCATGATTTTTTCCTCCAATGGTATAATATTTTGGGTCATACAGTATAATGTTTTGGGTCATCCGGGAGTAATGGTATGGAATATGGGGACGGTCCGTTATTTTAACATTCTGTTTTCACCGAGCAAATTGTATTCAATTCTTTTATGAGTATATGCGCATAATGAAATTAATGTTTCGTCACCGGCTTGTCAATCCCTTTTTGTTGATGAGGCAGCTCCAAAATCGAGAATCCATTCTTGTCAATCGGAAAGGAATCCTGACTTATGGACAATACAAAGACCGTTTTGCTGTGCAGCGACCTTGATCGGACCCTTATTCCCAACGGCAAGGCACCTGAATCGCCACGGGCGAGGCCTTTGCTGCGCCGGTTGGCCGCGCGGTCCGAAATCACTTTGGTTTATGTCACCGGCCGGGGCAGGAGCCTGATCGAAGACGCCATCGTCGACTATGATCTTCCGGTTCCGGATTATGCCGTGGGCGATGTGGGCACGACCATTTACCGAATCGACGGGGACAGAAACAATCTGCACTTTTCGCCCTGGACGGACTGGCAGGCAGATATCGGACAGGACTGGGGGGATTGGTCCCATGATGCGATAGCGGCGCTGTTTTCCGATTTTGACGAATTGACGCTTCAACCGCCGGGCAATCAGACGGACTGCAAATTAAGCTATTACGTGACCGAAACCGAGCAAATCAAAGCGATTGCCGAGCGCGTCGGCAGCCGGCTCGCCCCCTATGATATCCGGGCCACTATCATCACCAGCATCGACGAAATGGCGGGCGTGGGGCTTTTGGACATTTTGCCCGAACGCGCCACCAAGGTGCACGCCATCGCGTTTTTGATGAAAAAATCAGGCTTTGATGCCTCCGGGGTGGTCTATGCCGGCGACAGTGGAAATGATCTGCCGGCCTTAACCAGCGGGTATCCGGCCATTTTGGTCAAAAACGCCGCAGATGACGTCCGGGAAGAAGCCGTGGAAGCGGTGTCCGAAAAAGGCCAAAGATCGCTGCTTTATCTGGCCCAAGGCGATTTCATGGGGCTAAACGGCAACTACAGCGCCGGCGTCATCGAGGGGCTGGCCCACTTTATGCCGCAGAGCCGGCAGTGGATCCGGGAGGCGTTGGAGGCGTTATAATTGGGAATGGGGGGAAGGGAAATGTTTGCAAATCATACCATCATCATCACCGGCGGCTCCTCGGGCGTGGGCAAGGCCCTGGCGAAACGGTTTGTGGCCGGCGGCGCCGATGTGGCCATCGTGGCACGGGATCAGGCAAAGCTGGAGCAGGCGGAAAATGAGATTCAAGGCGTCAATGCGCAAAATCGCCGGATTCAGGGGATTGCATGTGACGTCTCCGATGCCGGCGCCGTCGAGGACGTAATGGCCGAGATTGTCGAAGCCTTCGGCTGCCCGCACGTATTGATCAATTCCGCCGGGGTGCTTCGGGAAGGCTATTTTGAAAGCCAGGACATGGAAACATTCCGGCAAATCATGGATATCAATTTTTACGGCACCCTGCACTGTATCCGGGCCGTTTTGCCGCACCTTACAAATAACGGCGGCGGCCGGATCGTCAATATCGCCTCTGTTGCCGGCATGATGGGGGTGTTCGGCTATGCGGCCTATTGTGCGTCCAAACACGCGGTGGTGGGGTTGACGGCGGCGTTGCGGGCCGAGCTGGCGCCGCAGAATATCGGCATGCACGTGGTCTGTCCGCCGGAATTCGAATCGCCCATGGTCGATGCGGTAAATGAGAACCGGACGCCGGAAAACGCAACGCTTGCGCATACCATTCCGGTGATGGGCGTCGATGCCGTGGCCGACGCCATCATGAAGGGCCTTGAAAAAGACCGGTACGAAATCATTCCCGGAGCAATGACCCGGGCGGTGACGCGGCTGGACAAGTGGCTGCCGGCGTTGAGCCGGGCGGTGGTCGATTTACAGGTGAAACGTTGTTATTGCGGGCCTGGGAAATAGTTTACCCCTGCTCCATCTTGATCCCGTAGAGCGCATAGTACGTCACCGGTACTACCAGCAGGGTAAACAGCGTCGAGGCGATTAAGCCGAAAATCAGCGCCCAGGCCAGGCCGGAAAAAATCGGGTCCAGGGTAATCGGCCAGGCGCCCAGACCGGTGGTAAGGGCCGTCAGGACAATGGGCCGCATCCGGATGGCCCCGCTTTGCAGGATGGCTTCCCTGACGGGCATGTTGTTTTTGAGTGCATCATGAATGAATTCAATGAGCACCACGGCGTTTCGGATGACGATGCCGCCCAGGGCGATCATGCCGATCATGCTCGTAGCCGTGAAAAAGACCAGGTTTTCATAGCCGCCCACGGTGCCGCCGAGAACGATGTTTAGAAACCAGAATCCGGGCATGATGCCGATTAAGGTCAGCGGAATGGCCATCATGATCAAAAGCGGCATGAAAAACGAGTTCGTCTGCAGGATCAGCAGGATGTAGATGCCGGTTAAGGCGGCGGCAAAGGCGATCCCCATGTCCCGGAAGACCCGGAGCGTGATCTGCCATTCCCCTTCACCGGCCCATTCTGCGCGGATGCCTTCGGGCAGCGGATTGTCTGCCAGCCGGCTTTGCATGTCGAGAATGGCTTCGGCGGGTGCCTGCCCGGCCATCTCCGCGGTCACGTAGACCACACGATCCAGGTTTTTGTGGTAGATGGGCTGTTGGTTAGAAACGCGCTTGATTTCCACGAGTTCGCCCAAAGGCACCATCTGGCCGTCCGCCCCGGCCATGGGTATTTCCGCCAGTGTGGACAGGTCGCTTCGGTCTTTGCGGGGCAAAATCATATTCACATGAAGGGGTTGGCGCTCATCGGTTTCATGGACAGTGGCGGGTGTGTCCCCGCCCACGGCCATTTTCAGCGACGAGATGATTGCCCGGGTGGAAATGCCGTGTAAAGCGGCCTTTTCCCGATTTACCACAAAATCGATCTGCTGGTGGGGCGCTTCGCTCATGTCGTCGACATCCACCACATTGGGCTCCTCGGCCATGATCTGCTTGATGTGATCGGTAGCGGCGATTAACTCGGCGTAGGATGTGTCCGGGGTGCCGTAGAGTTCCGTGACAATGGTGGCCAGCACGGGCGGACCCGGCGGCATCTCCACGATCTGGATGTTGGCATTGTGTTTTTCGGCGATGGCCGACAGATCGTTTCGCAGGCGCAAAACGATCTCGTGGCTCTGCGTCTCGCGCTGTCGCTTCTTTAACAGGTCCACCCGGATATCGGCTTGGTGGGCGCCCTTTCGCAGATAGTAGTGGCGTACCATGCCGTTGAAATCCATGGGCGAGGGGTGGCCCGTGTAGGAGGTAAAGTTGGTGACCTCGGGCACGGTGCGAAGATATTTTTCAAAATCGCGCACCACCGCGTCGGTGGCCTCCAGGGGGGTGCCTTCGGGCATGTCGATGACCACCTGGAATTCGTTTTTGTTGTCAAAGGGCAGCATTTTCAGCGGGACGAGGCGCAGCAGCACCAGTGCCGCTGATGCGGCCATGAGCACAAAAATGGCGGCCAGCAGCAGGTAGCGTTTGGAGCGGGATTCCAGAAAGGGGGTCACCATTTTCCGATAGAATGCAAAAATCCAGTTCGGCGGGCCGTGGTCTTCATCCGGTGATTTGGCCACATTGGCGTTGGCGGCCGGGTGGTTTTTCAGCAGCATGTAGGTCATCCAGGGCACGATGGTCAGGGCGCAGAGCGTGGAAAAAATGACGGTCAGCGGCACGTTGGCCGACATGGGCGCCATGTAGGGGCCCATCATGCCGGTGATGAAAAACAGCGGGGCAAAAGAAATGATAATGGCGATGGTGGAGATGATGACCGGGGGCAGTACCTCTTCGACGGCAAAAAGGGTGGCCCGGTAGGGGTTTTTCCGGCCGCCGAAGATATGGCGCTGGATGTTGTCCACGTTGGTGATCGGATCGTCGACCACCAGGCCAAGCGACAGGATCAGGGCAAAAAGCGTGACCCGGTTGATGGTATAGCCGAACATGTAGTTCATAAACAGCGCCAGGCTGAAACTCACCGGCACGGCTACGGCCACCACCAGGGCCTCGCGCCATCCCAGGGCAAGGGCCAGCAGGGCCACCACGGTAATGACGGCAAAGGTCAGGGAGGTCAGCAGACTGTTGACCTTTTCCTGGGCGGTATAGCCGTAGTTGCGGGTCACCGACACGTGGACGTCTTCGGGGATGAAATCCTTTTTGAGTTCCTCGAGCTTGTCGAGGATGTTTCTGGAGACGTCAACGGCGTTGGTGCCGGGTTTCTTGGCCAGGGTCAGGGTCACGGCCGGGTAGTCCGGCGGTTTGTCCGGGCCGGGGTCTTTCTGCCGGCTGGCATACGAATGACCGAACCGGGTGTAGGATTGGGCTTCGGCCGGCCCGTCGGTAATTTCGGCCAG
Source organism: Thermodesulfobacteriota bacterium (assembly GCA_051745395.1). Lineage (GTDB taxonomy): Bacteria > Desulfobacterota > Desulfobacteria > Desulfobacterales > Desulfosalsimonadaceae > JBNJEA01. The sequence goes on along the minus strand of JBNJEA010000042.1, from coordinate 8,672 downwards.
ATTGCTCAAATACACGGGGCGGCCCTGATGGACGCCGACCACGAGGTTTTTGACATCATCGACCGTCCGGAGAAAGGAATTGGTGGTGACCGAATAATTTTGATTGGCCTGGTCGATATCGCCGGCGGTCACCGCGGCATCGGCCCCTTCCAGCGCCCGGCGGACCCGGAGCAAAGACGTGCTGTAGCCGTTCAACTTTTCCGGCGACAGTTCTACCCGGATTTCTCGCGGCCGGCCGCCGACCACGCGCGTCCGGGATAAGTCCTCGAGCTGGGAGAGCCGCCACAGGGTTTCCTCGCCGATGCGCCGGAGCTGGTGGTCGTTGTAATTTTCCGAGTAAAGGGTGAGGTTGACCATGGGCACGTCATCGATTTCCACCGGCTTGATTACCCAGTTTTCCACGATGGGCGGGACCTGGTCGATGTGCATGGTGATCTGGTTATGCAGCTTGACCAGCGATTCTTCCCGGTCTTCGCCCACGTAGAAGCGCACGGTGACAATGGCCATGCCTTTGCGGGAGATGGAATAGACGTATTCGACCCCGTCGATTTGCCACAAAAGCTGCTCCAGAGAGGTGGCTACCAGTTTTTCCACTTCTTCCGGGCTGGCCCCCGGGGCCTGGACGTAAATATCGGCCAGCGGGACCACGATCTGGGGGTCTTCTTCGCGGGGGGTGATCATGATGGCGGCCGCGCCCAGGCAGACGGCGATTACCAGGAAGATGATCGCCGGGGTGCCGGCAAGAAACGGTCGCACGATCCGGGCGATAAGGCCCTGGGGGGCATCGTTGTTATCCGTCATTGGAATTGCGCTCCTTTACCCGCACCGTCTCGTCTCCGCTCAACCCGGACAGCACTTCCACCTGCTTGTCATGCCGGCTGCCGGTTTTGATGTATCGGCTCTGCCAGCCCTCCGGGGTCTTGACGGTCACCAGTTCGAGCTGGCCGACCTGGCGCACGGCCCGTTGCGGCACGAGGATCATCCGGACTTGGCGGGAGGGAATCCGGAGTTTGGCGTACATGCCGGGATAAATGCCAGAGATATCCGGGGGCAGGGCGGCTTTGACCAGAAACGTCCGGGTCTTGGGGTCGGCATAGGGGATGAGTTCTTCGACTTTCGCATCGACGGTTTTGCCCAGGGTGATCAGTTGTACCTTCAAGGTTTTTCCGGGCCGGACCTTGCCGACAAGGCTTTCCCGGACGTGGGCTTCCAGTCGCAGGCCCCTGGCGGTGCGAAGCAGCAGCAGGGGTTTGCCCGGCATGGCCATATCGCCCGGATCGACAAGGCGCTTTAAAATTTCGCCGTCTGTCGGGGCCTTGATTTTGGTGTATCCCAAAGTGATTTCGGCCTCGACCACCATTTGTTCTGCCATGCGGATGCCGGCTTTGGCTCCTTCCAGCCCGTCTTTGGCCCGTTTCAAGCCGGCCCGGGCCTGCAGAAACCGCGATCGGGCCTGCTCGAGTTCCGACTCGGTGGCGGCTTCTTTTTCGTAGAATTTCCGGATCCGTTCATAGGCGGATTTTGCTTCGGAAAAGGCGGCTTCGGCGGCGTTTACAGCCTGGCGGGCCTGTTCTTTTTGAGATGCGGCATTTTTCAAGGACTGCCGGGCATGCAAGAGTTTGGTCCGCATCTGCCGGTCATCGAGCGTGACGATCACCTGTCCCTTTTTTACCGAATCACCGGCGGTGACCCGTACCGCGTTGACCTGGGCGGCCAACTGGGGTTCGATGCGGGCCTGGGCCCGGGGTTCGATGGTGCCCACTGCATCATGCCACTGGGTGACGCTTTTAACGGTCACCGGTGCGGTGGTCTTTGCCGAAGCGGCTGCGGCTTTGTCCGGGGCGGAGACCTTACCGGGGCCGACTTTGCCCCCGGTAAACAGCCGGAACATTCCCACTGCAGCCACGATGACAACGCAACCGATGATGGAAAAGATGACGAGCCGTTTTTTGTTGATCATGGCTTTTCGCTCCACATTCCCACTGCCCGGCCGACTTCGGCCGCGGCCTTGATTTTGTCATAATAGGCCGCCGTGGCCCGGGTGCGGGCCCGGTTGCGGTCCAGCTCGGCTTCCAGGTAGCGCGTGATGGTCACCGCACCGCCCTTGTAATGCTGTTTGACCAGGCGATAGGACTCTTCTGCGGCCGCGACGCTGCTTTCGGCCACCTCGTAGCGGGACCGGGCCTCTTCTTTGTTCAGGTAAGCGCTTTTGACCTCGAGTTTGACCCCCAAAGTCGCCTGCCGGTCGGCGGCAAGCATTTCTTTTACCATGGCATCGGCTGCACTGACCCGGGCGCCGCGGGAAAAGCCGGCAAACAAATCCCAGTTGAGTGTCAGTGCGGTGGTCCAGTTTTCCCGTCCGCTATCGTAGTCGAAATTGGCGTCGTCGAAGTAGTATTTTCCCATAAGGTCTACGCTGGGCAAATAGGCGCTTTTGGCCGCATCCAGTCCCATGCGGGACTTGACCAGTTGCTTTCGGATTTTGGCCAGCTCCGGCCGGTGTTGCAGGGCGTGGATTATGCCGCTTTCGTATGTATCGGGAATTTCCGGCAGTTGATGCTTTTCGGCGGTCAAGGGGTTTTTTCTTTCAGCCAACACCGACGGATCAAGGCCCATGAGGTGGGCTATGGAGGCCAGGGCGAGTTGATAGCGGTTGGTGCTTTCGACCACCTGCTCCCGGGCCCTCGCCAGTCGGACTTTCAGCGACAGCTCTTCGGCTTTGGTCGCGCTGCCGCCTTCATGGTGTACTTTTGTTATGCGCAGTTGTTCGGATACTGCGGCCACGGATTCTTCAGCGATGCGGATGAATTGTCTGGCGGCCACGGCATCATAGAAGGCGCGAATGGCCTGGGCGGTGAGTTCGTTTTCGATTTTTTTCCGATCCAGGCGGGATGCGGCCAGGTCCTTTTCGGCCATTTTCATGCCCAGGTAGTCCTTGCCGCCGTTAAAGAGATTTATCTTTGCCCGGAGCCCGGATTCAAAGTTTTCAAACCAGCCCGGATCGTTGAAATTGACCGTCTGTTGCGGCAGCATGCGCTGGTCGATTTTTTTAAACAGGTAGGCCGAGGGGGCGTCGCCCTGCATGTATTCGGTGTAAAAACCCACCGCGGGCCAGAAGGCCGTATCGGCAAGCGCCAGCATGGCCTGCGAGCGTTCGATGCGCCAGGACGCGCGCCCTGCATCCGGGTTGTTTTTCAGGGTGATGCCGATGACATCTTGCATTGTCAGGGGCGTGTCAAGGTCGTCACCGGAGAAGCTCTTTTCCGAGCCGTCGGTCCGGTCCGTGGTTTTGGAAACCACACCGGCGTATTCCTTCCGGATCTTTTCGTAGTTGTAGCGATGCGAGGGGCCGCAGCCATAGAGGCCGATCAAAAAAGCCGAAATGCTCAGTATCCATAAACCGCATAAACCGATGGTCAGAGGTTTTGAAGTGGAGTCCATGTCAGTTTTCCCTGCTCGACCGATATGCCGGCGAATGGTTTGGTAATGGGCGTTTTCAGTATTCGGTAAGACCGAGTTCTGTTCTTTTTTCATTCAGTTGATAGAATAATATGTAAAGCATGTGAAAGCAATGGGTTTAGCCGTTTTTCTGTTGCCATATACAAGGCGGGCAGAGGAATGCCGGGTCGGAGGCAAAACGTCGGAGACTCGGAAAACTTTTTTGCACCTAGATTTCTCTTTGTAGTCACGGGCGGGAAAAATGCGGTCGCTCGTTTGTCTGATCCGAATACGGGCGTTATATTTAAAGGGTACCGGCAAAACCATTTGTGGTTTTCGCAGCCGCCGGCTGCACAGAAATTTTGCACATCGTGTAAAGGGCAAACCCTTTTGGCAATCAGGACCCCAAATTGGCAGGACAGGACACCCATGCAGGCAAGGATAGGGCCGCTTTGGATCTGGGCCTTGGTATTGATTCTTTTTTCCGGATGCTCCGTTGTTTCCAAAAATCTCCGGCAGGAAGCGATTACCGATGACACCTCCTTTGCGGCCATACAGCGCAATACTTCGGCCTATGAAGGCAACACCGTGATTTTCGGGGGATATATTTTAAAAACCCGAAACCTTGCTGACCAGACCCGCCTGGTGGTACTCCAGGCCCCGCTGGGCCACCGCGACCAACCCGAGGCGAGGGACAAATCCGGTGGCCGGTTCATGGTGGTCGATGACGGTTTTCTGGATCCGGCGGTGTATAAAAAGGGCCGCAAAATTACGGTGGCCGGAAAGGTGCTGGGCCGGCAAACGGCAAAGATCGGGGAATTTACGTATGAGATGCCCAAAATCAAGGCCCGGGAAATTCACCTGTGGCAAAAACGGCAAGACCCCCCGGCGTATTATTACGACCCTTATTATCCGCGGCTGGCCCCGTATTACCGGTACCGATACGGCCCCTATCCTCCTTACCGCTGGTGACGGCGCCGCAGAAACAATGCCGTTTGCCAATTGAGCGTGTCAGCTTTCGTCCCGGCGGGTCTCAACCATCGATCCTTCCTCTATGCCCATGGCACCGCAGACGTTTTCATCCTGGCTGGTGACCACGGCCATGTAATTGCCTGCCAGCCATTTTTGTTCGGCGGCCCAGTAGTCGGCAGAGACCTGCTCCTCGATGACTTTGTTGGCCGACAGGGTCATCAAAATAGCCTGCTGGCTCTGGGCGGCAAAGCAGTCGTTGGGCACCGCGGCCCAGTCGTAGACGGTATCGAGCCGCCGGCCGTCGGCCGTGCTGCGATAGGGCATATAGTAATCCGTTTGCCCGGGTTGTAAGGTCTCTTTGTTGGTGGGGTCGAGCTTTTTCTTAACGGTGATTGTATCCATCGGCCGGTATACGGCGGCCAACAGGGTAAACCCGCTGGTCTGGGCGGTTTCGATGATGGTGAGCAGGTAGTTTTCCGGATTTTTCACCCCTTCGGCTGCCAGGATTTTTTGGAAATACCGGGTGGCCTCTTTCATGTTGCCGGCAATTTTGCCGGTTTCGCCGTCCGGCAGCGCTTTTTCAAAATTGTGGTTATAGGCGGCGGCATACGTGTCTGCCAGGGTGACCGGGGCGTTGTCTTCTTTGAGCTGATTGTTTAACTTTTTCAGGCCGATGTCGGAATAGACGAGGTAGGGCTGGGCCGATCCGCCAACGGCAATGCCCTGGCTCAACGAATAGGTGGCCGACATGGGGACGGTAAAGAGTTGGCAGCCGGCACCGGCAACCAGCAAGGCCGCGGCGATGAGGCTAACGAATCGTTTCATGATTTTTTCCTTTTCAGCAAAGAGGGTTGGGAAAAAATGGGACTATTTTTTATTAATCGGTGCGTATTATAACGGCGATCCGGTGTCCGGGCAACCCCTTGTTGGCCTTCCCTGTCGGCATTCGTCTCCGCGCGGTCCGCCGCGGGTTTTTTCTATCCGCGGCTGCGGGGTTTTTTAGGGGTGCCGCCGGTAATGACCTGCTTTTGTTTTTCTTTTTTCTCCGCAGCGGTTTCCACGTAGATGGGCCGGTTATCGGGAAAGGACCGCTGGGTGTAATACATCAGGGTGGCCACGGTCGACGGCGAGGGGGTAAAGACCTGGACCTGCTCGGGTCTAAATTTGAGCTCCCGGCGGACAAAGTCTTTTAATTCATGCATCTCCGCCATGCTGCATCCCGGGTGGGCGGCAATGAAATAGCAGGTCAGATGCTGTTTTTTGTTCAACTCCCGGGTTTTTTGATAATACCGGGAAATAAACTGCCGGGTGACTTCGATCCCGGGTTTGCCCATGAGCGCAAGGACATGGTCGGATGCATGCTCCGGGGCGATTTTGAGCTGGCCCGAAATATGGTGGCCGATCAGCGCTTCGAGATACCGCTCGCCGCAGTGCGGGTCTGCGACGATCATGTCATGCCGGATGCCCGAGCCGATAAAGACTTTTTTGACGCCTTCGATGTCTCGGAGCCGTTCCAGCAGCCGCAACTGGCGGCCGTGGTCGACCGGCAGGTGTTTGCACGGCTTCGGCGTCAAGCAGCGCCTTTTCTGGCAGTGGCCCTTTTCTTTTTTCCGTTCGCATTCGATGCCGTACATGTTGGCCGTCGGTCCGCCGACGTCGGCGATGACGCCCCGGAATGCGGGATGCCGGGTGAGCTGCTCGGCTTCTTTTACAATGGAAGCCTCGCTGCGTTCCACAATGGTGCAGCCCTGGTGCACGGCAATGGAACAGAAATGGCACTGCCCGTAGCAGCCCCGGTGGGTGATGATGGAAAACCGGATGGTTTCAAGCGCCCGCACGGGGCCGGCCTGACGGTAAAAAGGAGCCGCCTCCCGCGCATATCCGGCTTCGTGGATCCGGTCAAGGGTCTTGCTATCGGGCAGGGGCTGCGGCGGATTGTGGACAAGGTAGCGGGTGTCCTGGCGCTGAACCAGCCCCCGGGCACGGACCGGGTCGTTGTTTTCGTAAAACCGGGCGAACATGGCCTGAAATTCGGAAACGTCCTCTTTGACCCGGTCATGGGCCGCCAACTCGATAAAGTCTTTTGGTTTTTCTTTGGCAATATAGCAGATGCCTCGCAGATCGGTGATGGCGGTGCCGGCCCGCAGCCGGCGGGCCAGTTCGATCACGGTTTTTTCGCCCATGCCGTAGACCAGGACATCGGCCTTGGCGTCAAATAAAATCGAGCGCCGGACGGTGTTGGACCAGAAATCATAGTGGGAGATGCGCCGGAGGCTGGCCTCGATGCCGCCAAGGACAATCGGGGCGGTGTTTTTGAAATACCGGCGGATGAGGTTGGTATAGACGATGGTGGCCCGGTCGGGGCGCCGGGTGTTTTGCCCGCCGGCGGTCAAGTCATCGTTTTTTCTCGGCTTTTTCGTCGGCGTGTAGTTGGCGATCATCGAATCCATGCACCCGGCCGTCACCGCCCAGAACAGCGCCGGCTCGCCCAGGCGGGCGATGTCTTTTCCGCCGGAGACATCCGGCTGGGCGATGATGCCGACTCGCCAGCCGGCATTGAGCAGGACCTTTCCGATGACCGCCACGCCGATATAGGATGAGTCGATATAGGTATCTCCGGTGACCAGGATGACATCGAGTGCGTCCCAGCCCAGGGCCCGGACTTCTTCTCTGGTGGTGGGCAGAAACATCGGGTTCATTCCGATTGTCCCCGCTTTGTCGAGCTGGCCCATAAATACAGCGCAATACCGGCGGCCGTGGCCCCATTGAGCGATTCCACCGCGTCGCTGATCGGAATGGATACGGCCCGGTCTCTTAACTGCGCCGGCAAACCCGTGCCCTCCACCCCCGGCAGCAGGCCGAAGGCCTCCGGAAATTTGAAATCGGCAATGTCGGTGCCCTCGCCGGACAGGCAGACGAGGGGCAGCTCGGCCGGCAGATTTCCGATCGACGGTCCTTCGGAGAGTTCGGCATGCAGCACGGCGCCGCCGGAGGCCCGGATTGCTTTCGGGTGATAGGGGTGGGCGCTTTCGGAAAGCAAAATAATGCGTCTTGCGCCGAAAGCAACCGCCGAGCGGATGATCGTGCCGACATTTTCCGGGTCCTGGAAGGCGACAAGCACGCTGCATCCGGGCAGGAAACCGTCTTTGCCCCGCCATGTCCCGATTTCCGGGGTGTTGATCAGCAGCAGGGGCGCATGGGTGCCGTTGACGTCGAGTTCAGAAAACAAATCGGCGGAGAGCTGATACCAGGCCATCCGATCCGGCGCACCGGCGGGCGGCGGGGGTTGGTCGGCCTTGGAAATCCAGGCTTCGCAGCGTTTCGGAAAGTTTCCGATGACTTCGGCGACCTGTTTGGCCCCGGCGATAATGGCCTTTTGCTGCTTCTTGATGCCCCGGCCGGTCAACAGTTTTTTCAGGTCCTTGTAGGTCGGGTTCTGCTCGCTGTCAATGGCCCGGAAACGGTGTCTGGTCATGGCGTCGGCCTTTTTGCCCCACAGGGGCGCATCGGTGCGCCGGAACACTACCAGCCGGCGATGATGCGGCGAATGGGGGATTTGATAGGGTTGGTTTTTTACGAGTTCATAGCGGTCGCCGAAACGGGCGACGGCCCGATCGACTTCGTCGTCGCACCGGGGCCCCTTCATGAAAACGGCCAGGCCGTTTTCGGCCAGACAGCCCTCGATGCGGGCCAATGTTTTGTCGATGTGCTCCACGGCCCGGGTGATGACCCCGGAGACGGGCTGCCGGTATTTCGGGGTGATGCCGTGGCCGACCACGGAAACGTTTTCCAGGGCCAGGGTCCGGGTGACGGTTTGCAGAAAATCCGCCCGGTTCTGCCGGCTTTCGGCCAAAATGACCTGCAGATCGGGAAATGCGATTTTCAACGGAATGCCCGGCATGCCGGGCCCGGAACCGATATCGAGCAGGGGCGAGGGCAGATCGATCATTTTCCCGGGCAAAATCGAGTCCACGTAGAGCTTGATCACCATGTTGGCGAAATTGTGAATGCGGGTCAGGTTTAGATCGGGATTGTACCGGCGCAGCAGTTTGTGGTACGACCAGAGCGCATCGAGCTGGGATTGGGGCAAAACGATCCCCGAGCGCCGCAGCAGATTGTCCATGGCGTCGCGGTTGCGGCCGTTTTTGGCAGTGGATGGTTTTCGGGATTGGGGCATAAGAAAGATTTGGGTATAAGGTTTAGGGTGTAAGGTTCAAGGTTTAAGGTTCCAGGTGTAAGGTAAAGGTGTAAGGTTTAAGGTG
>JBNJEA010000157.1:0-6535 GCA_051745395.1 Thermodesulfobacteriota bacterium | reverse complement strand
TGAGATGCGTAAAAATTGCTATTCCGGAAGATACGCCGACAACTGGTCCCTGACGATGGCTTCCTGCTCGTCGAGGATTTCGTTTAGGATGCTCATGTCGGTCATGGGGTTCATGATGACGGCGCGCAGCACCACGATGCCGTCGGGGGAAAACGGGTTGTTGGTCAGCGTGGTCCGGGAGACGAAGCTTTTGCCCGCCTCCCGCTGAAGCCGCTGCAGCCGGCGGTTGACAATGTTTAGGCTGTCATTGATCGCCCGTTTTTCTTCTTCATCGGCGCCTGCGAGCCGCTGTTTCACGCCTGCCGGGCAGTACCGGTAGGTCAGAATGTTTAGTTTCGGCGGGGTGACCAGTTGAAAATTGTCCCTTTGCCCGATGGCCCCGGCAAAAGCGGCGGCGGTCTCGATGCCGTGTTCGATCAGCAGGGCATAGCCTTTCTGCCCCATGATTTTCAATGCACTGTCCAGGATCAGCGAATTGGCCTCCCGGGAGCCGGAAAGCGATTTGATGCCCAAATCCACGCTGCCGCGCCGGTTGACGTAGTTGGCGTGGTAGGCAATGACATCGAGGTGGTTGGGGTCCTTGAAGTAAACCATCCCGCAGCTCATGGGCATGTAGAACTGCTTGTGGCCGTCGATGGTCACCGAATCCGAATGCTGGATGCCGTCTAACAGGTGGTGGTATTTTTTGGACAGCAGGGTCGGTCCGCCCCAGGCGGCGTCCACGTGGAAATGGATACCGTGTTCGCCGCAGATTTCGGCGATATCGGCCAGGGGGTCGACGGTGCCGGTCTCGGTTGCCCCGGCGATGCCGACCACGGCCAGCACGCAGGTTTCGGGCGATTCAAACCGAAGCCTTTCGATGGTTTCCCTCAGGGCGGCGGTGTCCATGCGGTTGTCGGCGTCGGTCTCGATGGGAATCACGTTGTCGTTGCCGATGCCCAGGATGCCGGCGGATTTTCGAAGCGAGTAGTGCACCAGGCGCGAGGCCAGAATAACGCACCGTTTGCAGCCGTGAGCCTGGTAAGCCGCGGCCACGCCCTCGTGTTCAACCCCCCGGAAATCGTCTTTCGGAAAAAATTTGGCATTGCGGGCCACCCACAGGGCGGTCAGGTTGGCCGTGGTGCCGCCTTCGGTAAACACGCCGAGCGTGGTATCGGTGTTTTGGACATGGGTCTGGTAAAAGGCTTCGCTTTGGCTGTAGATGATGCGGTGGATCTTGGCGATCACCTGTTTTTCCAGGGCCGAGACCACCTTGGAGGTCTCGAGCTTGACCACGTTCTGGTTCAAGGCGGCCACGATGGTTTTTAAGTGCACCATGAAAAACGGGATGGCCGAGGTCATGTGGCCGACAAAATAGGGCGAGGCCACATTGACGGCATGGGGGGCGGTTTCCCGGATCAGGCAGGTGATGACATGGGCGAGTTTTTTTTCGGGGTCTTCGCTGATTTCGGTGTGTTTCAGGTGTTCGGAGAGTTCTTTTAAGCTCCTGGCCTCGGTGATGCCCACGTGCTGCTGCAAAAATTCATGCAGGCCGAAAAGGATTTGTTCCATGTACTTGATCAGGGTCTGGCGGCTGGCATTGTCTTCGGGACGGATAAAGACCCGCATCAGGCGGTCCCAGTCCGCGACGAGATCATTTTTCGGCAGTTGCGTGTTGTTGTTTTGCATTAAACCAAAATGGCTCATCATATAAGAAGTCACTTCAATATGCCCGTCAAGTGTGCCCGGTCAAAATCGGTAGTCGTTGCGATTTTTAAAGCACGCTTTCAAAAACATCCTGTCTGCCGTAGCATACCTGCGGGTAAAAATAAACGACGAGTTTTAATTTTTTTTCATAACGGCTTTGGCGGCGGAAGGTCAATGATGAATCGGTTGGAAACGGCCATGAAAACGATTATGTTTTAAAGGAATCGAAAACATGGCAAAATTTGTCGGAAAGGATAAAACCGTGCAGATCAATGAAGTCGTGACCCATCAGCGTACCTTTTTCGAACGGGGGCAGACGAAAAAAACCGCGTTTCGCCGGCATCAGCTCGAAATGCTGCTGCATGCCGTCGATCAATACGAAGACCGGATTTTGACCGCCCTTTACAACGACCTCGCCAAACGCCCCTATGAGGGCTATCTCACCGAAGTGGGCATCGTGCGCGACGAAATCCGGCACGCGATCGGACGCATCGGCAAATGGGCGCGCCCCCGGCGGGTGAAAACCCCCTATTACCATTTCCCCGCGGTCAGCACCATTTATCCGGAGCCCTATGGCTCGGCCTTGATTGTTTCGCCCTGGAATTATCCGTTTCAACTGGCGATTGCGCCGTTGATCGGTGCCATTGCCGCCGGCAACACTGCGGTGGTAAAGCCGTCCGAATACGCGCCGTATACCGCGGAAGTCATCGCCGAAATCATCGGCTACTATTTTGATTCCGAATATATCGCCGTGGTCACCGGCGACGTGGAAACGAGCAAGGCGCTGCTCGAAGAGCCCTTTGATTACATCTTTTTTACCGGCAGCACCCAGGTGGGCCGGCACGTGATGGCGGCAGCGGCAAAGCATCTGACACCGGTTACCCTGGAACTCGGGGGCAAAAGCCCGTGTATCGTGTGCGCGGATGCGGATATCGACTCGGCGGCGAAAAAGATCGCATCGGGCAAGTTCATCAACGCGGGCCAGACGTGTATCGCCCCGGATTACGTGATGGTGCACCAATCGGTAAAAGATCAGCTTTTAACGGCGCTCAAGGATCAAATTGTCGAATTCTACGGTACCAATCCGCAGAAAAGCCCGGATTATCCCCGCATTATCAACGAGTCGCATTTCAACCGGCTCACCGGCCTGCTGTCGGGCACCGACATCGCGTTCGGCGGCAGATCCGACCGGCAGGACCTTTATATCGCCCCCACGCTTCTCGAAACCGTCGACCGGGATCACCCGGTGATGGCCGAAGAAATCTTCGGGCCGATTTTGCCGGTGCTTGCCTATGAAGAGCTTTCGCAGGCAATCGAGCAGATCCGCGCCCGCTCCAAGCCCCTGGCGCTGTATGTGTTTAGCCGCGACAGCGGCACGGAAAACCGCGTGATCCATGACCTTTCCTTCGGCGGCGGCTGCGTCAACGACACACTGATCCATATCGCCACGCCCTATCTTCCCTTCGGCGGCATCGGGGCAAGCGGCATGGGCCGCTACCACGGCAAGGCCGGCTTTGACACGTTTACCCACGAAAAAAGTGTCCTGAAAAACATCTCGCCCTTCGAGAACCCGTTCCGGTTTCCCCCGTATAAAAAGTCGTTGCACCTGCTGAAGAAAGTGCTGCGATAAACTGGAAAATCGCTCAATGTAGGTTTTATTTGCACGATGACAGGTTGATTGTTGGGGGCAGGTTTTGTATGGTCATAAGAATGAAGAGCTCGTAAAAGCTTATAGATTATGTGCAAGGTGTAAGGTCTGAGGTGTAAGGTTTTGGATTTCAAATCAAGTGCAGTAACAGATACCCGTTGAATACCGCCGCCCAAACATCTTCCGTTTCCCTGGCCATAGCCAAAGACATCCGGGAAAAACTGCTGGCCTGGTACGGCCGAAACGGCCGGCAACTGCCCTGGCGGCAGACCAGCGACCCGTATCGGATATGGGTTTCGGAGATCATGCTCCAGCAGACCCGGGTCCAGACCGTGATCCCCTATTATGAGCGTTTTCTTGCGCGGTTTCCCGATATCTGCGCCCTGGCCGCCGCCGACCAGGAGGTGCTGTTAAAGTTGTGGGAAGGGCTGGGCTACTATGCCCGGGCCAGGAACATGCACAAGGCGGCAAAACGCGTGGTGGCCGAGCACGGCGGCAAAATCCCCGACAACTGGCCGGCGATTATCGGGCTGCCCGGCATCGGGCCCTACGTGGCCGCCGCCGTGTTAAGCTTTGCCTTTGACCGCCCCCATGCGGTGTTGGACGGCAACGTCAAGCGGCTGATCGCCCGTTTGTTTGCCGATGCCGAGCCGGTCAACCGCCCCGCCGGCCACGGGCATTTTCAGCGGTTTGCCGACGACCTGCTCGACACCGCCCGACCCGCGGATTACAACCAGGCCGTCATGGAACTCGGCGCCCTGGTGTGCCGGCCGAAGTCCCCCTTGTGTGATGTTTGCCCGCTGGCTTCCCACTGCCGCGCCCGGGCCGCGGATGCGGTGGGCGATTTCCCGGTGCGCGGCCGGCGCAAACCGGTGCCCGAGTATGAAATGGCCATCGGTGTTATCCGCAGAAACGGGCGGTACCTGGTGGTGCGGCGGCCGGAAAACGGCCTTCTCGGAGGGCTGTGGGAGTTTCCCGGCGCTGTTTTGGAAAACGGCAAGCCGCCGGCAGACGCCTGTATCCGATCCATGAAAGCCGTTGTCAATCTTTCGGCGGCCGTTGCCCGGCCGATCTGCACCGTGCGGCACGCCTACACCCATTTCAAGGTCCGCGCCCATGTCTTTTTATGCCGGCAGGCAACCGGCAGCGTGCAGTTGTCCGGCCCGGCTGCCTGCCGATGGGTGCCGCCGTCTAACCTGCGGGATTTGCCCTTTACGGGATTGACCCACAAGTTTTTGGCGCAAGTGGTCGAAGGGAAGCTATGAAGACGCTTGAAGTCCTGTCTGAAGATCAGGTGCGGGAACAACTGGAACACGGCGCCACCCTGGTTACTGCAAACCGGCGCCTGGCCGGCTACTGCCTGGGCCGTTATGCCGAAGCCCGGCAGACACGGGGCGATTGGGCATGGGAAACCCCGGATGTTTTGCCTTACGGAACCTGGCTGGAGCGCTTCTGGCAGCAGGTTCTCGCTGCATGGCCGCAAAGTGCCGGGCGGCCGCCGCTGCTGTTAAGCAGCCACCAGCAGCAGTTGGTATGGGAAGGGGTCCTGGCCGAATCCGATGCCGGAAAAACCCTGCTGCATCCGGAAGCCACGGCGCGCACCGTCGACGACGCCAGGCGGTTGTGCCGGCAGTGGCACCTGCCGGCAACCGATCAAACCCAGTGGACCGGTACGGATCCGGCGGCGTTTTATGACTGGGCCTCAGAGTTTGACCGGCGCCTGGAAAACAACAACTGGCTCGACCGGCACGCCCTGGCCGAAGAAATTCGAAACGCCCTGTTAAACGATTATTCGTCCGCCCCGGAGGTCATGGTTTTTTACGGCTTCGACGACATGACCCCCCAGCAGGCGGCATTGATCGGGGCCCTGCAGGACTGCGGATGCCGCGTGGCTGCGCAGGCGTTTCCCGAACGCGGCGGCAGGGCCGTCCGATGCGGTTTTGCCGACCGGCAGGCGGAAATCGCCGCCGCGGCGGCGTGGGCCCGGCACCGGCTCAAAGACTTCCCCGGCCGTCGAATCGGGATCGTGGTGCCCCGGCTGGGCGATTACCGGCAGACCCTGATCCGGGTATTCGACGATGTGCTGGACCCCGGTGCGGTGCTGTCGCCGCAGCAACCGCAGGCCAGGGCCTATAACATTTCCCTGGGACCCCCGCTTTCTGATTACCCGGTGGTTCAAGCCGCTTTTGACCTGCTGTTGATGCCGGCCGAAGCCTTGCCGGTGACCGGCTGGACGGCGCTTCTGCTGTCGCCGTTTCTGGCCGGGGCCGGGCAAGAGCTCTCCAGCCGGGCGGCCTTTGATGCCTGGCTCAAAAAAAACGGGGAGTTTTCCTTGTCTGCCGGCCGGATGCTGCAATGGATAGAAAGATTCGGACAGAAGGGAAAACAAGGGCGTTGTCCGATCCTGTATCACCATTTGCAGCGCTTTTTGCAGGCCTTCCGGCAATTGCCGAAACGGCAGGCACCGGCGAAATGGAGCCGCGATTTTTCCGGACTGCTGGATGCAATCGGCTGGCCGGGCCAGCGTCGGTTAAACAGCCATGAATACCAGGCCGTTTCGGCCTGGCACGAGGCTTTGAGCCGGTTTGCGGCCCTGGGCGATGTCTGCGCCGACCTGCGTTTTACCGACGCCTTAAACACGCTGAAACGGATTGTTTCCCAGACCCCCTTTCAGCCGGAAAGCGGCGATGTGGCCGTCCAAATCATGGGCATGCTCGAAGCCGGGGGCGAGGCGTTCGACGATCTTTGGATCATGGGGATGGACCAGTTTACATGGCCGCCGCCGCCCCAGCCCAACCCCTTTATTCCCGTGCATCTCCAGCACCGGCTGGAACTGCCCCATGCCACGCCTGCCCGCGAGCTTGCCTACAGCCGCCAGTTGACCCGGCGGCTGCTTTGCGCCGCTGACAATGTGACGGTCAGCTACCCCCTGGCAGACGGCGACAGCCAGTGCCTGCCGAGTCCGTTGATTGCGCATTTGCCGGAGATCTCCGCCGAAGATTTCGACGGCGGCGGCTTTGTCGATTTCCGCCGGATTCTTGCCGACACCGCTGAAATCGAAACCCTTGCAGATGATTGTGCCCCGGCGCTTGCCGTGCCCGAGGACGTGGCCGGCGGCACCGGGGTGATCAAGGCCCAGGCCGCCTGTCCCTTCCAGGCGTTTGCCCGCTACCGGCTCGGCGCCGATGCCCTGGAGATGCC
>JBNJEA010000156.1:0-6597 GCA_051745395.1 Thermodesulfobacteriota bacterium | reverse complement strand
CAATGCCGCCGGAAACGCCCAATACGATGTGTTTTCCTTCGAGCAAACTCTGCATAAACATCAATCCGAAAAGGTTCTTACCTCATTCTTATCATATTGTATAACACATCTTTCACACCGCAAATCCGCATTCAACTTCTCCCCGCACGCACACATCCAGCCCACCTGCCGGGCCGGGTTGCCGGTCACCAGGGCGTGATCGGGCACGTCTTTGGTCACCACCGCACCGGCGCCGATAAACGCATACGCCCCGATGGTGTTGCCGCAGACAATGGTGCAATTGGCGCCAAGTGTGGCCCCTTTTTTCACCAGCGTCTGCATCGCCTCGTCCATCCGGCTGACATGCGCCCGCGGGTTAAACACGTTGGTAAACACCATGGACGGCCCGCAAAACACATCGTCTTCCAGCGTTACCCCTTTGTAAATGGAGACATTGTTCTGGATCTTGCATCGATTGCCCACCGCCGCATCCGGCCCGATCACGACATTCTGACCGATATTGCAGTTCTCGCCGATCCGGCTGCCGGAAATGATATGGCAGAAATGCCAGATCTTGGACCCGCCCCCGACAACTACGTTGTCATCAACATAACTCGATTCGTGTACGAAAAAATCCATTTTCAAAAAAAACAAGTATATCAAAGTGAAAAGTTAAAATCATGGATGAATCGGCTTAATTCACAATTCAAGGTTTGACACCGGGTTTCGCCTTTTCCAAAAACGGATGATACTCCCCCTTCAACCCCACCGGTGTTGCATTGCGGATCGTGTACACCGTCTCGATGCTCGGCCGGGCGTGGGCTGCGCCAAACCCGCCCCCATTTAAGATATCTTCATAGCTGACCGTATGCAAATCGGTAAATCCGCCGGAAAATTCGAGTTCTTCGCCGTCCACCGTAATCGACCGGAATGTCCGCTGGCCGTTTTTTACCTGCTCTTCCGGCAAAGTGGATGCATCCACGCTTAAAAACCAGCGCACCCGGGCGTTTTCCAGCTCCAAAAACCCAGCGGCCTTGTCTTCTTCCAGCAGGTGCACCCGGTTGTCCTGCACCGGGCCGAATATCCAGATCAGCATGTCGAAAAAATGAACGCCGATATTGGTGGCAATGCCGCCGGATTTGTGCACATCGCCTTTCCAGGACACAAAATACCAGCGCCCCCGCGATGTAATATAGGTCAGATCCACATCATATTTCTTGTCCCTGCCCGCATTTCCGACCTTTTCCCGCAACGCCTTGATCGCCGGGTGCAACCGCAACTGCAAAATGTTGTAAATATTTTTGCCGTTTTCTCTTTCAAATTCCTCCAACGCGTCAATATTCCAGGGGTTTAACACCAGCGGCTTTTCACAGATCGCATGGGCGCCGCTTCTCATGGCAAACCGGATATGGGCGTCATGCAGGTAATTCGGCGAGCAGATGGAAACATAGTCCACTTTTTTGCCCTTGCGCCGCAGCTTGTCCACGTGTCGGTCAAATCGCTCAAATTCCACGAAAAAATTAGCATTGGGAAAATAACTGTCGATTACCCCGACGCTGTCGTTGACATCCAGGGCTGCCACCAACTGGTTTCCGGTATCCTGAATGGCCTTCATGTGCCGCGGCGCCACAAAACCGGCCGCACCTAACAGGGCAAATCGAGACATGGCATCTCCTTTTTTCCGGTCATTTCGTATCGATATCCGTATCGTTATTCTTACTGTTGTCCTTGTCCGGATTATTCAATTCCTCGATTTCCATCCGCTTGATCCGCAGCAGGGCTTCTTCGATCAGTTTTCTGTTGGAGGAAATCACGTCGCCGAGCAGCCCCACGATAAGGACCTGGAATCCGATGATGAACAAAATCGTGGCCAGGATCAAAGACTGAATATGGCCGCCGCCCTGGCCGGCCATGTAATAGATCAGAAACCGCACAGACGGTATCAGTGCGCCGATAATACAGATTGAGCCGATTAAAAAAAACGTCCGCAGCGGCTTAAACATGGTATACATGCGCACCATGGTGGCCAACTGCTGGAAAATAAACCGGGGCAGGCTTTTCATCAGCCGCGATTCCCGGGTTTTGGGGTTGGTGCTAACCGGGACCGTGGCAATTTTTAATTTCTTGTTGCCGGCCTGGATAATGGTTTCCACGGTGTAGGAATACGCCGAAACCACGTTGATCCGCATGGCCGCCTGCCGGCTGAATGCCCGGAACCCGCTGACCGCATCCGGCACCTGCGTGTTGGACAGCAATCGCACCACCATGCTGCCGAGCTTCTGGAGCTTTTTCTTGACAAAATTAAAATGCGCGATGGTATCGGTCTGCCGGTCGCCCACCACGATATCGGCCTCGCCCCGGATAACGGGCTGCACCATCCGGGCGATGTTTTCGCCCCTGTACTGGTTGTCGCCGTCGGTGTTGACAATGACATCGGCGCCCAGCCGCAGACAATGGTCGAGTCCCACCTGAAAGGTTTCGGCCAGCCCCTTGTTGCCGCAATTTTGAACAATATGATCCACGCCCAGCTCCCGGGCCGCTTCAACGGTCCGGTCCGTGCTGCCGTCGTCGATGACCAGGATCTCCACGGCATCAATGCCTTCGATCTTTCGGGGAATATCCCGCACCGTCTGCGGCAGCGTTTTTTCCTCATTGTAGCACGGAATCTGGACAATTAGTTTCATAGGCAAAATGTTTTTTATTTAATTTACACTGGTTGTTTGCGACAAAAATGCGGAATCTGGTTACCAGGAAGACTCCAGTTATTGTTCATTTTAAGCAAGAAAAAATTTCGGGAGGCCCGTACATATCCAAAAAAAGACATCGCCTCGCCTGTCATGCCTGCGTAGGCAGGCATCCAGGGGTTCTTGTGCTATCTGGGAAACTGGATGCCTGCCTACGCAGGCATGACGGTCGTATCAAGTTGCTTTTTTGTTAGGTGATGGCAGTTCATGATGCCTTGATGCAGAATACAAAATCAGAAATTGGAATATCCCGGATAACCAGAATGCGGAATTACTACATTACAACCTATCTTAGCGCCGATTGCTCTTCCAGCATCCCGACAATTTCCGAATACCCCTTGTTCTTTGCCACCCCGAGCGGCGAGTCCCCGTTTATATTTTCAATGCCCACTTTTGCGCCCTTTTCCAGCAACATCGCCACCAGCGTTTCGTTGTTGCGATACACCGCCTTTAAAAGCGCGGTTTCACCGAAATCGTTTGCCGCATTGACATCGGCTCCGGCAGCCAGCAGCAATTCCACAGTCTCTGCATCCTCGTTTGAAACCGCATAGATCAGCGGCGTCCAACCCTCGGCATTGGCGCAATTGACCGTCGCCCCGTTTTCCTGCAAAAGCGCGGCATATTCAGAATGTCCGTTTTCACACGCCGCCATCAACGCTGTCTTATCCCTGCGATCCCGTTGATCGACATCGGCGCCGGCCGCAATGGTTTGCTTCAACAACTGCTTTTGAACGGTCTTTGCCGTATCCACGGCGATATCAAACCGGTTTTCAAAGCCGGCGGAAAGCGGAATCAATTTTTCCGAAAACATTTCCGATACACAGCACCCCTGGCCGCAAATCCGCATCAGGGCCGTCTGCTGATGTTTATCCGTGGCGTCGGCATCCGCCCCGGCATCCAGCAGTGCCTGCGCCGTCAACCGATAATCCTTTTGCAATTGCGAAGCTTTCGACCGAAACTGATCTTTGGCCACCTCAATGGCAAGTGTGCTGTACTGCAGCGCATCAAACACCTTGTTTTTCTCGCTGCTGCCGCTGTATTCGGGATGGTAGTTTTCCATCATCCGTTCGAGCGCAAACAGGTTATACCGACGCTTGGGCATGCCCTCGTCCGTATATTTTACCGTCAGGTCGTCTGTCGAATTTTTCACCCGGTCATACAGATTGTTGATGATGGTGTGCAGGTCAGAGCCGGCCACGGTTAAAAAAGGTTCGGCGCCCTGGTCGTTTTTTGCGGAAACATCTGCACCTTCCCGGATCAACAACGCCACGAGCTCATGGTTTGCCTGCCCTGCCGCCGCATGCAGTGCCGTGTTGCCGCCGGAATCGGTCGCGTCAATGGCGGCACCGTTTGTTACCAATTTTTTGGCAATGGCTGTTTTGTTATTGTCAATGGCCAGGAAAAGCGGCGCTCGGGTGTTTTTTTTATCGTCGGGAAAATAATCAGACGCCTCTTTATTTTTTTCATCGTCGGAAAAATCCACCGGCGCCCCTTTATCGATCAATAAATCTACCAGATCAGCGTGGCCGCCTTGTACGGCCAAATGAAGCGCCGAAAAACCGTTTTGATCCGTTACTTCAAGCTCGGCCCCGTTGTCGATCAAATGCGCCGCCGCCGCTTCGTGCCCGCCGGACGCCGCCGCCATCAGGGCGGTCTTGCCCATCGGGTTGGCCAGATTGACCTCCGCGCCGTTCTCGATCAGCAACTCCACAATGGCGGAATGCCCCTCTGCCGAAGCCGCCCGCAAGGCAAACCGGCCCTTTTCGCCAATCGCGTTGACCTCCGCGTTTTGTTTCAACAACACCTCGGCCGCCGCACGGTCTCCGTTTTCCGCCGCCGTTATCAGGGGATAACGGTCCTGCAAGCCAAGCGTTACACACGCCTGCATCCCCATTGCAACCACCAAAACCATCATCCATGTTCTCATGGTGTCAAACCTTGAATTGTGAATTATTATTGACAACCCATCCCGCTCCCCCCTTATAAAAACATCATGGGCAGAGCATGGCGAATTCAATACCCCGGTGCAATCTATCACCTCATGTCCCGGGGCAATGACGGACAGAATATTTTTCTGTCTGAAAAAGACCGGCTGTTATTTTCGGATACAATTGGCGAATTTGCCGAACGATTCGAAATCGATATTTTTGCCTATCTCTTCATGCCCAACCATTACCACCTGCTGGTCAAAACCCGGCATCCCAATCTGAAAGCTGCCATGCAATGGCTCGGCACCACTTATACCCGGCGCTTTAACAATCGGAATAACAAACGGGGACACCTTTTTCAAGGCCGCTATAGAAGTATTCTGGTCGAAGATGAAACATATTTCATCGGATTGTCCTGCTATATCCACCGCAACCCCCTGAGAGCGGGCATTGTCAGCCGATTGATTGATTATCCATGGAGCAGTTACCCGGTTTATGCCGCAGGATCCGCAAACAGAAATTCCCCAGCAGAAAAAACTGGCAATGGATACAGACAACCAGGAACGTATTCGTCAGGCTGCCGAAACCCTTGATCTGGACATGAAAAAATGTCTTCAATCCGGACGATTGCGAGGCGAAGACAAACAGAAACGAGATTTATTGCTTTACCTGATATGGAATACCGGGCTGATGACAAACGCCGAACTCGGAAAGCACTTTGCAATGAGTTATTCTGCTGTTAGCCACAGTGTTGCATCTATCAAAAAACAGATTCATCAAAACGAACAGCTCAAATCCTGGCTTGAACAGATTAATTCACAATTCAAGGTTTGACACCTTCGACCACCCATACACCTGGGCCCCCCTGCGAACGGCGGTTTCCGTGCCGCCATAAACAAGGGTGGGGGCAAACGCCTGATCACCGGCTAAAGCCATCCAACGCTCAAGCCCGGAAAAAAAGTCGCGATTAAGCGTTTGGCCGGATTTAATTTCAATTGGCATCAGTCTGCTGCCATAATCGGCAATAACATCAATTTCGTTGCCGTTGCTGTCTCGCCAGAAATAAAACCCCACGTTTTCCATTCGATTAAAACGGGTTTTCATTAATTCGGATACAATAAATGTTTCAAAGATACTGCCGCGCAGCGGATGCGTGGCCACCTGCTTTGCCTCCTGGATGCCCAACAGCCAGCACAGCAGTCCGGTGTCGTAGAAATATATTTTTGGCGATTTGACCAGCCGCTTGCGAAAATTGGCATGATGGGGGCGCAATCGAAACAGAATATAGCTTGCCTCCAGCACTGAAATCCATGCCTTTGCTGTATTGTGGGTAATACCGCAGTCGCTTGCCAACGCGGAAAGGTTCAATAAATGACCGCTTCGGCCGGCGCAAAGTCTCAAAAACCGCTGAAATGTTTCCAGGTCCTGGACGTTAAGAAGCTGCCTGACATCCCGCTCAACGTAGGCTGTCACATAAGCAGGAAACCAAAAGCGCGGGGAAAGCTCACGGTCATACAAAGGGGGGTACCCACCGGTAAAAAGCATCATATCAAGATCAGAGGGCTTAACGCCGCCATGATCCAATTCATGCCCGGAAAACGGCAGCAACTCGATGAAGGCGGTTCTTCCTGCCAGCGACTGGGTTATTTCGGACATCAAACCAAACTGCTGGGAACCGGTAAGTAAAAAGAGCCCCATCCGCCCCAGCTTATCAACATGGGTCTGCAAGTAGGATAGAATTTCCGGTGCCCGCTGGACCTCGTCAAGTACTCCCCCCTCAGGCATCCGGCCGAGAAAGGCCCGCGGATCATCCACGGCCAGCTGTCGAATGTCAGGATCTTCAAGTGAAAAATATGGCTTTTCTGCAAATACGGCACGCGCGAGTGTCGTTTTCCCCGCCTGCCTGGGCCCTGTGATCGTAATAATGGGAAATCCCCGCAACTGAT
>JBNJEA010000155.1:0-6662 GCA_051745395.1 Thermodesulfobacteriota bacterium | reverse complement strand
CGATCGTCGGGCAGCACCGGCCGGACAGCCCGGATAATATCGCGGGCGAAGCGGAATCGGTTTTCCACGGAGCCGCCGTAGGCATCCGTGCGCTTATTGGAGTAAGTGGATAAAAACGAGTTGATCAGGTAGCCGTGGGCGCCGTGGATTTCCACGCCGTCAAAACCGGCTTCAACGGCCCCTTTGGCCGTTTCCACGAACCCGGCGATTACATGATCGATATCAAAGCCGCTCATTTCGTCGGGCACCGGGTAGGGCGCGCCGGTCAGGGGATTATTCTGCTTCGGCGCCACCGGGCTCGGGGCGATGACGCGGCCCGCCGGGTTGACATCCGGCCAGGCCACCCGGCCGCAGTGAAACATCTGCAGTATCGCCGTACTGCCCGCATCCCGGATGGCCTGGACCACCGGCCGCCAGGCGTTGATCTGGCGGTCGGTGACCATCCGGGACTGGCGGGGATATCCCTGGGCGCTTTCATAGTCGGTCAAGACGGCCTCGGTGAAAACCACGCCCACATCCTTTTGCGCCCGGCGCACGAGAAAGTCGAGCACATCTTTTCGCGGTATGCTGTCGCCGGGCGAAGACGTACGGGTCATGGGCGCCACACCGATCCGGTTTTTCACTGTCACGCCCCTGATGCTACACTCGGAAAACAACTTGTCTTCGGTCATGTGGACTCCTTCTTCTATTCAACGGCCACCAGACTCATGCCGAGTTTTTGCTCCAGTGCCTGGATTTTTTCCAGCTCTTCGCCCGACACCATTGCCGGGTCGACATTATGGCACGAAAAGGCCAGCAGGGGTTTTTGCAATGAATTTTCCAGGTCGTTGATGGCCTTCAGATCGGTTTCAGACAGTGTGGACAGGCTGCATAACATGGGATTTCTCCTTTTCTGGGGGTTGGATGGAAAAACTTTTGTTATTGGGTAAAACATAACCGGGGATTGTCATTTTTCAAACACCCCCCTTTCAACATGGCGAAATACGGGCAATCCTTTCTGATCCATACCATCTTCATTGAAAAGGCGACACGTTTGTGCCATAGGGGAACCGAAATGAACCTTTATTTGAACCTTTAGTTGAAAGATATCGATTGATGCGCTACGAAGGCCAGATTTTCAGACCGTTTAGTGAAGCCGACAGCTACCTGCTCCAGTGCACCATCGGCTGCTCGCACAACCGCTGCACCTTTTGCGGCATGTACAAGGACCGGCAATACCGGATCCGCTCCCTGGAGGAAATCCGCACCGACATCCGCATGGCCAGAGAGCATTACGGGGATCTGGAGAAGGTGTTTCTGTGCGACGGTGATGCCGTGGACATGGAGACGAGCACACTGCTGACAATTTTGGAGGATTTATACGGCAGTTTTGCCTCCCTGCGCCATGTGGGCACCTATGTGGGGCCGCAGAGCACGCTTTCCAAACCCATGTCCGAGCTTTCCGCCCTCCGGGCCGCCGGGTTGACCAAGGCGTATCTCGGGGTGGAATCCGGCGATGACAATGTGTTACAATCCGTCCGCAAGGGCGTTACGGCCGCTGAAATGGCAGAAGCCGGCCAAAACCTGCGGGCAGCGGGCATCAACCTGTCGTCCATGGTGCTATTGGGCATTGCCGGCCGCGGGCCCGCGGCCCGGGAGCATGCCGTTGCCACCGCACAGATCACCAACGAGATGGCCCCGCAGTATCTGGCCGCCCTCACCTACACGCCGGTGCCCCAGACCCCGCTTTATCAGAAGGTCAACCGCGGCGAGTTCGAGCTGCCCGATGCCTTTGAAACCCTGGAGGAGATGAAGCTCATCTTTGAAAACATCACCATCGACGGCCTGAAATTCATCGGCGCCCACGCCTCGAATTACCTGCCCATCAGCGGCAAACTCCAGGCCGACAAAGCGAAAATGCTTGCAACAGTCGACAGCATCCTGGCAAACCGGGACATGTCGGCGTTAAGGAGCGAACAAATGCGGGGATTATGAAATATAGTCCCTTCAAAAACAAGGAGGTATACAAACCATATGAGCCAGGAACCCAACAAAGTCATCTGCTCAATGAACCGGTTGAGCAAATATTACAACAAGAAACCCATCCTCGAAGACATCTCCCTGTCGTATTTTTACGGCGCCAAAATCGGCGTGCTCGGCTTAAACGGGGCGGGCAAGAGCTCGCTGCTGCGCATCATGGCCGGGGTGGACACCGAATACAACGGCGAGATGGCCACAAGCCCCGGCTACACGACGGGATTTCTGGAGCAGGAACCGCAGCTCGACGACACCAAGACGGTGCGCCAGACCGTCGAGGAGGCCGTGGCAGACGTCATCGCCCTGATGGACGAATACAACGCCATCAACGAAAAATTCGCCGAGCCCATGTCCGATGATGAAATGGACAAGCTGATCCAAAAACAGGGCGAGGTCCAGGAAAAGCTCGACGCCGCAGACGCCTGGGATCTCGATTCCCGGCTGGAAATGGCCATGGACGCCCTGCGGTGTCCGGCCGGAGAGACCCCGGTCCAGGTATTGTCCGGCGGCGAGCGGCGCCGGGTGGCGCTTTGCCGGCTGCTTTTGCAGAAACCCGACATCCTGCTGTTGGATGAGCCCACCAACCATCTGGACGCCGAGACCGTGGCCTGGCTGGAACGCCACCTGCAGCAATACGAGGGCACCGTAATCGCCGTGACCCACGACCGGTATTTTTTGGACAACGTGGCCGGCTGGATCCTGGAACTCGACCGCGGCCGCGGCCTGCCTTGGAAGGGCAATTATTCCTCCTGGCTGGAACAGAAACAGGAGCGGCTCCGAAAGGAGGAAAAGGCGGAAAGCCAGCGGCAAAAAACCCTGGAGCGGGAAATGGAATGGATCAAGATGTCGCCCAAGGCGCGCCAGAGCAAATCCAAGGCCCGGATCAACGCCTATGAAAAACTGCTGTCCCAGGAAGGCGAAAAACAGGCCAAGGACCTGGAAATCTACATTCCGCCGGGTCCCCGCCTGGGCAAGCTGGTCGTGGAGGCCAACGAGGTCTCCAAGGCCTACAACGACCAGCTGCTGTTTGAAAACATGTCATTTTCCCTGCCGCCGGGCGGCATTGTCGGCGTGGTGGGCCCCAACGGCGCCGGCAAAACAACGCTGTTTCGCCTGATTACCGAGCAGGAAACCCCGGACACCGGGTCTTTTCGGATCGGCGATACGGTCCGGCTGGCCCACATGGACCAGAGCCGGGAAAGCCTGGATCCGGAAAAAACCATCTGGGAAGCCATCTCCGACGGAAAAGACGTCATCGAGCTGGGCAACGTCCAGGTCAAATCCCGGGCCTACGTGGGCCGGTTCAACTTCACCGGCGCCGACCAGCAGAAAAAGGTAGCCCGGCTTTCTGGCGGCGAGCGCAACCGCGTGCACATGGCCCGGATGCTCAAAGCGGGCGCCAACGTCATCCTGCTCGACGAGCCCACCAACGACCTGGATGTCAACACCATGCGGGCCCTGGAAGAGGCCCTGGAAAACTTCGCCGGCTGCGCGGTGGTCATCAGCCACGACCGCTGGTTTTTAGACCGTATCGCCACCCACATCCTGGCCTTCGAGGGCGACAGCCAGGTGATCTGGTGCGAAGGCAACTACTCGGACTACGAGGCCGACCGCAAAAAGCGCCTGGGCGCCGAAGCCGAACGGCCGCACCGGATCAAGTACCGCCAGCTGACCCGGAAGTAACACCGGGAAAAACAAGATAAACCGGACAAACCACGAAACACGCGAAAGCCGCGAAAGCGAAAAAAATCGCTTCGCGGCTTTTGTTGTATCAAGGGTTCAATTTAAAGCCTATTCGGCGCTTTCCACCACTTCGGCCTTGTGGATCACGATCGGTGTCTTCGGCACGTCGTCGTGCGAGCCCTTTTTGCCGGTGGGCACGGACTTGATCTTGTTGACGACGCCGTGGCCCTTGGCGACTTTGCCGAACACCGTGTAGCCCCAGCCCTGGGGGGTCTTGGCCGTATGATTTAAAAAGTCGTTTTTCTTTACGTTGATGAAAAACTGGGCCGTGGCGCTTTGCGGATCGGCCGTCCGGGCCATGGACAGGGCATACGCCTCGTTTTTCAGCCCGTTGTCGGCCTCGTTTTCCACCGGCGCCCGGGTCGGTTTTTCTTCCATGTCTTCGGTCATGCCGCCGCCCTGGACCATGAACCCGTCGATGACGCGGTGAAAAATCGTCCCGTCGTAGTGGCCGTCGCCGACGTATTGCAGAAAATTAGCCACGGTTTTCGGGGCCTTTTGCTCGTAGAGTTCGATAAAAATATCGCCCATACTGGTTTCAAGCTTTACCATGCAGAATTTCTCCTTAATTTGCTTATCCGGTTGGCCTGGGCCAGCCGTGTGAACCGTTTAGTTTTTGTGCTGATACTGGGCCTCCAAGTGGTCCTGGTATTGCTGGACCACCTTCCGGCGCTTTAATTTCATGGTCTGGGTCAGCATGCCGTTTTCGATGGTAAAATCGTCGGCGATAAAGACAAATCGCTTGGGAATTTCGTATCCGCCGTATTTGCCCTTGAGAGATGATTTGATTTCTTCCTCGATCATCTGTGTTACCTGCGGGTTTTCGATCAAGGCACGGGGATCGGATGACAGCCCGTTTTGCTTTGCGTATTTTTCGAGCACTTCGAAATCCGGCACGATCAGGCAACTGTTGAAGGCCTTGCCCTCGCCGTAGAGCATGGCATTGGCCACATAGGGCACCAACCGGATGTCTTCTTCAATGCCGCCGGGAAAGACGTATTTGCCGTTTTCCAGCTTGTACTGCTCCTTGAGCCGGCCGGTGATAAACAAAAAGCCGTCTTCATCGATTCGGCCCCGATCGCCCGTCCGGAACCCGCCGTCTTCGGTGATGACCTTGCGGGTTTCTTCCGGCTTATTGTGATAGCCCTGCATGACATTGGGGCCGTAGACCACGATTTCGCCGTCCTCGCTGTCGTCTTCCACCACCGATTTGTCGATGACCACCTCCACGTTTTCCACGGGCCGGCCCACGCTGCCCGGCCGGGAGGCGCCAAAACAGTTCATGGTCACGGCGGGCGAGGTTTCGCTCAAGCCGTAGCAGTCAAAGATGGGAATCCCCACATCCTCGAAAAAATTGGCAATTTCGATGTTCATCAGGGCACTGGCGGTAAGGGCGCCTTGCACCCGGCCGCCGAAGCGCTGCCGGATCTTTTTAAACACCACTTTATCCGCCAGCTTGTACTTCACATTCACCTTCCAGTCGGATTTGCCCTCTGCAGCCAGCGCCCGTTTTTTCTTCGCGCTGTTTACCCCCATCTCAAACAACTTTAAGGCCAGCCCGCCGGTTTCGTTCATCTTTGCCCACAGGCCGTCGTAAATCTTGTTAAACACGCGGGGCACGGCGATGATAAACGTCGGCTTGACCAGCGCCAGATCATCGCCCAGGGTATCGACACTTTCCATGAAGCCGATGGAGCCGCCGACGAGAAACCAGTTGTACAGCTCCGCGGTCTGGCCGTAGGCATGGGCCCAGGGCAGAATCGATATGCTCCGGGAATTTTCATCCAAAACGTCGGAAAACAGCTTGTTGCCGGCAATGGCGTTGGTGGTCAGATTACCGTGGGAAAGCACCACGCCTTTCGGGGCGCCCGTGGTGCCGGATGTGTAAACCAAAACGGCCGTGTCCGAAACAGCGGGCTGGACCGCCTGCACCGGATTTTTCTCCCCGTTGGCCTCCAGGGCCGCCATGCTGTCCGGGCCGTCGGTGTCGATTACGATAATCTTTTGCAATGTATCGATGGAATCGACAAAGCCCTTGATCTGTTCGTAGATTTGCCGGCCGGTGACAATTAACAGCTTCACGCCGCTGTCTTTTACAATATATTCCCAGGTGTCGACCAATTCCGCCTCGTACATTGGTACAAAACTGGCCCCGGCGCCATAGCTGGCAAAGGCGGCAATGGCCCACTCGGGACGGTTGTTGCCGATAAATCCGACCATATCGCCGCGGCCGATGCCCTCGGCGACCAGACCGGCGCGCAGATTGGCCACCCGCCGGCCGACATCTGCGTAGGTCATCCATTCCAGGGCTGTACCCTGCGCATTTTTGACGCCGAAAAACCGATTATCGCCAAATTTCTCCACTGCCTGATCAAACAGGGCCACCAGATTTTCCGGTTGTGCCGTCATCTTCATATCCAACTCTCCTCTGACATTTCGCCGTTTGCAATTAAAGTAACTTTCGATACTTTTTTGTAGGGACGCAGATTCTCAGACACTACGTTTTTTCTTACACCTTTCCCCCTACACCTCAAACCTTATACCTTACACCTTATACCTTACACCTTATACCTTACACCTTATACCTCATATCTTATCCCTGAATTTGCCTTTGCCGCATTTTATGGATCTTCGACCGTTTCCTCCCCTTCCGTTTCCCATGCGGAAAACCGGTCGATTTCCTCGCGGAGGGCCTGGATGGTCCAGGCGATAACGGCCGCGTCATCGGCAAAGCCGAGACCGGCCACGGCATCGGGAATCAAATCGATCGGCATGACAAAATAGACCAGGGCCCCGACAATGGCCACCAGGCTCTGCCAGGAAACGTCCCGGTACCGCCCGCCGAGATAGGCCCGAAGCATCCGGAACAGCAGCATCAGGTACTCCCAGACTTCCCCGAGGGG
>JBNJEA010000154.1:0-6671 GCA_051745395.1 Thermodesulfobacteriota bacterium | reverse complement strand
GCAGGGCGCAGGTGGTGGTTTAATGGATGCGGCGTTATCTCTTTAATATCCCGGTTTTTCTATACTGGAAATTGATCCGGCCATCAAGCTATTAATCGATTCATCAGGGGATTGGTCATATTCATCAGGGGGCGGCCCCTGTTACCCCCCGCAAACCCACGTTTGATATTGACATTGTCCATGTTCTGCTGCGGCCAGAGGCTCTGCAAAAACGTATTGCAGTCAGATATCCGAATTTGGCGCCTTTTCGGGCTGCTCTGTGTTTGTCTGCTCGGACTGACGCCGGCTTCCGTCCACGGCCAGCCCACCCAAAGCCCATTGCCGGATAATGCCCGCTGGAACGTCCAGGCAGACCGTCTGCAGTACAGTCAATCCGAATCCCGATACACCGCCGAAGGCAACGTGGAAATCATACAGGGCGAAAAGCAGCTTTCCGCCGATCACGTGGTGCTAAACCGGCAAACCATGTGGGCAACAGCAACGGGCCACGTCCATTTCAAAGTCGGCAGGGACCAATTGGTCGGCGACCGGTTGAAAATCAACCTCGATTCCGGTATCGGAACGCTGTACCACGGCATCGTCTTTATTGAAAAGAACCATTTCTTTATCAAGGGCAATGAAATCAAAAAAACCGGCACCGACACGTATGCCATCCGGCAAGGGGGACTGACGACATGCGAGCAGAAAAACCCGGACTGGCGCATTACCGGAAAAGCCGTGGACGTCACCCTTGAAGGCTACGGCACGATCCGGGGCGCCGGGTTTTGGATCAAAAACGTGCCGGTGTTTTATGCCCCTTTTTTCTGGTTCCCGGCCAAGACCGAACGCCAGTCCGGGCTGCTGCCGCCCCAGATGGCCTATTCGGACCGGAAGGGTTTTGAATACATCCAACCGTATTTCTGGGCCATCAGTGATCATACCGATGCTACCTTTTACTACCACCATCTCCGGAAACGCGGGGAAAAGGCCGGTCTTGAATACCGTTATGCGGCAAGCCGCAAATCCCGCGGCACGTTCATGTTCGACGGCTTTGAAGACCGGAAAATCGATGACGGCACCGAAAACGCCGGCCGGAAATGGGGCTATACCGATGACAATGAGATCCGTCCCAATTCCGATCGCTACTGGTTTAGGATGAAAGCCGACCAGGCCATGCCCTACGGGATGACGGCCCAACTCGACCTTGACGTGGTCAGCGACCAGGACTACCTGCGGGAATTTTCCGATGGATATACCGGGTATGACGACAACCTGGACTATTTCGACGACACCTTCGGGCGGGACCTGGATGACGAAGATGACCCGGTGCGGCAAAACCGGCTCAATTTCAACCGTCTCTGGACATACGCCTCCTTTAATACCGATTTTGTCTGGTACGACAACGTCATCAACCGCCGGTTAAAAGACACGGACAGCACCCTCCAGCGCCTGCCCATGATCACCTTCAATGCCCTCAAACAGCCATTATACGGGGATTTGCTGTATGCCGACCTCGACACCGAATACGATTTTTTTTACCGGCAGGATGCATCCGACAGCCTCCGCGGGCAGACCGGCCACCGGATCGACATCCACCCCAGGCTGTATATGCCGCTTCGCTTTCAAAACTACTTCACCCTTGAACCGTCTGTCGGGTTCCGGCAAACGGCCTACTACATCGACACCGAAAGCGAGGCGCTGGCCACAGACAACCGGGATGACCACCGGGAACTCTATGATCTGGGGGCGGAACTGACCACGGATATCGAACGTATTTTCTCCGTACCCGGGGAAAAAGTCGAAAAAATCAAGCACACCGTGGTGCCGAAGCTTGAATACAACTACATTCCGGAAACCGATCAATCCGAGTACGCGGATTTCGACGAACTCGACCGCATTGACGGCCAGAACCGGCTCACCTTTTCATTGACCCAGTTTTTCACCTCGCGTCGAACCCGAACCCGGACCGACAAAAAACCGGAACCCAGTTACAACATGTTTGCCCGCTTCATGATTGAACAGCCCTATGATTTTAAACGCCGAAGCAATCCGGACGAGGCTTTTCTGCCGCTTTTTGCCGAACTTGACTTTACACCGCTAAATCTGCTAACCCTGCACGCCGACGCCGAATGGAGCCACGAAATCGATACGATCCTGTCGAGCAGCGCTTCCTGCCGCGTTACCGATTCCCGCGGAGACCGCTTCCGGGTCGACTACCGCTACAACCGCGACATCAATCAAAGCATCTATTTTGAAATCGAGGCGCCCGTTACCCGGTGGCTGACGGTATACGGGGGCTACGAACGCAGCCTGATCGACGATATTGACATTGAACAAAAATACGGGGCCCTGGTGAAATCCGGCTGCTGGTCCGTGGATTTCGGCTACAAGAACACACAGGATCTCGACAGAAACCGGAATGAAAGCTATGCGGTCCTTGTGAATTTATACGGCCTGGGCGAAATCGGCAACCGCCTGTAGCCGTGACGGTAAACCGACGTATTGAAGATCCATAACATCTTGACTTATTATAAATTTATGTTTATGTACAAAAAATGGGTGTAAAATTTGATATTTAGCGTGAAACAGGAGGAAAGATGAATAAACTCGAAATGATATCGGCCCTGAAAAAAGAAGCCAATATTTCCAAATCCGAAGCCGCCCAGGTCGTGCAGATCTTTTTCGACTCCATGGCCGATTCACTTGCCAAAGACGAGCGGATTGAAATCCGGGGGTTATGCAGTTTTTTTATCAAGCATTACAAAAGCTACACGGGCCGCAATCCCAAAACCGGGGAAAAAGTTCAGATCCAGCCGAAAAAGCTGCCTTTTTTCAAATGCGGTAAAGAACTCAGGGAACGCGTCAACAACATGAACAAGAGTTAATGGCCCTTTCGAATACTGCAATGACGGGTTTCGACGAACTCATCGGCCAGAACCGGCAAATCCGGTGGCTGACCACGGCCGTAAACAACGACACGGCACCGCAAGCGATTCTTTTTACCGGCCAGGAGGGGGTGGGCAAAAAAACGGCCGCCGTTGATTTTGCCATGGCGGCCAATTGCAAACACCGCCATGATCGCTCGTCCGGACCCGAAAATGTTGGCGGGTCGGCGTGCGGGCAGTGCCGCTGCTGCAAAAAAATTGTATCCGGCAATCATCCCGATTTTCATCATGTCTTTGCCTCCGGCGCCTATATCCGGATCGACCAGGTGCGCGCGCTTGGCCGCGCATTGGCCCTAAAGCCCTATGAGGCCGCCGTTCGGGTCGTTTTAATATCCGATGCCCATAAGATGAATGCCGAAGCCGGAAACGCCCTGCTCAAAGCACTGGAAGAACCGCCGGGCCGCACCGTTTTTATTCTCACGGCGCCCCAGGCCAGCGATCTGCTGCCAACCGTCGTATCGCGTTGCCAGCACATCCGGTTTAACCCCATACCGCAAGAGACGATCGAGACCTATCTCATCGACTCCCACGGGGTCAATCGGGAAAATGCTGTGATTATCGCTTCACTGGCCGGCGGCAGTTTCACCCGGGCGGCCGAAATTGCCGCCGACGACTGGGGGACCCGCCGCGACCGGATTATCGCGGCCCTCGAAGAAATCGGTCAGCAACCCACGGGCCGGGACTTATGTTTTTCGGAAATGCTGACCCAGCAGAAAGAAACACTCGGTTTTATCTTTGAAATCATGAAAAACTGGTTCCGGGACATGGCCGTGATAAAATACCGGCCGGAACTAGTCAGCAACCGGGATATAAAAGACCGGCTGGCCTCGGCTGCCAAGCGATACAGCCTGCATGCGCTTGTGGAAAAATCCATGGCCGTCGAGCAGGCCGAACGCGCCATTGCCGGCAATGCCAATGTCCGGCTGGCCCTGGATGTGCTGGTTTTAAAACTGGCTAGAAACTGACCCAATTCTTTAATAATGAAAAAAGTGGTATTATGATAAAAATTGTCGGCATCCGGTTTAAACCGGCCGGGAAAATATATGATTTCCATTGCGGGGCCTACGTGTTGAAGGTCGGCGACAATGTGCTCGTGGAAACCGAGCACGGCCTGGGCTTCGGCACGGTCACCACGCCGCCGGTGACCGTGGATCCGGAAACCTACAAACACCCCCTGAAAAAGGTCTATCGGCCCGCCACCGACGAAGACCGAAAGCAGCGCGAAAGCACCATTGAAGTCGAAAACACAGCTTACGCCTACTGCCGGGAATGCATCGACTCGCTGAATTTGAACATGAACCTGTTTACAGTGGAGAGCAATTTCGACGGCAGCAAGCTCACCTTTTTTTTTACCGCAGACGGGCGGGTGGATTTCCGGAAGCTGGTAAAAATGCTTGTCAAACAATTCCGGACCAAAATCGAAATGCGCCAGGTGGGCATCCGCAATCAGGCAAAGATGTGCGGCGGCATCGGCCGGTGCGGCCGCCAGCTCTGTTGTTCGGCGTTTATGACCAAATTTGACCCGGTTACCATCAAGATGGCCAAAAAACAGGGCCTTTCGTTAAACCCGACAAAAATTTCCGGCGTATGCGGGCGACTCATGTGCTGTTTGACCTTTGAATACAATCTCTACAGCCAAAACAAATCCGAAACAAACGAATCCAAAAATCAGGACCCTTCTGCCTGAAAAGGAAGCCAGCACAATGCCATCGTCTTTTTATATTACGACACCGATTTATTATGTCAACGCCAGCCCGCACCTGGGCCATACCTATACCACCATCGCCGCGGATGTGGCCCGCCGCTTCCACAGCATGAAAGGCGAAGACACCTTCTTTCTCACCGGCACCGATGAACACGGCGACAAGATTGTCAAAGCCGCGGAAGCAAGCAGGATGACCCCCCGGCAATACGTGGACCATATCAGCCAACAGTTTCAAAACCTCTGGCCCCATCTCAACATCCAGTGCGATCATTTTATCCGGACCACCGATGCCGACCACATCGCCGTGGTCGAAAATATTCTTCAGAAAATCTATGACAGCGGCGACATTTATTTCAGCGAATACGAAGGCCGCTATTGCTTCGACTGCGAGCGGTTCTACAACAACCGGGAACTTGTCGAGGGCAAATGCCCGGATCACGACAAGGAACCGGTGGTGATCAAGGAATCGAATTATTTTTTCAGGATGAGCCGCTACCAGGACTGGTTAATCGATTATATCCACAACCACCCGGACGTAATCCAGCCGGAACGCTATAAAAATGAAATTCTGGCCTTTCTGCGGGAACCGCTCGAGGACCTGTGCATCTCCCGGCCCAAGAGCCGGCTGCAGTGGGGCATTACCCTGCCATTTGACACAGACTATGTCACCTATGTCTGGTTCGATGCCCTGATCAATTATATTTCGGCGCTGGGGTATCCGGACGGTGAAAGCTTTCAAAAATTCTGGCCCGAGGTGCGCCACGTGGTGGCCAAAGACATTTTAAAGCCCCACGGCATCTATTGGCCCATCATGTTGAAAGCCGCCGGCATCGATGTTTTCAAGCACCTCTATGTGCACGGATACTGGAACGTCGAAGAAAGCAAGATGTCGAAAAGCCTCGGCAACGTGGTCGATCCGGTATATCTGAAAGACACCTACGGCACCGATTCCATCCGGTACTTTCTCATGCGGGAAATGGTTTTCGGCCTGGACTCCAATTTTTCGGAAGAAACGATTATCCAGCGGATCAATTCGGATCTGGCCAATGACCTGGGCAATCTCTTTTCCCGGGTGCTGGGGATGTTTCACAAATATTTCAAGGGCGTTGTGCCGGACTGCGATCCGGCCGCGGACGCCGGCTTTGAGCTGGATCTACAGGCGGCTGCCGACGATACCATCTCCGGATTTGCCTCGGCCATGGACAACCTCGAGTTTCACAAGGCCCTGGCATTTGTGTGGGAATATATCGGCAAGATGAACAAATATGTCGACATCACCGCCCCATGGGAACTGGCCAAACAAAAAGAGGCCAAAAAACCGCTCGAAACCGTCATCTGCAACCTGTTGGAGGGCCTGCGCGTGGTCTCCGGGCTGATCTACCCGGTGATGCCGGAAACGGCCCGGACCATGCAGCGACACCTCGGCCTAGACCCCGGCCGCCCCTTTTACTTACTCGATGAAATCCGGAAGTGGGGCAGCATACCCGCCAACGCAGTGCTGCCCAAGGGCGTTTCCTTGTTTCCGCGAATCGATGCGGATCAAATCCTTGTCCGGAAAACCCCGGAAACGGAAGCCCCCGAAACAGCACCCCTTGAATCCGAAATCGGGCTCGACGATTTTTTTCGTATCGACTTGCGGGCCGCCACGGTCATTGACGCGGAAAAAGTGCCCAAAACCGACAAGCTGCTCAAGCTGCAAATCGACCTCGGCGTGGAAAAACGGACCATTGTGGCCGGCATCGCCCAGTGCTATACGCCCGGGCAAATCGTCGGCAAAAGCGTGGTGGTACTGGCCAACCTAAAACCCGCCAGGCTCAAAGGGATTCAATCCGAGGGGATGCTGTTAGCGGCCGTGGAAAAAGAGGCGTGTTCGGTGGCGGTGCTCGACCGGCAACTGCCGCCGGGGACGCGGTTGAAATAGAGGGGTTAAGGGACTGAGGCACTAAGGCACTAAGGGACTAAGGGACTAAGGGACTGAGGGACTAAGGGACTGAGGGACTGAGGGAATAATGGGCTGGGGGGCCAAGGGAATAAGGGGTCTC
>JBNJEA010000153.1:0-6709 GCA_051745395.1 Thermodesulfobacteriota bacterium | reverse complement strand
TTTTTCTCACCGGAACGGAATTTATTTTTATCGGCCTTGCCCTGGGCGACAATTTTCTCGGTTTGCTCGACCGGGAAACGATCGGGCGCTTAGGGCCCTTGTTTAGCCTGGGGCTGGGCTATTTCGGGTTGGTTTTCGGCCTGCAGTTTGAAAGCGAAAAACTCCGGCGCTTTCCGCGGCGGTTTTTTTCCGCCACCGCCATTCAGGCCGCCATTACGCTTGCAATGGTATACATTCCGTTTGCCTGGCTGCTGTACAGGCTGTCGCCCGGCTTGCCTGCAATGGTTTTTGCCTTAGCCGTCGGGGCCGTTGCATGCTGTAGCTCCCCGGCCATGATCGCGTTGGTCATAAAGGAAACACGGCCCCGCCCGACTGCCGAGACGGAGTTGATCCGCTATATCGGCGGCGTTGACACGGTTATCGGATTTACCCTGTTTGGCATAGCGGCCTGCATGCTCCATACCGCCCCGCCTCCTTCGGGGATTGATGCCTTTCCGGCCCTGCAATGGATCGGCACTTCGATTGTATTCGGCATCAGCATGGGGTTTGTGCTGCACCTGCTCACCCAGGTGCATTGCCGGGAAGACGAGCTCTGGGTATTTACCATCGGCATCATCACCTTTGCCGGCGGCGTATCGCTTTTCTTCGGCCTTTCTCCGCTTTTTGTCAATATGATCGCCGGAGTTGCCGCCGCCAATCTCCCCGGCAGCAAGGACCGGGTTTTCATGGCGATTGCCGGACAGGAAAAACCGTTTTACATCGGATTTCTGATTCTCGCCGGTGCCGTCTGGCGCCCGGACATTTTGCCGGGCTATGGGCTGGCGGTGATTTACCTGGCCGCAAGAACGGCCGGCAAGATATCGGGCGGCTACGCGGCAGCCCGTTGGATTTCCGGGGCGTATCCGATCTCGCCGCTGATCGGGCTGGGCCTTTTGTCGCAAAGCGGGGCGGCCATTGCCATGGCCATGGACTTTTACCTTTCCGGCGCCGGTGTTTTTACCGATTGGATCGTGGCCATGTTCATTACAACGGTTGTTGCAAATGAACTGATCAGCCCGGCAACGACCCGGCGGCTTTTGGCGGGCTCCGGAGGCCGGTCTCCATGAGGCGGATAGCGGGGCTGTTGATCATCACCGGTTTCATGGCACTCGTATCTGCCGGCCCCGGGGTCTGGGGCGGCCCTGAAGGGACCCGGACCACCCTTTCTTTCGGGTTTCTCCTGCTTTGCGCCTATTTGCTGGGCGATATCCTTTCCTGGTTTCATCTGCCGAAAATTACCGGCTACATTATCGCCGGCGTCATGGCCGGCCCCCATGCGGCCGACTTGATCACATCGGAAACGGTGAATGATTTAAAGCTGCTCGATAACCTGGCGCTGGCGTTTATCGCTCTTTCCGCCGGCGGCGAACTGGAGCTGGCGGGATTGCGCCGCCGGTGCCGAAGCATCTGCCTGGGCGTCGTGTTCCAGGTGATCGGGATTTTTGCCGGGGTTTTCTGCTTGATCCTGTTGGGGCGCGCTTTCATACCGTTTTTAAGCGATGCCCCCATGCCGGTGACCATAGCCGCCGCAGCGGCGATCGGGGTGCTGGCAATCGCGCGTTCGCCTTCGTCGGCCATCGCCGTTATCAGTGAAAACAAGGCAAAGGGGCCATTTACGGAAACCGCGCTGGGCGTCACCGTCATTATTGATGTTCTGGTCATCGCGCTGTTTGCCGTCACCGTTTCCGTCGGCCTGACGCTGACGCGCCCGGATGTGGATATGGACGTTATTTTTTTGATGACGGTGGGCATGGAGTTGACGGGCTCCATTGCTGCCGGCGTGGCGGTGGGATGGATCGTGGCCTTCTACATTGACCGCATTGGCGCGGAAACCCCGGTATTCATCCTGGTCCTGGCCTTTATGATAAC
Organism: Thermodesulfobacteriota bacterium; assembly: GCA_051745395.1. Taxonomy (GTDB): domain Bacteria; phylum Desulfobacterota; class Desulfobacteria; order Desulfobacterales; family Desulfosalsimonadaceae; genus JBNJEA01. Next base: position 4,801 of record JBNJEA010000153.1, on the reverse strand, counting down.
CTTTTTTTCCGATCAGTTCGCCCGGTTTTTGGACGCCTTTTATGAAATCCGCTTTCACTTTGAACCCATGCTCATCTGCATGACCGCCGGATTTTTTGTCCGCAACTTCACGAAAAAGGGCCCATTTTTCATGGATCGACTCGATCGGCTGTCGCTGCCGGTTTATGTCCTGTTCTTTTCGCTGATCGGCGCATCCCTGGATCTTTCCGTACTCCGCCAGACCTGGATGCTGGCGGTAGTGCTTGCATTGGTACGCGGGTTTTTCATTTGGGCAAGCGCCTGGCTGTCGGGGCGGCTCAGCGGAGATCCGCCGGTATTTTCGCAAATGGCGGGCCTGGCCTATTTCGCCCAGGCCGGGGTAAGCATCGGACTTTGCGGCATCCTGGCCCAAAACTTTCCGGACTGGGGGGCAGCCGCCGCGGTGACGATTGTGGCCATGATTTCCATCAACCAGGTAATCGGTCCGGTCACCTTTCAATACGCGCTTTTAAAGGTGGGGGAAACACGGGGCAAAAAAAGCCCTTAAAAACCGTCGGCCCCGCTTTTCATCACCTGTCCGGGCAAGGGGTGTTCCAGGAAGGTTTCCAGCTTTTTTGCCGCTTCTATCAATTGTAAAAGATTTATTCCCGTTTTGACGCCCATGGATTCAAACATATACACCACGTCCTCCGTGGCCAGGTTGCCGGCGGCCTGCGGCACGTTGGGGCATCCGCCGATACCCCCCAGCGAAGTATCAAAGACTTCTATGCCCGCCAGATAGCCGGCATACAGATTGGCCATGGCAATGCCGCGGTTGTTGTGCAAATGGAGGCAGAAGGTGACCTCGGGCATGCGATCTTTGAAAAAGGCCACGGTATCGCCGACCTGGGCGGGATTGGCCATGCCGGTGGTATCGGCAAGCGTGATGCGGTCAGCCCCCCGGTCGACGCAGCGGGCCGCCATGTCATACACGTCGCTGCGGGCAACGCGGCCCGCATAGGGGCAGCCGAATGCCACGGCAATGGCAATGCCGACCGGCACCGAACGGTCATGGGCCAGCGAAAAAACAGCGTCCAGGTCGGCAAGCGATTCCCGGATGCCGCGGCCCAGGTTGGCCCGGTTGTGGGCCTCGGAGGCGGAAACAAACCCGATCACCCGGTCGGCGCCGGCGGCGATGGCGCGCTGCGCCCCTTTCCGGTTGGGCACCATGACTTCGTGTACCATTTCGTCTGCCAGGGGGCCGCGCGTTACCCCGGCCATTACATCGGCGGCGTCAGAAAGCTGGGGGACGGCTTTCGGGCTGACAAAGGAGGTGGTCTCCAGGTACCGGACACCGGCATTGGCTAAAGATTGGGCGATGGCTACTTTCCGATCCGTGGACACAAAGTTTTTTTCGGACTGGAGTCCGTCTCTTAAGGCCACTTCCCGAATGATCACATTGCCTGCTGCATTCATTTCCATGCCCCCTATCCGTCAATCGCTACCCTCAACCCGATTTCCCCTCCCCCCTCACACCCTATACCTTACACCTTACACCTTATACCTCATACCTCATACCTTACTTCAATCCCAAATCCCAATTCCACTTCCCGGGGCGTTTTTTGAGTTTCACCCCCCTGGGCATCGGCTCGTCCAGGTGCACAAACATCCGATAGCCCAGCTTTTTCAGCGTTTCCGACTGGGACCGCAAATCCACGGCCCAATCCGGAAAAACCCAGTAGTCGTCGTCAAAGCGATGCACCCAGCCGTGTTCTCCCCGGGGGCTTTTAAAAAGCTGATCCTGTGCCAGCGGCCCGGCCACCGTCCGGGAGATGCAAAGCGGCCAGTTGCCGTATACCACCACGCCCAGCGGCAGCGGACTTTTCGAGGGCAGGTGCGTATAATCCGTGCGGCCGAGTTCCGGGCTTACAATCACGCCGGCACATCCCAGTGCGGCCAGGTTTTCAATGGCGAGCTCATTGGCGGCGTTGCAAAACGGGCCCGCCCAGACAACGGCGCGCTTGGCCGGGGGGAAGAAAATCATCTGCCAGGCGGCGTTGATGACGAAATGCTGAAAGCCCTTTTTTACGGCCTTGTCCACCACCGCCTTGATTTCCTCTTCGTTATCCGGCCAGAGAACCGGCGGCAGCCACCACCACAGGTGATCGGTCACCGGCACGGACGCGGGGTCCGTATCCTTTGAGATCCAAGCCCCGTTGTAGTCGGCGGATGTTTTCGGTTTGACCGGATGCCGCCGGACCTGCATCTCAAACGGCCGGAACCGGGCCAGCGCCTTTGCCGGCAGATTGACTTTGAACTTCGACGGCTGCACGGACTTGACCGTTGTGTTTTCAAACGCCTTTTCGATTTTGCCCATCTGTTCGGCCAGTTCCGGCTCCCGCCGGTCGATCAAAAAGATGGATGTCTGGTTTGCCGGCCGTTCCTTTTCGGAAAGGTTCAAATACAGGCGCCCCTTCTTGGGCACGCTCCGGGTCACCCGGTAGGTCCGGTGCCAGGCTTCATCCTCGTAGCCGATGCGCAGCAAGTCATTGGCAAACAATGGCTCCCGGGGCTCCATGTACGGTTTGGACTGCGGTCCGGCCACTTTTCCGACCAGTTGGCCGGAACCCGTGTGGGTATCGACATCGATGGGGTTCCAGGGCCGTTGGGACAACAAATTGTAATGGGTGCCCTTGCGGCCCAGGGCATAGTCGAGGCAGGCCAGGGCCTCTTTTTTGACACTGCCGTCGCCGGGATGGTCGCGCAGCATTTTATAGGCCCGGGTCGTGTAGAAAACGTAATGCGGCCCCTTTTTCCGCCCCTCGATCTTCATGGCGGCAACCTTGGGAACCTTCAGCAAGACCTTGGTCAGCACATCGACCCACAGGTCCTGACAGGAAAAAAACCGGGCCCGCTGGCTTTGCTGGGTGTATATCCGCCGGCAGGGCTGCACACAGCGCCCCCGCAACCCGCTTTTGCCCCCCAGGTAACTGCTCCAGTAGCAGCGTCCGGAAACGCCGTAGCACAGGGCGCCATGGACAAAAACTTCAAGGGATACGCCCTTTGGACAGGCTTGTCCCATCGCGCGCATTTCATCGACGGTCAATTCCCGGGGCAGCACCACGCGGCAGACCTGGGGAAAAAAACCAACCAGTTTCATCGCCGCGGCAAAACTGACATTGGCCAGGGTCGACAAATGGATTTCGCCGGCAAAGCCGGTCTGGGCCGCCAGAGACAACAGGGCCAGGTCCTGGACGATCAGGCCGTCCGGGCGCACATAGCGGTTTAACTGGTCGACCAGCTTGCCCGCGGTATCGAGCTCCTCGGGCTTTACCAGGCTGTTTAAGGTGACATAGACTTTCGTTTTCCGGGCATGGGCCACCCGCGTCAGGGCGGCGAGCTCTTCGATGGTGAAGTTTTCCGCCGCCATCCGGGCGGAAAACTGCTTTAACCCGCAATAGACGGCATCGGCGCCGGCGGCGAGCGCCGCGAGAAATCCCGCGCGGTTGCCGGCCGGGGACAGTATATCGGGTTTTTTGGGATTTTTTTGAGTCATAACAAGGCTTTTTCAGGTTCAAAATCGACGAATTTTTAAAAATGTGGTTATCCGGAAAATTCCAGTTATGGTTTTGCGAAGTGAATTCGGCCATCCGTGAGACCCAAACCGAACAAAAAAACCAATTCGTCCCGGTCGTCATGCCTGCGGAGGCAGGCATCCAGGGGTTTTCTGTCCGTCTGGAAAACTGGATGCCTGCCTCCGCAGGCATGACAGACGAAGCGACGCCCTTTTTTTGTATCCACAGATCATCCCGAAATCCTTGTTGCTTGAAATGAACAAATAACAGTTTTCAGGATAACTACATAAATCATTTTTCACCATAAAGGGCACATAGAAAAACATCGCCATTCAGGGCGTTATCTCTGTGCACTCTGTGGTATATTGCTCTTTACGAAACTATCACATTTGCCCCTTGACGATCCCGAGTATTGATTCCGATCAAATTCAACTCATTCATAAAGGCCGGTACAAATCGATAAAAGCCCAAAATCGAAATGGATCGCGCCAACTATAGACTTGTGGCCAAAAATGATTAATGTTATTATAAAAAATTTTGTAAATCAATCGATAATGCAAATACCAGAAAAAGGACAATATAGTCATGAAACTCGCAATCAGCGGCAAGGGCGGAGTCGGAAAAACCACGTTTTCAGCGATGCTGATCCGGGCACTGAGCCAGAACCAGAAACGCGTACTTGCCATTGACGCCGATCCGGACGCCAACCTGGCCTCCGCGCTCGGGATACCGGATGCGGAAAGCATCACCCCCATTTCGGAAATGAAGGACCTGGTCTATGAACGCACCGAGGCCAAGCCGGGCTCGGTGGGCGGTTTTTTCAAAATGAACCCCAAGGTCGACGACCTGCCCGATTCGCTTTCCGCCAAACTCGACAACATCCGGATGATGCGCCTGGGCGGCGTCAAAAAAGGCGGCGCCGGCTGCATCTGCCCGGAAAGCACCCTGCTCAAGGCACTTATCACCCATATCGTGCTGGCCCGAGACGATGTGGTCATCATGGACATGGAAGCCGGCATCGAGCATCTGGGCCGGGCCACGGCCCAGGCCGTCGACCGGCTCGTGGTGGTGGTCGAGCCCGGCCGCCGCAGCATCGACACGGCCATGCATATCAAGCAGCTGGCCGGCGAAATCGGACTCGACAAGATCGCCCTTGTCGGCAACAAGTGCCGCGGGGAAAAAGACATGGAATTTCTCAAACAACACCTTCCGGATTTCGAGTTTCTGGGCTTTCTGCCCTATGATGACGCCCTGATCGAAGCCGACTT
>JBNJEA010000041.1:0-23375 GCA_051745395.1 Thermodesulfobacteriota bacterium | reverse complement strand
TGAGGAGAGAGACATGGCGTATCGCGAAGATAACGATTTGGTTTTCTTACAATATTCCGATAATGAAGATTTAGCTGTTCTTGTTGATTTTTTAACTAAGGATAAAGATGGAAATGAAAGATTAACTGAAGAATTGTCTCGTCAGGAACGTTTTAAAAATTGTAACGGAGACTTTACCAAGGTTTGGAACTTAATTGCTGGTGAAATACAGTGTTATGGGGCGGATAGCATTATAACAATGTTTAGAGGGGGAAAGGGTGTTGTATATAAAGAAATTCTTACGGATGTATGTAAGAAAATGAAAGTAAGGTTTTAAGTCAAAATAAAGTGTACAAATATTATCCGGCGTACATAACTTCCTGAGGCATTATTTTGTAATTCCATTCACCATGAAAACTCGCCCGCTCAATGTTCAGCTGAGCCATTTCATCATCACCAACTTTGAGGCCTTTTTCATATTGAGCATCATCAATATCAGCTTCTATTTGCAAGCCTTTTTGAGTTGTAGTGTTTGAAATCAGGTTGACTATAGTTCCAAGGCTATCTAATGGGCGCCCCCTCCAGTTCTTGCTCATGAAAGAAAACATTTGATGCTCGATTTTGTTCCATTTGCTTGTTCCGGGAGGAAAATGACAAATGCTGATCGTAATTCCCAATTCATTCACCAGAGACTGGATCTCTTTTTTCCACAAACGAACTCGGTAGCCGTTACTGCCACCGCCGTCTGCTGTAATCAGCAACTGGGTAGCGCCGGGGTACCTGAAACAACCCATTTCGTTCCACCAACGCCGAATGCTTTCAACTGCAAATTGTGCTGTATCTCGACTGATACCGACGCTTACCCATCCCTCATTACGTGTTAAATCATAGATACCGTAAGGACAAGCTTTTCCTTTCTCTTTGTCCGGAAAGTCATATGTGTTCACATCGGTTGGTTGTCCGGCAGGTTCCCACTCCATACCGGTGTTTTTATATTGGCCAATATTTTCCTTTTTTTTGGCATCGACTGAAATAACAGGCTGGCCATCGCCTTGAAACTCTTTAACCTGCTTATATATAAAATTGAACTGTTCATCCCGATCCGGATTTTGTTTTCCCTCCTTAATTTTTCGATTGGCCTGCATACTGTAACCCATTTCCTGAAGCATCAAATATACAGTCTTCTGGGACACATTATGACCTCTTTTACGAAGGGCTTCTGATAGTTTATAGGTACTTTTACAGGTCCATCTGAGAGGAGATTCCGGATCACCTCTGGTAAGCGGATCTATCAACATATCAAGATCATAAATCAACGCAGGATTTTTATCCTCCAAGCGCTTACGCCCACCTCCGGGTTTCCGTATGCGTTTTTTGATTCCATCGGCTTTACCCGTCAGTTCCTTTTTTCCTTTTCCGATGGTCACACGTGACATACCTGTTGCCTGGCAAACAATGGTATCTCCTCCTCGGCCAATTGTGTTGGCTTCTGATGCAGCCCATATCCTTTTGTCCTTTTCTGACAAGTGGGCCGCCATCAACTCGTACCTTTGTTTAACCTGATTAATCAGGTCTTCTTTCTGTTGAGTTTCCATACATTTGACTGTAGTATGGAATTGAAGCAAAAGTCAATATATTTGTACATGTTATTTTAACTTATTACCTTACGGTTGTAAATGGAAAGATTGTTTTCGCTTCGTTTGTTTCTATATTTGCAAATGATGTGCCATTAAAATTTTGGTGTATATCTATTTGATTTTATATTTAAAAATTTTTCGATATTGTCCTTTTGGCGTTCATTTGTTTTACAAGCTGTTAATATGTGTTAAGTTAACACTTAACAGTTTGATTTGAAAAATCAGATGAGAGACAGGATGGCATCATGGATATTGGACAACATTGGAAAACCATTTTCGATACCCTGCGGGACGGCTTGATCGTCGTGGATATCGGCGGCAAAATCGTTGCGGCCAATCCGGCGGCTGAAGAGATGACCGGCTACACCAGAGATGAGCTGAAAGGCCGCACGTGCCGGATATTAAACTGTACGGGCTGCAAGTTCATCGGCGACGGCCGGGGCGAGAAATGGTGCAAGATGTTTGCCGCGGGGTGGGTGAAAGACAAAAAATGTCTGATCACCAAAAAAGACCGGCGAACTGTTCACGTTTTAAAAACCGCGGCCGTGCTGCACAACCAGCAGGGCGAAATGATCGGCGCCGTGGAAACGCTTACCGATATTTCCCAGATCATCCGGCAGCAGCGAGAAATCGAATCCCTTCGCCAGACGTTTCACCTCGATGACGGATACCACGGGATACTGGGCAAATCCCCGGTGATGCAGGCGCTGTTTGAAATGATTGAAAACGTGGCCCAGTCCGATGCCCCGGTCATGATTTCCGGCGAGTCCGGCACCGGCAAGGAAATGGTGGCCCGGGCCATCCATGAGGCCGGCGGGCGCAGGGGCAAGCCGTTTATCAAGGTCAACTGTGCCGCACTCAATGAAAACCTGCTGGAAAGCGAGTTGTTCGGCCACGTGAAAGGGGCGTTTACCGGCGCGGACCGCACTCGGATCGGCCGTTTTGAAGCCGCGCATGAAGGCACCATCCTGCTCGATGAAATCGGCGACATCCCCCATTCCACCCAGGTCAAGCTGCTGCGGGTGCTGGAGGAAAAAGCAATCGAGCGGGTCGGCGATCACAAGACCATACCGGTCAATGTCCGGATTATCACGGCCACCAACCGGAGTCTCGAGGAAATGGTGGCGCGGGAAAAATTCCGGGAAGACCTTTATTTCCGGATCAACGTGTTTCCCATCCAATGCCCCCGGCTTGCCGACCGTATCGAGGATGTGCCGATGCTGGTGCAGCATTTCATCCGGCAGATCAGCCAGCAGTCGGAAAAGAAAATTTTAGGTGTCACCCCCGAGGCCCTGGAAAAACTGATGGCTTATACCTGGCCGGGAAACATCCGGGAGCTTCGAAACGCTATTGACTACGCCTTTGTGCTGTGTCCCGGCGGCAGCATTGAAGGGGGGCATCTGCCGGCGAAAATATCGGGTGATGCCGCCCCCGGCCCGGCGGCCGATACCGCCCCATCGGCTCATGACAACGGCAGTGCGCGCAAACAGTTGCTCGCAGTGCTTGAAAAATGCGGCTGGAACCAGTCGGAAGCCGCACGTATGCTCGGCGTCAGCCGGGTCACAGTCTGGAAACGGATGAACAAGTACGGGATCTGCCGGCCGGGCAGATAAAACAATATAGAGGAGACCGCCATACAATGGATCTAAATCAGTACTGCCCGGAAAAACTTCTGCCCCCGGAAAAGGCCGTCAAGCAGATCAAAAACGGCAGCCGCGTCTTTATCGGCACCGGCTGCGGCGAACCACAGCAGTTAATCCGGGCCATGGTCGAAGATATCGCCATCCAGGACATCGTGGTCTACCAGATGCTGTCTTCGACGTTTTCCCGCTACGTTCACGACCCGAATTTTTCCAGCCGGTTTTCCCTGAAACTTTTTTTTATCAGCCTGCACATGCGCCAGGCCGCCTTTGAGGGCAAGCTTGACTACATTCCGGCCTACCTGTCGCAGATCCCCGAGCTGTTTGACTCTCAGCAGATCGGTCTCGACGTGGCCCTGATCCAGGTCAGCCCCCCGGACCGGTTCGGTTTCTGCAGCCTGGGAATCTCCGTGGACATCACCCTTTCGGGGATGAAAAATGCCAGGATTGTCATTGCGCAGGTAAACCCCCGGATGCCGCGGACCTGGGGCGACGGCTTCGTCCACGTGGATGACTTCGACTACATCGTGGAATATGAGGAAGCGCCCGTGGAGGCCCTGCCGGTGGCCAAAAACCAGGAGATTGTCGAGCGCATCGCCCAGTACGTCAACCAGCTCGTCGATGACGGCGCCACCCTGCAGATCGGCTTCGGCCACCTGCCGGATTCCATCCTGCCGTATCTCCATGACAAAAAGGACCTGGGAATTCATACCCAGGTAATTACCGATGGTTTTTTGCCCCTTTTTGAGCAGAAGGTGATTACCAACAAGAAAAAATCCTATCTGCCCGGCCGGGTGGTGAGTTCACTTTGCATGGGATCGCAATGCCTCTACGATTTCGTGGACAACAACCCCATGTTTTATTTCCGCGGCGCCGAATTTGTAAACGATCCCAACGTCATTGCCAAAAACGACCATCTCATCAGCATCAGCTCCGCCCTGGAAATCGATCTGACCGGCCAGATCTGCACGGACTCCAAGGGATACCTGTTTTACAGCGGCATCGGCGACCAGGTCGATTTCATCCGCGGCAGCAAGATGTCAAAGGGCGGGTTTTCCATTATCGCCCTGCCGTCCACGGCACAAAACGGACAAGTCTCCCGGATCGTGCCCCACTTGAGCGAAGGTGCCGGCGTGGCCACCACCCGGGGCGACGTTGATGTCGTGGTCACGGAATACGGGATTGCCGAACTCCACGGCAAGGGCATCTATCAAAGGGTCATGGAGCTGGCCCAGATCGCCCATCCCCGGTTCCGGGAGCAGTTGATCGACGAGGCCAAAAAGCGGCATTACATCTTTGCCGACCAGTTGACCCCGAGCACCCAGGACCTGCTGTTTCTGGAAAACTACAAGTCCTTTTTGGAGCTGGAAAGCGGAAAGACGGTGGAATTCAGGCCCCTTCTGCCCTCGGATGAATTCGCCACCCGCAACTTTTATTATTCACTGCAGGAAAACACGGTGTTTTATCGGTTTTTCAACCGGCGCAAGGTCTTTTCCCGGGAGATGCTGCAAAAGCAGTGGGCCACGGTGGATTATCACCAGAACATGACCCTCATTGGCATTGTGCAGCGCGGCAAGCACAAGGAGATCATCGCCATCGGCTCCTACGGAATGGCAGAGGAAGAAGTGGCCGAAGTGGCCTTCGTGGTCAAGGAGCAGTACCAGAACCTGGGGCTCGGGGCCTATATGCTGGACCTGCTGGAAAAAATCGCCCGGGAGAACAAGTACAAGGCGTTTACGGCCACGGTGCTCAGTGAAAACAAGGCCATGCTGCATGTTTTCAAGAAGCGCTACCCCCATGCCGAGTTTTCCCGAAGCTACGGCAGCGATATTGAGGTGTATATGCCGTTTGACGGTCAAGAAGCTAAAAAAGACGCAGAATAAAGGTTTAGAGTGGATCGAGGTCGCAATCGGTTTTTCAATCTCCTTTTTGATTTCGACACCGATTTCGCCAATTAACAACAACCCGGGGGGATTTACCCCTCCCCCGGCAACCGGGGGAGGGATTGGGCGGGGGTCACGACTTCTTCTTTGAACTCAATTCCGGAAAATCCCAGTAAAAGTATTCATTGTCCGCGCGTTCGACGCCTTTTTCCTTTTTGTCAATTTCGTGTTCGCGCAGTTCGATGCGCCGGATTTTGCCGCTGATGGTCTTGGGCACTTCGGTGACAAATTCAATAATGCGCGGAATCTTGAACTTGGCCAGAATCCCGATGGTGTGCCGGAAAAGCTCGAGGGCCAGGTCCCGCGACGGCTCAAAACCGGCATTTAAGATGACATACGCCTTGACCAACTGGTAGCGCTCCGGGTCGGGGCTGCCCACCACGGCGGCCTCGGCCACCGAGGGGTGTTCGATGAGCGCGCTTTCCACCTCAAACGGCCCCACCCGGAAGTCCGAGGATTTGATCACGTCGTCGGCCCGGCCCACGAACCACCAGTAGCCGTCTTCGTCAAAAGCGGCCCGGTCGCCGGTGTAGTAGAAATTATCGATAAAGACCTGCTCCATTTTTTCCGGGTTGCCGATGTATTCCGTAAACAACCCGATGGCCCGCCAGCGGTTAAGGCGGACCACGATGTGGCCTGTCTGATCCGGCGCCGTAATTTCATTGCCCTTATCGTCGGATAGGGTGACGTCGTACATGAAAGCCGGTACCCCGAAAGACCCCAGCCGCATTTTATCGGCCATCCAGGGCGGGTTGCCGATCATGGCCGTGGACTCGGTCTGGCCGTAGAAATCCCGGATTTGGGTGCCGGTGTGTTTTTTCCACTGTTCGATGGCTTCCGGGTTGAGCGGTTCGCCCGCGCTAACCGATTCGCGCAGGTTGTCAAATTGGAACCGGCTCAGGTCGAGGCCCACAAATGCCCGCCAGGCGGTTGGCGGCGCGCAGAAGGTATTAACACCGTATTTGGAGACGTAATCCAGGTAGGTGTTGCCGTCTAAGGCGCTGAAATGAAATGCCGCCACGGTCGCCCCGAGGTTTAAAGGGGCGAAAAAGCTGCTCCAGGCCCACTTGGCCCAGCCCGGGGCGCTTAGGTTGTGGTGGATGTCCCCGGGCCGGATGCCGATCATCACGGCCGTGGACAGGTGGCCGACCGGGTAGGAGGTGGCGCTGTGGCCCACCCGCTTGGGCAAACCGGTGGTGCCCGAGGTGAAAAAGCAAAACAGCGCGTCGTCTTTTTGAATCTTTGCCCCTTCGGCGGTGTCGGCTTCGGCGGTCAGTTCGGCATACGGCGTCCAGCCCGCCTTTTGCCCGACCACGATTTTGACCTTCGGATTCGTTCCGGTGTTGTTTAGCGCTTCATCAATGGCATCGGCGGCGCTTGCGTCGGCGACGATACAATCCGGCAGATAGGTTTCAAACCGGAATTGCAGCTCGCGTACCGTCATGGAAGTGGCCGTGGGTACGTTGATCAGGCCGCCCTTGATGCAGGCAAGGCTGGCAAACCAGGTTTCGGGGACGATGGGGATCATCATGTACATGTTATCCCCCTGGGCCACCCCGTGTTTGCGGAGGAAGTTGAGGCACTTGTTGCCTTCGGCGGCCAGTTCCCGGTAGGAAACCTTGCGCTCGCCGCCGGAGGCCATGTCCGCCCAGATCAATGCCAGCTGATCACCGCGTTCGGCCACGTGTACGCCTTCGAAGATCTCTTCGGCCCAGTTGAAGTGCTCCGGAAACGTCATGTGGTTGAGCTTTTCAAAAAAGGAAGCCGCCGCCTGGCGGCGCTGCTCGAGGTCGTCCATGCGGTTTAATGCCATGGCCTCTTTGTACAGACCTTTCAGTGCCATTGTAACCTCCTCCTTATTTTTTTTTCTTTTTGTCCCCGATCACGTGATCGGCAATGACCATCTTCTGGATCTGGCTGGTGCCTTCATAGATGGTCAGTACCCGGGCGTCCCGGTAGAGGCGTTCGACCGGGAATTCCTTGGTGTAGCCGTATCCGCCGTGGATCTGTATGGCCTGGCCGGTTACCCGGTTGGCCATCTCGGATGCGTAGAGCTTGGCCATGGACGCTTCCTTGCTGCATGATTCGCCGGCGTCCTTGCGGCCGGCGGCATTGAAGACAAGCTGGCGGGCGGCTTCCAGGTCCGTGGCCATGTCGGCGATCATCCAGCGCAGGCCCTGGTTTTGGGAGATGGGTTTGCCGAACTGGACCCGCTGTTTGGCATATTGTACCGCATAATCGACTGCGGCCTGGGCCAATCCGACAGAAAGCGCGGCAATGCCGATGCGGCCGTCGTCCAATCCCGACATGGCCACGAAAAATCCCTCTCCTTCTTCTCCCAGCAGGTGATCGGCCGGCACCCGGCAGTCGGAAAACAGCAGGTCGGTGGTGTCCGAGGCGCACTGGCCCATCTTGTCTTCGAGCCGCCCGGTGGAAAAGCCAGCCATGTCCGGCGTGACCAGGAAGGCGGAAATGCCCTTGTGACCGGCATCAGGGTCGGTTCTGGCCAGGACGATGAAAAGTCCGGACGTGGCCCCGCCGGTAATCCACCGCTTGGTGCCGTTTAGCACATAAAAGTCCCCGTCTTTGACGGCCGTGGTTTCCATGGAGGCCGGGTCGGAGCCGGCTTCGGGTTCGGATAGGGCAAAGGAGCAGATGATTTGGCCCCGGGCCATGGGCACGAGATACCGCTGTTTCTGATCTTCCGTGCCGAAGCGCAGCAGGCTGCCGCAGCAGATGGAGTTGTGCACCGACATGATTACGGCAGTGGAGGCGCAGGCATAGGCGATTTCGCTTATCGCCAGACCATAGGAAACCGTGTCTACGTCTTCGCCTTCATAGGCATCGGGCACCAGCATGCCCAGAAGACCGAGTTCGCCCATTTTTTTCAAGCTTTCGGCCGGGTATTCGTGTTTTTGGTCGCGTTGCGCAGCCATGGGTGCCAGGTTCTTTCGGGCAAATTCCCGGGCCGTTTTTTGGATCATCAGTTGTTCGTTGGTTAGCTTCATGGGATGTCCGTCCTTCCGATTTCTCCCGCCCCCGCCCAATGCCTCCCTCAGGAACCGGGGGAGAAGTGAGATGGCTGTTTCTTCCCGTTTCCGGGAGAACGGTGACATAGCCGCTTCAGTGGAAAAGACAGAAGAGGATGCGCCTATGGTTCGGCTATGTTTAGCGTTTCACGATCATGGCCACCGCCTCGCCGCCGCCGAGACACAGGGAGGCCAGGCCGGTTTTGACATCCCGGCGCCTCATTTCGTAAAGCAGGGTTACCAGCACCCGGCAGCCGCTGGCCCCGATGGGATGCCCCAGGGCGACGCTGCCGCCGTTTACGTTTACGATCTCCGGATCCAGAGACAGTTCACGCAGCACCCCCACCGTGGAGCCGGAAAAGGCCTCGTTGATTTCATAAAGGTCCACGTCGCCGACGCCGATGCCTTCTTTTTTCAGACAGCGGGGCACTGCGTGGATCGGTGCCATGAGCACGTATTTCATGTCGATGCCGGCCGCGGCCTGGGCGCCGATTCCGGCGATGATGTCACATCCCAGTTTTTCGGCCTTGTCCCGGGACATGACCACCACGGCCGCGGCCCCGTCACTGATGATCGAGGCATTGCCCGCCGTGCCCACGCCGTTTTTGGTAAAGGCCGGCTTCATTTTGGAAAGGGTGTCATAATCGGTGGGCACCGGGTTTTCGTCCCGGGCAAACTCGTGGGTCTTGCCTTTTTTGCCCTTGACGGCCACTGCCATGGTTTCCTCGTAAAACCGGCCGGATTCGACGGCTTCCAGGGCCCGTGAATACGACATTTCCGCGTAGCGGTCCTGGTCCTTCCGGGAAACTCCGTATTTTTCGGAAGAAAGTTCGTTGGAAACGCCCATGTGAAAGTCATTGACGATATCCCACAGTCCGTCGTGGATCATGTGGTCCTCGAGCCGGCCCGGCCCCATCCGGTAGCCAAACCGGGCCTTGTCCACGTTGTCCGGCCAGGAGTTGAGCGGGGCATCCAGGTAATAGGGGGCCATGCTCATGGTCTCCATCCCGCCGGCGACCACCACCTCGGCATCCCCGCAGGCGATGGCCTGGGCGGCCATCATGACCGATTTCAACCCGGACCCGCAGACCTTGTTGACGGTCTCGCAGCCCACGTCCCACGGCAGGCCGGCCCGGACCGCCGCCTGCCGGGCCGGGTTCTGACCGTAGCCGCAGGGCAGGACCTGGCCCATGATGACCTCGTTGACGATTTCGGCATCAATGCCGGCCCGCCCGATGGCTTCGTTGATTACCATGGCGCCGAGATCCGTTGCCCCGGTCGTGGCCAGGCTGCCGTTAAATGCGCCGAGCGGTGTGCGAACCGCGCTTACAATTACCGGTTCCTTCATGTCTCCTCCCGGTGTCAAACCTTGAATTGTGAATTAAGTATATCATGCAGGTATTAAACCTTGAATTTGAATCGTGAATTAAGTTTTGGTTTTGCACAATCCTTCTCCTTAATTCACAATTCAAGGTTTGACACCTACACCGAAACGATCGAATCATCACTGCCGAATCCGTTGGGCACGTAATTGTCGGCCTCATTATCGTTTTCCCAGCGCGTGCCGTCGAGCAGGTAGCGGAAGCGATAGTTTTTCCGGCTGGGAAGTGACAACGTGATATAGAAACCGCCGGCCTTGGTGCGGATCATGGGCTTGGCGTTTTGTTCCCAGTTGTTGAAATCCCCACACACCGTGGCGGATTCTGCGTTGATTTCCGGCGGCAGTTTAAACGTCACGCGGCAGTAATTGCCGGTTTTGGTGTAGGTTTTTTTCAGCATTGTGCACTTTTCCTTTTGGTTATGCTTACAGCGGATCAATCAGTGAATAAAAATTGCCTGAAAATCGACAAATTGTTTAAAGGCGACATCGCTTTGTCCGTCATGCCCGCGAAGGCGGGCATCCAGTTTTCCAGACCTTAGAAACAGTCTGGATGCCTGCCTTCGCAGGCATGACGGTCGGAGTATGGTGACATGGTGTCAAACCTTGAATTGTGAATTAATTTGATAACTCGAATTATCAAATTAATTCACAATTCAAGGTTTGACACCATGTCACCACCATGTCACCATGTCTACATATTCCTGCGGTATTTGCCGCCGACTTCATACAGCGCCTGGGTGATTTCGCCCAGTGAACAGTAGCGCACCGTGTCCATCAATTCAGAAAAGATGTTGCCGCCGGAAAGCACGGTGTCTTTGAGGCGTTTGATGGCGGCAGGGGCGGAATCGGCGTTTTGGGCCTTGAAATCGTTTAGCCGTTTGAGCTGGGACTGCTTTTCTTCTTCGGTGGCCCGGGCAAGCTCTAAGTCGCCGATGGCGTCGTCGCCGGTGTCTTCCGGGTTTAGAAAGGTGTTGACCCCGATGACGGGCATTTGTCCGTTGTGTTTCAGGTGTTCGTAATACATGGACTCTTCCTGGATTTTGCTGCGCTGGTAGCCGCGCTCCATGGCCCCCTGGACCCCGCCGCGCGAGGTGATCCGGTCGAATTCGGACAGCACGGCCTCTTCGACCAGGTCGGTCAGGGCTTCGATCAAAAAACTGCCCTGGTTCATGTTTTCGTTCTTGGTGGTGCCGAGTTCATTGTTGATGATCAACTGGATGGCCAACGACCGCCGCACCGATTCGGCCGACGGTGTCGTCACCGCCTCGTCGTAGGCGTTGGTGTGCAGGCTGTTGCAGTTGTCGTAGATGGCATACAGCGCCTGCAGGGTGGTGCGGATGTCGTTGAACTGGATCTCCTGGCTGTGCAGCGACCGGCCCGATGTCTGGATGTGGTACTTGAGCATCTGGGAGCGCACGTCGGCCCCGTATCTTTCCCGCATGGCCACCGACCAGATCCGGCGGGCTACCCGGCCGATCACGCTGTATTCCGGGTCCATGCCCGAGGAGAAAAAGTAGGACAGATTCGGGGCGAAGCTGTCGATGGGCATGCCCCGCGACAGGTAGTATTCGACGTAGGTAAAGCCGTTGGCCAGGGTAAAGGCGAGCTGCGAGATCGGGTTGGCGCCGGCTTCGGCGATGTGGTAGCCGGAAATCGAAACCGAGTAGAAGTTGTTGACCCCGTAGTCGATGAAATACTGCTGGATATCGCCCATCATCTTTAAGGCGAAATCGATGGAGAAAATGCAGGTGTTCTGGCCCTGGTCTTCCTTTAAAATATCGGCCTGGACCGTGCCCCGGATGTTGGAAAGTACTTCCTGCTTGATCTGTTCGGTCTCGTTTTGCGCCGGCGTCCGGCCGTTGGCTTCGGTGAACTGGTCAATGCGCTGGTCAATGGCGGCGTTTAAAAACATGGCCAGCATCATGGGGGCCGGCCCGTTGATGGTCATGGACACCGACGTGTCGGGGGCGGCGAGATCAAACCCGCTGTAGAGCACCTTGACGTCTTCCAGGTTGCATACGCTGACCCCGGAGGTGCCGACCTTGCCGTAGACGTCCGGCCGGGTCTCCGGGTCGAACCCGTAGAGGGTCACCGAGTCGAAGGCCGTGGACAGCCGGTTGGCCGGCGATGCGGACGAGAGCAGTTTAAACCGCCGGTTGGTCCTTTCCGGATCACCTTCGCCGGCAAACATCCGGGTCGGGTCCTCGTCTTTGCGTTTAAACGGGAAAACCCCGGCGGTAAAGGGAAACCGGCCGGGCACGTTTTCCTTGCGCATCCAGGTATAGAGATCTCCCGGGTCGGCGTATCCGGGCAGGGCGATTTTCGGAATGGGCAAATGCGACAGGCTTTCGGTGGAAAGCGGCACCCGAAACTCCTTGCCCCGGACTTCGTAGACGTATTCGTCGCCGGCATAGGCGTCTTTGATCTTTTCCCACTGGTCGAGCAGTTGGCGGGTTTCCGGTGCGATTTCGGCCTCTGCGGTCTCTGTTTCCTGTTTTAAGCGCTCGAGCAGGGCGTCGCCGTCGCCGGAAAGGTCACTGCCGGAAAGTGATTCGGCCGTTTGCTTGACGTGCCAGGCCCGTCGCACGGCCGCGGCCTGCTTTTCGGTATCCCGGTGGTAGGCGCGCAGGGTGTCGGCGATTTCGGCCAGGTAGCGGTTTCGTTCCGGCGGCACGATGATGGTCTTGGAAGACGATTGCCGGCCATCGGGCACCGGCAGTTCGGAGGGGTATTCGACCCCGGTTTTTTCGGCCAGCACCTGCCGCATGTAATGGTACATGGCCGTCACCCCGTCGTCGTTAAACTTGGAGGCGATGGTGCCGAATACGGGCATTTCTTCCGGGGAGCGGTCAAAGGCCTTGCGGTTTCGCTGCATCTGCTTGCGGATGTCGCGCACGGCGTCTTCGCTGCCCTGCTTGTCGAACTTGTTGACGGAGACGATGTCGGCGTAATCGAGCATGTCGATTTTTTCCAGCTGCGTGGCCGCCCCGTACTCGCTGGTCATCACGTACATGGACAAATCGGTGAGATCGAAGATGTTCGAGGCCCCCTGGCCGATGCCCGCGGTTTCAATGATCACGATATCCATGCCCGCCGCCTTTACGATGTCGACGGCATCGGGCAGCACCATGGGCAGTTCCATGCTGGTGCGCCGCACGGCCATGCTCCGCAAGTATACCCGGTCGGTGTCAATGGCGTTCATCCGGATCCGGTCGCCGAGAAGGGCGCCGCCGGTTTTGCGGCGCGACGGATCGCAGCATAAAACGCCAATGTGAATGTCGGCGTTATCATGGAGCAGGCGCAGGATGAGTTCATCGGTCAATGACGATTTTCCGGCTCCGCCGGTGCCGGTCAGGCCCAGCACCGGGATTTTGCCCGCCGGGATTTTGCTGCCAATGGATTTGCGAAGGGTTTCGAGCTGGCTGTCGTTTTGGGTAACCGCCTGTTCCGCGGTCGAAAGCAGCCGGGAAATCATTCGGGGATTGTCCGGGGCAAGCTCAGATACATCGGCGTTTTCGATTTCGACCGGAGAAAAATCCATGTGCTGCATCATGTGATTGATCATCCCCTGCAGCCCCATTTGTGAGCCGTCTGCCGGGGAGTAGATCTTGGTGATGCCGTAGGCTTCGAGTTCCCGGATTTCTTCGGGGACGATCACACCGCCGCCGCCGCCGAATATTTTAATATGGCCGGCGCCTTTTTCGGCGAGCATGTCGTGCATGTACTTGAAAAACTCCATGTGGCCGCCCTGGTAGCTCGACACGGCAATGCCCTGGGCATCTTCTTCGATGGCGGCGTTGACGATTTCGGCCACCGACCGGTTGTGGCCCAGATGGATGACTTCCGCGCCGCTGTCCTGGAGAATGCGGCGCATAATGTTGATGGCCGCGTCGTGGCCGTCAAACAGGGATGTCGCTGTGATGACCCGGATGGGGTTTGTCGCCTGGTAGATTTGCACATCGTTGCCCATTGACCCTCCTTGTCATTTCGACCTCAATTGAGGTTCGATTCATCCGGTCCGGACAAATCGGATTCATGCCCATGCCACCAGAAATCATTGCCACTGACGGGATCGTGGTATCTCCAGTTTCCGTTAACTGGAATTTCCGGCGCATATTTCAACTCGTCGCGGCCGCACCGGATCAGCCGGTCAAACGCCATGGTCCAGCCGATGCCCGGGCCGTGTTTGTGCGTGGCGGAAAGGGCGTATGTCGAACACGACGGATGCATGGGGCAGGTGCCCGCCCGCACGGCGTTTATGTGATCCAGCGGGCCCCGGTACAGGGCTACCATGGCCGACAACGGATCGACCGGTGCATCGGCGGCATTTTCCGGCGGCGGCCGCAATGCGGCGCATCCGGCAATGGCCGTGATCAGGCCGAAGACGAGCGCAAACTTCCATACCCGTCTTGTTAAAGATCTTAGTTGTTGTACCCTTTTGTCAAGTAAATTATGGGGCGATCGACGCTGTGCGGTCATTGAGGTGTTGTTAACCAATTTTGATGACGACCCGATTTTAAAAGGCGGTATGGGCCGGATTCAGCCGATCCGGTAAAAACCGGTTTCCCACTGAAACCCGGTACATTGGTTTTCCTATAAAGCAATTTTTTCTCAATTGCAAATCCGGGATGCATGTCAGGCAGCCTTTAACACCCGCAGGTCTGCCCCTGTGTTTCTTGTGGCGAAGCCTGGCCGGCATTGGCCTGCTTTTTCCGGCGGGCCAGAAAGAAATCGAGAACAAAGGAGGCAAAAAACCCGATCGCCGCCACCATGATAATCGTGGCCCCCGAGGTGAGATCAAAGGTATAGGCCAGCCAGAGCCCGGTCATGTTAAACACCACCGACAGGATTACGGAAATGACCATCATCATGCGAAGCGAGCGGGCATATTTTTCGGCGATATAGGGCGGGATGGACAAAAGCGCAATGACCAGAATCAGCCCGACGACCCGGATGATAAAGACAATGGCCAGCGCCACCAGGGCGATAAAGAGAAAATAAAGCAGATTCACCGGCACGCCGCGCAGCCGGGCAAATTCGTCATCATAGGAAATGGCGAGCATGTCGCGGTAAAAAAAGACCGTTAAAAACAGCGTCGCCGCCCCCAGGGCCACCATCCACCAGATGTCTGCGGCGGGCACGGCCAGGATGCTGCCGAAGAGATAGCTCATCAAATCCGCATTGTAGCCGGGGGTCAGATCGATTAAGATCACGCCCGTGGCCATGCCCACGGCCCACAAAACGCCGATGAAGGTGTCGGCGCGGCTTCTGGCCTTCAACGTCACCGCCGTCATCAGCACGGCGGAAACCAGCGACACCCCGATGGTGCCGAAAATGTAGGGGATGCCGAAATAGAAGGCGATGCCGATGCCGCCGTAGGCCGCATGCGCAATGCCGCCGGTTAAAAACACCAGGCGGTTGACCACGACAAACGAGCCGATAATGCCGCAGACCAGGCTGGCAAACAACCCGGCAATCAGGGCGTTTTGCATGAATTCGAATTGCAGGGCTTCGATCAAGCTATACGTCCTCGTGGGTCTTTAAGATCCGGTGGGGCTGGCCGTGGGCGATGAGTTCAACCGGGCACTGATAGCCGTTTTGGATCATCCCCTCCGGGATTTCGCCCTGGTCGTGGTAGTGGACCTGCTGGTTGACGCAGGCCACGGATTTCACGTAGCTCGACATCACCATCAGGTCATGGCTGACCACGATGATGGTCTTGGTTTCGTTAAGCTCGCGCAGCAGGGAATACAGCTCCGCCTGGCCTCCGGTATCCACGCTGGCCGTGGGTTCATCGAGTATCAATACCTCCGGGTCCGTAATTAGGGCCCGGGCGATAAAGGCCCGCTCCCGCTGGCCGCCGGAAAGATAGTCGATTTTGCGGTTTTCCAGTCCGCCGAGTCCCAGCATGTGAAGCATCTCCGAGGCCCTTTCCCGGTCGGACTTGTCTATCCGCGAGCGGCCGTGGTGTCTCAGGCGCCCCATTAAGACCACGTCGATGAGCGATATCGGAAAGGATTTGTTGATGGAGACATCCTGGGGCACGTAACCGATCCGGTGCGCCATTTTCCGCGGGGGCTTGCCAAACAGCCGGACCCGGCCGGTATCGGGCTTGAGAAGCCCCATCATCAGCTTGACCAAAGTGGACTTGCCGCCGCCGTTGGGGCCGATGATGGCCAGAAATTCCCGGGGGGCAACGGAGAAGGTCACGTTTTTTACGACCGGCTCTCCGTCATAGGAAAAGCCCACGTCTGCCATTTCGATGACCGGTGCTTCATGGGTCATGGGATCGCTCCCGTATCCGGTCGGCCACTGTGAGCAGGTTTTCCGGCCAGTTTCCGGCCAAAGGGTCGGCGATGACGGTTTGGCCGTCAATGGCCCCGGCAATCGTCTCGGCGTTTCGCGATGAAAACTGGGGCTGGACCAGCACGCGCCGGATTTCGTGTTTTTTTGCAAGCCGGATCAGTCGTTGAATATCGGATCCCTTCGGGGATTTGCCTTCCACTTCGATGGCAACCTGGGACAGGCCGTATGCATCGGCAAAATAACCCCACGAGGGATGAAATACCATGAACCGACGGTTTTGGGAGGCCGACAGCCGGCGGCGCAGCCGGAGGTCCAAATCGACGATTTGCTGTATAAATTGTTGGTAATTGGCCGCATAGGTTTTTGAATGCGCGGCGTCGGCGGCCGCCAATGCCGTCAGGATGTTGCGGGCCTGGAGCATGACAAGCGGCGGCGACAGCCAGATGTGCGGGTCCGGCGTGCCTTCGCTGCGGCCATCATCGGGATGGCGGCGTTCAATGGAGCGCTTTTCAATCCCGGCTTCGGTGTGGATGACTTTCAGGTCCGGATTGGCACTGAGGAGTTTGTCCATCCAGGCGTTTTCAAACGGCACGCCGACCGTAAAGTAAAGATCCGCCTTTGCCAGTTTTGTCATCTGGGTGGGCGCGGGTTCGTAGGTGGCCGGGTTTGCCCCGGGCGGGACCATGACATGGACATCCACGCGGTCGCCGCCGATTTGCTCCAGGAAATACTGCTGCGGCACGATGCTGACAAATGCACTGATTTGGCCGGCTAACCCCGGCCGGGCGGCCATTGCCAGCAATGCGAACAGCAGCGCGGCGATTGTAGCCGATCGTTGCATGGCCTGTCCTTATAATCCGTTTAACGTGAATAAAATGACAATCATTTCATCGAAATATCTATAAAAAATAGGTCTGTCAGTCGTTGATTGTCAAGTACAATTCGGGGGGGCGCATGTGGCGGGATCAAACGGTCATGACGGCGCGAATGAGCCGGTAGGTGGCCGCAAGGGTTGTCACGATTATTTTCCCCGGGATCATCAACAGCATAACCTTGAATTTGGTGCGGTTGATATCATCCGAGAAAGAAAAGGGGTTGTCCACCAGTCCGCCGAACCAGCCCATATTGTGGAAGTCGACCTCGGGGCGGTTAAACGTCGCACAGATGAGGACGTAAACCATTACGATGATCCAGTAGAGGGGCGTTAGTGCCTCGGCCATCCGCGCCGAGGCCGTCTCCGCATTAAATATTGCGGGATCAAGGCTGCTAAAGAGCAATGGCGTTTTAGTAAGCAGCACATAAGGGGCGATCACAAGCGCCGCAGACAATCCCCAGAGGCCGATGAGTTTCAGCCAGGTCATTGCCGTTAAATTCACGGCGGCTGCCGCCGCAGGGGCTGGTGCGCCTTTCGTGTTCGCCGGCCGCTGTTTTGTCCAGCCGCAGTTTTCACAGTAAATGGCGGGTCGGGCATTTGGTGCGCCGGCGGCGGGGTCTTGCCTTTTCGATAAGGGATGATTGCATCGGGGGCAGTTCATAAGCCAATCCTTTCAGGCCATTTTTTCATCCCGGAGACTGTTGATCACCACTTCGACCTGGGTGGCGGCAAAGTTTTCGAAGGCCTTTGCCGCGCCGTCGTGGTCATTGTTTGCGATGCTGTCATAGGCCTGCCGGAGATGATTAATGACGGTTTTGAGGCGGTCGGGCAGGTAGGTGATCGAGGCCCACTGGATGCGCTCGGCCGTGGGCATCAGCTCCCGGGCGATGCGTTCGACCAGCGGGTTGCCGGCGATTTCTAAAATCCGGTAGGCCATTTCGGTGACAATGTTTAGGTACTGGTCAAAATCCTTTTCTTCGATGCTGGTTTCCAATTGTTCCAGGGCGTTTTTGAATTCATCGAGGTTTTCGGGCGTGGCCTTTTCCGCGGTTTTGGCAAACGCGTATTGGTAAACGATATTAACCGTTTCATAGAAATGTTCGATAAAATCGATGGACAGTTCCGTGACCCGGTAGCCGCCCTTGGGGGTGCGCTCCACAAGACGGATTTTTTCCAGCATGTGCAGGGCGTCTCGTACCGGGCTGCGGCTGACGCCCCATTCCTTGGAGATCTGGGTTTCATATATGAGTTCACCGGGCTTTAATTCGTTTCGGATGATCTGCCGGCTGATGATGTCGTAGATCTGGTCGGACAGGTTGCTGCGCGCGAGTTGTTCCATTAAACGGCCTTTGTGGTTGGGGTAAACGATAATACGCTCATTATATAAAGGCATTTGCCGACGGCTGTCAATGCGGGAGATGCCGTCTGGTCCAGCAGGCTTTCGCCGGCGATGTCGGCGCGGCGGATTTGTTGATCTTCCGGTATCCGGATGGGGCCGGGCAGGTCGGCAGGCACCGAAAGCTGCGCCCATTCGGTTTCGGATTGGATGCGGTTGATCAGCAACGCGGCGTGCCGGTAGCCGATGGTGCGGTCCGCGACGGTCTTGATGCGCCCTGCCACCTGCAGGCCCTTCACCGAGGCATCCGATACCAGGACCAGGTGGGTAACGGTCTCCATCACCCGGCGGTTGACCTGCTCGATGCCGGCTTCGCCGTCGATGACGACATAATCGAAGTTTTCGGCCACCGAGGCGATGACGTCCTTTAAAATGTGGTTGACCTGGCAGTAGCAGCCTTCGGTTTCCGGGCGGCCAATGGCCAGAAAGGCCAGGTTGTCGCGTTCTGCCACGGCGGAAAACATCTCGTAGTCAAGCATGGCCAGCATCTGGGATTTGTCGGCGCCCAGTCCTCCGGCTTCGACCTGGCGGATGAATTCGTTTCGAACGTCGTCGACTGTTTTGCGGACATGGATGCCCAGGGCCGTGGACAGGCCTTCGGCCGGGTCGGCGTCGATGGCCAGAACCCGGCAATCGTTTAATTCGGATAGCAGTCTCACGACCATGGCGGCAATCGAGGTTTTGCCCACGCCGCCTTTGCCGCAAAACGCTAGAACGGTTGTGTTTTTTGGCATTGATTGTTTTGCCTTTTGTTTTTTTACCACCGTCTCTATGTTCCCACGTTTTGCGCTTTCAAACTGCTGCGCATGGACCGGAGTTCTGCAACATCGCCGCATACAGCGTTGTATTCACAGGAATCGCAGTCAAAGGAGACTTCTTCGACCATTTTGTTCATGGCGGAGAGAATTTGAAACACGTCGTCTGCCGTCTGCCGGATTTGTTCGAACACCGTGCTCCCGGCCGTGACAAAGATCACCTCGGTGGCGGCCACATAGGGCAGGGCAACAAATTTGTCGATGATGGCGCCGCCGAGTACCGCAAAGGAAAAGCCGCCGGCGATAGCCTCTCGGCTGACCCGGCTCCATTCCCGCATGTACTGGGAAACCCCGCGCATCATGTAGCCTTTCAGGTCAATGTCATAGCGCAGCATCTCCATTTCCCGGTGGCGGGCGTGGCTGTTTTGCGCATCGAAGTCCGTTGCCCCGGCGATGACGATTTTGGCAAACGGCGCCCGGCTGCCGGCCAGATCGGTCAAGTCCGGGCCGATGACGGTGATCTGCCCCTGTTGCAGTTGTGCCGGATCATCGGTCCATATCACAAAGGATATGGAGCCGTCTTTCGGGTTGCCGAGCTCCACGGCCGTGTCTGCGCCGAGCACGAGGTGCCGGTTACCGGCGGCCGGCCATGCCGCCGGCGCCGAATGCACATGGCGGGTGACCGGCACATGGTCTCTTTCTTGTTCACCTACGCGGTTTACGCAGTTGCGGATGTCGGCAAATGGTTTGTCAAAAAGGCCCATTGGTATACAATTCTATTATCTGGTTATCCGAAATACTCCTGTTCGTGATTCTGCAATGAGTCAAGGCGTCATAAAGTGCCAAGATTTACAAAAAAAGCATTTTGCTACGTCTGTCATGCCTGCGGAGGCAGGCATCCAATTTCCCAGATCGTAAAAAAAATCTGGATGCCTGCGGGCCTGTCCCGAAAGTCTCCGGGACAGGCCCGCAGGCATGACGGGCGAAGCGATATCTCCTTTTGGATCTGACTGCCTTTCCCGAAGTGTTTCCCTTCGAACTAAACCAATACTGGAGTTTTCCGGATAACGACGTTGTTTTATTATTTCGCAAGTCGAATATCCGCGGCGCCCCCGGCGCGTTCGGCCGCAAACAAGGCCGCCCCCAGCGCGCCGATCAGTTGGGGGTCGATGCCCTCCATGGCCAGTAAGGGCAGTTGCAGCGCCTCGGACAGGGCGGCAAAGACCCCCTGGTTTTTGGCCACCCCGCCGGTCATGGCTACGGGCGGCTCAACCGTTATGGTCCGGGCCAGGGCGGCAATGCGATTGGCCAGGGCGTGGTGGAGCGCATTGATGATATCGGCCGATGCCCGGCCTTCATTTAACAGGGAGATGACCTCGGTTTCGGCAAATATCACGCACTGGCTCGAAATTTTTAATTTTTCCGTGGATTGCGCGGCAATGGCGCCCATCTGTTCCAGGCCGATTTCCATGGCCCCGGCCATGACCTCCAGGAAACGGCCGGTGCCGGAGGCGCACTTATCGTTGTAAATGTAGCGCGCCACGCGGCCGTCGGCATCCATCCGGGTGGCCTTGGCGTCCTGGCCGCCGATATCAATGACGGTGCGCACCGATGGCAAAACCGACCCGGCGCCCTTGGCGTGGCAGGAAATTTCGGATTCCACGTGGTCGACAAACGGAATCTGGGTCCGGCCGTATCCGGTGCCCACGGTATAGGCGATATCGGCCGCGGAGATCCCGGCATCAGCTATGGCCCGGTCCATGACCTGGCCGGCCGATTCGGCGGGTTTGGTCTTCGCGCGCATGACAGCCGATGAAAGCAATCGGTGGTTTTCCATGATCACGGCTTTGGCGGTCATGGAGCCGATGTCGCAGCCTGCAACAATCATGAGTGGGGGTCCTTTCGAGACGGTTTGGGGTTAGAAGAATAAGGCACTCAGGGACTGAGGGACTCAGGGACTCAGGGACTGAGGGACTCAGGGACTCAGGGACTCAGGCACTATGCGCTGGCCCTTGCAGCCCCATGCTTTTCCAAAGACAGCAGTGCCGCCCCGATGGCGCCGGCCATCTGGGGGTCGGCTTTGCGGGCCTTTTTGATTTTTTTGCCGAGCAGTTTCTCCAGGGTGGCAACCACCCCGGTGTTTTTGGCCACGCCGCCGGTCATGAAGATATCGCCCTCCGGTTTGACGGCGTTGACCAGAATCGCCACCCGGCTGGCCATGGCGGTGTTGATCCCCGCCCCGATATCTTCGATGGGCACGCCGGAGTTGAGCTGTTTGATCACGTCGGCCTGGGCCCAGACCGTGCAGGTGCCCGCCAGGGTGATCGGGGATCTGGATTTGGCGGAAAAGCGGCCCAGTTCGCCGATATCAACACCCAGCACGTTTGCCATGACCTCCAGAAACCGCCCGGTACCCGAGGCGCACTTGTCATTGGCGGTAAAACGGGTGACCTGGCCGTGGGCATCGATTTTCATGGTTTTGCAATCCTGGCCCCCGATATCGATGACCGTCTGCGCCGACGGCATCAGCCAGCGGGCCCCTTTGCCGTGGCAGGTGATTTCCGAGACGGCTTCATCGACAAACCCGATTTTTTCCCGCCCGTAACCGGTGCCGATGCTGTAGGCAATCGATGCGGCATCGATGCCGGCCGCCGCAAGCGCCTCGGCCATGGCGGCATCGGCGGAATCCTGCGGGCGCCTCGGCCATGGCGGCATCGGCGGAATCCTGCGGGCGCGGCTTGGATTTGATGATGCTGGTGCCGATGATTTTGCCCCGGTTCATGATTACGGCCTTGGCGGTCAAAGACCCCACGTCACAGCCGGCAACGATTGTCATAACAGCCCCCTTACCTGGAAAAATTCATCGAGTCGTTCCCGGGCGGTCTCCCAGGACTCGACCCGGTCGTCAAAGGCGTCATCGTTCATGATGTGGACCGGAAAGCCCTGCTCTTCCACATCCCGGGCAAACGGCTTGACCATCCCCCATGTATTGCGGCAGCCCGGGGTGCCGTTATAGATCACGCAGTCGGCCTTGTAGAGCCGGGCGCAGGCCAGCGATTCCTCCAGCCACATGCCGTGTTTGTCATAGGGGCCCCGGATGGAGCGGACCATGGGCATGCGGGCGTTCATCTGGGCGATGGTATCGAGCATGGATTCCGGCGACGAGGTGTCGATGCCGTAGGTGTTTGACGGCAGATCCGCGGCATACGGCGTGTTGTCTCTGAAGTTGCGGGTCAGGATGGAGCCGGTATGGGCGATGCCCCGTTCTTCCAGGTAGTCGTAGAAGTTCATGTTCACGGTGTAGTGGTCGATGTAGCACATGAACGCGCGCAGCTTTTCCGTGCCGGATTTTAAGCCCGGGATCCCGGCGTCCATGCGCTTTTTCGCGGTATCGCGCATGGTTTCGAGCAGTTGCGTGTACTCCGGGTGGCCGGAAAAACAGAACCGGCCGGCATAGATCATCAGGGTATAGATGGGCGGAATCGGCGTGGGCACCAGCATCAGCATGTCTTCTATGTCCGCGGTCAGGGCGTCCTGGTAATCGATTTCTTTCAAAATTTCCGCCAGCCGGTCATAATCCAGGCGTTTGCCCGTGTGGTGCTCGATAAAGTCAATCAGGGTCTTGTAATCCTCGATGTGGTACTGCTGGCTGCGCGCATCGCCGATGACACTGGGGTAGTTGAGCTGGTAGAAGGGCTTGTTCAAATAGGACGAGGCAAATGCGAAGGCGTTGGCATTGGTGTCACAGACGCCGGGGGTATCGCAGATCACCAGATCGATATCTTCGAAAAGGCCGGAAAGCACGGCCCCTAACGCACCGCGCTGGGCGGAACAGGCGGTTTCCGGCATCCCGACTTCGCAGCAGTAGTCCATGTAATCAAACATGCCCCGCTTCCAGAGCATGGCCCCCACCGCGGTGAGCACCTCGAAGGTGGCCGGGACGATATCCATGGCATATAGAATAGCCGGGGTGTTGCAAAAGGTGGTCGCCGCAATTTGCTTTCCCTGGTCCCGGGCGGTGAGAATGTTTTCGTAATACTTGGCCACCATCTTTAAAAACGCTTTTCCGGGCGGGCCGGCGGCAATAAAGGATTCGGCCGCGCCCCTGAAATGGGGCAGGTATTTCAGGGCCATTTCGGTTTCCTTGTCCGTGCCCTCCGGCAATTTGGCAGCCGCAGACAATACCTGGCACATCAGCCAGTCATAGGGGTATTCCTTGGTTTCCGGGCGCATGGTTTTGCTGTCTCCGAACGTTGAATCGGGTTAATAAATCGTGCCTGAACGAAAACCGTCTTTTTCGCCAATATCTGTGTCCCCGAGGCGGGATCTACGCTATGCTTCGACAGGCTCAAATTTTAATCCTCAGAATACTTCGAGTATGCCTGCGGTTAAAATTTTCGCCTTCCTTGATCTTGACGAAAAATCCTGGTTTTCG
>JBNJEA010000152.1:0-6874 GCA_051745395.1 Thermodesulfobacteriota bacterium | reverse complement strand
CTGCCGACAACCCCATTCCGTAGGGGTAAAGATGTAAAACGGTTGCGTGGTCCGTCACAGGGTGATAATCATACCACTTTTGTCTGTTTTGTATTGATTTTGTGCTCGATATCGTTGTATGTATGACGGCTATTTGTCCATCGATACGCCTTTAGTGGATCCACCGGATAAAAATCGCTTAAATATAAAGAAATCAAAATGATGAAAGCAATACTTGCGCTCGAAGACGGCCGGGCCTTTGAATGCCGCAGCTTTACCGGGGAGGGCGAAACCTGGGGCGAGGTGGTGTTTAACACGAGCATGTCCGGCTACCAGGAGGTTTTGACCGATCCGTCCTACCGCGGCCAACTGGTGACCATGACCTATCCGCTGATCGGCAATTACGGGATCAACATGGAGGACATCGAATCCGACCGTATCCAGGTCGCCGCCTTCGTCATCCGGGAATACCAGCCGTATCCGAGCAATTTCCGGGCCACCGACACCCTGGTCGATTACCTGAACGCCGCCGGCGTGATGGGCATCGAGGGCTTAGACACCCGGGCGCTGACCCGGCATATCCGCCAGGCCGGGGCCATGCGGGCCTTTGTCTCCACGAAGGACTTGAATCCCGAATCCCTCGCCTCCCGTGCCCGACAGATTCCGGAAATGGTGGGCCAGGACCTGGTCGGCTCGGTGACGTCAAATCAACCCTATTTTTGGCGAAAC
Source organism: Thermodesulfobacteriota bacterium (assembly GCA_051745395.1). Classification (GTDB taxonomy): domain Bacteria; phylum Desulfobacterota; class Desulfobacteria; order Desulfobacterales; family Desulfosalsimonadaceae; genus JBNJEA01. The sequence continues at coordinate 6,166 of JBNJEA010000152.1, read as the reverse complement.
GGCCGGCCGCAGGCCCTCGAACAGGACAAAAATGAGGTAAGCGATGCCCTCTGGCAATACCGCGGTGAAAAATTCGCCGTGGTCGCCTTTGACTACGGGGTCAAATACAATATCTTACGGTGCCTGGAATCGGCGGGCTGCGAGGTGCTGGTGGTGCCGGCGGCCACCGATGCCGAAACCGTGCGCCGGCTCAACCCGGACGGATTGTTTTTGTCCAACGGCCCGGGCGATCCCGAACCGGTGGCATACGCGGTCAAAACCGTAAAGGACCTGATCGGCTACCGACCGATGTTCGGCATCTGCTTGGGCATTCAACTGCTGGGCCTGGCGCTGAATGCTAAGACCTACAAGCTGAAATTCGGCCACCACGGCGCCAATCAGCCGGTGCAGCACCTGGCCACCGGAAAGGTGGAAATCACCTCCCAGAACCACGGTTTTGCCGTCGACCCGGACAGCCTGGATGACCGCCTTGTCGAGATCACCCACATGAATTTAAACGACAACACCCTGGAAGGCTTCCGGCACCGCAGCGCCCCGGTGTTTGCGGTGCAGTATCACCCCGAAGCCGCCCCTGGCCCGCACGATGCCGGCTACCTGTTTGACGAGTTCGCCGAAATGATGCGCCGTTACCGATAAGAAAGGCGCTGTCGACTGAGAATTTGTTTTGATTTCACTCGCGCAAAGCCGAAAAAAAGAGACAGACTTTTCCTGAAACCATCTTTCCTGGCGCCTTGGCGCGAAAAAATCCTGAACTGCCCCACCTGGCAGTATTAAAGACCCGAGCGGAAAGCAAAGATGCCCAAAAGAGACGACATTCAAAAAATACTGATCATCGGCGCCGGCCCGATCATCATCAGCCAGGCCTGTGAGTTCGACTATTCCGGCACCCAGGCCTGCAAGGCCTTAAAGGAAGAAGGCTACGAGGTGATTTTGGTCAACTCCAACCCGGCCACCATCATGACCGATCCGGAAATGGCGGATTGTACCTACATCGAGCCCGTCACCCCGAAAACGGTGGAGATGATTATTGAAAAAGAGCGCCCGGATGCCATCCTGCCCACCCTGGGCGGCCAGACCGGATTGAACACCGCCGTGGGCGTGGCGGAAAACGGGGTGCTGGAAAAATACGGCGTGGAAATGATCGGCGCTTCCCTTAAAGCCATCCACAAGGCCGAAGACCGGGAACAGTTCCGGGATGCCATGGCGCGGATTCATCTCCGGGTTCCCAAAAGCGGGTTTGCCTCGGACATGGCCACGGTCAGAGATATCGCTGCAGACATCGGCTTTCCCATCATCGTCCGGCCCGGCTTTACTCTGGGCGGCACCGGCGGCGGGGTGGCCTACAACCCGGAAGACCTGGAAAACATGGCCTCGGCCGGCCTGGATGCCAGCATGATCGGCCAGGTCATGATCGAGGAATCCGTGCTCGGCTGGAAGGAATACGAACTCGAGGTCATGCGGGACAAAAACGACAACGTCGTCATTGTTTGCTCCATCGAAAATCTGGACCCCATGGGCGTCCACACCGGCGACAGCATCACGGTGGCCCCGGTCCAGACCCTGACCGATGCCGAATACCAGGTCATGCGGGATGCATCGATTGCCATTTTGCGGGAAATCGGCGTGGACACCGGCGGCTCCAACGTGCAGTTCGCCGTCGATCCGCAGACCGGCGAACTCATTGTGGTCGAGATGAACCCCCGGGTGTCGCGCAGCTCAGCCCTTGCCTCCAAGGCCACCGGCTTTCCCATCGCCAAGATCGCCGCAAAGCTGGCCGTGGGCTATACCCTGGACGAAATCCCCAACGATATCACCGGCGAAACCGTGGCCTCCTTTGAACCGGCACTCGATTACTGCGTGGTCAAGATCCCGCGGTGGACCTTTGAAAAATTCCCCGAGGCCGAAGACGAACTGACGACGTCCATGCGCTCGGTGGGCGAGACCATGGCCATCGGCCGGACCTTCAAGGAGGCCATGCAAAAAGGCCTGCGCTCCCTTGAAATCGGCCGCTACGGCTTCGGCGCTGACGGAAAAGACGCCGCCGAAACCGAAAAAAAAGAACTTTCCTTTTCCGAAATCGAGCAGATGCTGGCCCGGCCCACCTCCAACCGGATTTTTTACCTGCGCCAGGCCCTGCGGCACCAAATGCCCGTTGACACCATCTACGAACTGACCGGCATCGACCCGTGGTTTCTGTACCAATTGCGCCAGATCGTCGACTGTGAAATCGAGGTCCGGCAGACCGGCGCCGATTTGTCCGAAGACAGCTTGAAAACCGCCAAGGCGCTCGGGTTTTCCGATTACCAGCTCGGCCATGTCACCGGCACCGGCGAGGCCCATATCCGTCAGCGCCGCAAGGCCGCCGGCATCCGCCCGGTCTACAAGCTGGTCGACACCTGCGCCGCGGAATTTGCGGCGGCCACGCCGTACTACTATTCCGCCTACGAGCAGGAAGACGAGGCCCGGGTATCGGACCGCAAAAAGATCATGATCCTAGGCGGCGGGCCCAACCGGATCGGCCAGGGCATCGAGTTTGACTACTGCTGCGTGCATGCCTCCTTTGCGCTGGGCGAACTCGGCATTGAAAGCATCATGGTCAACAGCAACCCGGAAACGGTCTCCACCGACTACGATACCTCCGACAAGCTCTATTTCGAGCCGCTGACCCACGAAGACGTCCTCCACATCGTGGAAACCGAACAGCCCGACGGCGTGATCGTCCAATTCGGCGGCCAGACCCCGCTGAACCTGTCGCTGCCGCTTCTGGCCTCCGGCGTGCCGATTATCGGCACGCATCCGGACGCCATTGAGCGCGCCGAGGACCGGCAGCACTTCCAGGCCATGCTACACACCGTCGGCCTGTTCCAGCCGCCCAACGGCACGGCCCGGTCGGTGGAAGAAGCCATCAAAATTGCAGATGATATCGGCTACCCGGTCATCGTCCGGCCCTCCTATGTGCTTGGCGGCCGGGCCATGAAGATCGTCTACGACCAGCAGGAAATGGAAAACTACACGCGCCTGGCCATCGTGGCCTCCCCGGAGCATCCGGTGTTAATCGACAAGTTCTTGGAAGATGCCGTTGAAGTCGACGTGGATGCCGTATCCGACGGCAGGGAGACGATCATCGGCGGCATCATGGAGCATATCGAGGCCGCCGGGGTCCACTCGGGTGACTCGGCGTGCGTGCTGCCCCCGTATTCCTTAGACGACAGATCAATCGAGGAAATCACGGCCGCCACCAAGGCGATGGCAAAGGAGTTGAACGTGGTCGGCCTGATGAACGTCCAGTACGCTATCAAAGACGGCCGGCTTTTCGTGCTCGAAGTCAACCCCCGGGCCTCGCGCACCGTGCCCTTTGTCAGCAAGGCCACGGGGGTTCCCCTGGCCAAGATCGCCACCAAGGTCATGGTGGGCCATTCGCTGTCCGAGTTCGGTCTGTCCGACCAGGGGTGGCTTGATCACATCTCGGTCAAGGAGGCCGTCCTTCCCTTTGACCGGTTCCCGGACGTCGATACCCTGCTGGGGCCGGAAATGAAGTCCACCGGCGAGGTCATGGGCATTGATACGGATTTCGGCCGGGCCTATGCAAAGGCCCAGATCGGCGCCGGCCAGCACTTGCCCGGCCGCGGCGCCGTGTTTATCAGCGTCCAGGACAGTGATAAGCCGGCCGTGCTTGAAATTGCCCGCCAGTTTGAAAAAATCGGCTTTGCCATCGTCGCCACCCGCGGCACCCGGCAGTTTTTTATTGAAAACGGCATTGCCTGCGAAATGATCAACAAGGTATCGGTGGGCCGGCCCCACGTCGTCGATGCGATCATGAACCGCGAAATTCAGCTGGTGATCAACACCGGCGCCGGCGACAAGACCCGCCGGGACGGCTACATGATCCGCCGGGCGGCTTTGAAGTTCAACGTTCCCTATGCCACCACCATCGCCGGGGCGCGTGCCATGTGCCGCGGCATTGCGGCAATAAAGGAAAAGGCGCTGGGAGTCAAGGCGGTGCAGGGGTATCATAGAAGCAAGGTATAAGGTGTAAGGTATGAGGTGTAAGGTATGAGGTATGAGGTATGAGGCAAAAAAGCCCTGGAAGGCCTTATACCTTAAACCTTATACCTTAAACCCTAAACCTGATACCTATACCCTCCGCGTATTGAGAAAAACGGATTGAAAAGATGAAAATGGTAAATGCTGATTTAACCCACGACAAACCCCGGGAGGCCTGCGGCATCTTCGGGATCTACCGGCACCCGGAAGCCGCTCGCCTGGCCTACTTCGGCCTCTATGCCCTGCAGCACCGGGGCCAGGAAAGCGCGGGCATTGCCGTGGTATGCGACGATAAAATCAATTGCCACAAGGGCATGGGCCTGGTGCCCGAGGTCTTTACGGATGAAAACCTCTCCAAGCTTTGCGGCAACTGCAGTGCCATCGGCCATGTCAGATATTCGACCACCGGCGATTCGGTGGTCGCAAACGCCCAGCCGTTCGTGGTCAACCACCGGGGCAAATCCTACGGGGTGGCCCACAACGGCAACCTGGTCAACGCGCACATTTTGAAACAGGAGCTGGAAGAAGAAGGCTCGATTTTCCAGACTACCATGGACAGCGAGATCTTTCTGCACCTGTTTGTCAAGAACTTAAAATACGGTTTTGACAAGGCCCTGATCAACGCGGTGACCCGGCTGCAGGGGGCGTATTCGTTCGTGGTGCTGACCAGCCGGGGCGAAATCGTGGGCATCAAGGATCCCAACGGTTTCCGGCCCCTTTGCCTGGGGTGTTTAAACGGCCATTACGTGCTGGCCTCCGAGTCCTGCGCCCTGGATCTGCTCGGTGCCGAATTCATTCGGGAGCTCGAACCCGGCGAGATCGTGATCATCAACCACAACGGCGTGCAAAGCATTTTTCCCCACGAAAAAAACCACCGCACCTTCTGTATTTTCGAGTTTATTTATTTCGCCCGGCCGGACAGCACCATTTACGGCAAAAACGTTTACCTGACCCGAAAGGCCCACGGCCGCCGCCTGGCCGAAGAAGCGCCCGTGGACGCCGATTTGGTGATGCCGTTTCCCGACTCCGGCAATTACGCGGCATTAGGCTATGCCGAAGCCTCCGGCATCCCCTTTGATCTGGCCATGATCCGCAACCACTACGTGGGCCGCACTTTTATCGAACCATCCCAGAACATGCGCGATTTCGGCGTCCGGATGAAGCTCAACCCGGTAAGGGAATTGCTGGCCGGAAAAGACATCATTATCATCGAGGACTCCATTATCCGGGGCACCACGGCCAAAACCCGGGTCAAGACCCTTCGCGAGCTCGGGGTCAACCGGGTTCACATGCGCATCAGCTGCCCGCCCCACCGGTTTCCCTGCCATTATGGGATCGATTTTTCTACAAAGGGGGAATTGATCGCCGCGAGCAAAACGGTCTCCGAACTACAAGACTTTCTCGGTCTTGACTCGTTGCACTACTTGAGTCTGGAAGGCCTTCTCGAATCCACCGGCATCGAATCACCGGAAAATTATTTTTGTAAGGCTTGCTTTGATGGCTGTTATCCGGTATCATTTGACAGTGCCTTGAACAAGGCTTGCCTGGAAAATCGATAGATCCGGCGGCACACGGCCGTTTCATCGGTTAAAACAATGCAACTAGGTTTTCGAAAACCGGCATAGTTTTTTTGATACGGGCTTTTCGCCAGGAGCGTAAATTAGGGGTATGCATGATTGAATCCAAGTACTTGAAGGATAATGTCCAAAACATTCAGCGGCTGATGGCCATTCCGGGGTTAAAGGATTTTGAGACCCGGAACCTGGCCAAGCTCCTCCGGCTCAGCAAAATCCGGGAATACGAGGACAACGAGCTCATTATCCGGGAGGGCGACAACGACCCGTGGCTGTATTTTCTGCTGTCCGGTCAGTTGGTGATCAAGAAGAACGGCGTCGAAATCGGCAGGCTCACCCAGGTTGGGGAAATCTTCGGGGAGATGCGGATCGTGGACAGCCTGACGCGTTCGGCCTCGGTGCACGCGCGCGGCAAAACCACCTGCCTCTGCGTGGACACCTCGGCAAAGGGACGCCTTTCGACATCGGATGAGCGCGACGAACGGATCGATTTTTTGCTGCTGTTATACCGGACCCCAGATCAGCTTCCAGGCTGCGCTCGTGATACT
>JBNJEA010000151.1:0-6884 GCA_051745395.1 Thermodesulfobacteriota bacterium | reverse complement strand
GCAATGAATTCGGTCATCCGGATTGGATCGATTTTCCGCGGGAGCAAAACGACTGGTCCTATCGGTATGCCCGCCGGCAGTGGAGTCTCGTGGCGGACGGAAACCTGAAATACCAGTACCTGGGGCGATTTGACAAAGACATGGTCGCCCTGGTTAAAAAGCGCGGGGTCCTCGGCGAGCCGCCGCCCCGGCTGCTGTATGAAAACAACGGCGACAACGTGATGGCCTTCGAGCGAAACGGCCTCGTGTTTGTCTTTAATTTCCATCCGTCGGTTTCGCACACGGACTACCGAATTGCCGCCCCGGCCGGGCAGTACCGGGCCGTTTTCGACTCCGATGCCGCCATGTACGGCGGTCACAACCGGCTGACGCCGGACCAGGTGCATTTTACCATGAAAAACCCCGAGGGCGGCCATTTCCTGCAGCTTTACCTGCCCACCCGCACGGCCATTGTGTTACAGCCGCAATGACAAAGCGTATCAAATTCAGGATTTAAAGACATCGAGCAGAGACTTCTGCCCCCTGGCCGTGACGATCATGACCGGGATCAGTTTCTGCATGCGCCGCAGGGTCTCGGTGATGTTGCCGAGAAGCGATGTCACCGTGGCCGTATCCCCGGCGGCGCCGACGATAATAAGATCGGCATCTTCGGATTCGGCGGTGTTGTAGATTTTTTCCGCCTCGCTGGTCAGTTCTTCCCCGGTTTCGATATGACAGGGGAATTTTTCTTTGTCGATGTTGTATTTGTCGAGCAGTTCCTGGTGCTTTTTTTCGGCCTGGCTTTTTGTTCGGCGGCTGCTGCGCTGGGTGGAGGATGGGAAATAGGCGCGCGAGATATCCTGGATGTAGTAGCCGATTAATTGGGAACCTTGGTTTTCGGCCATGAAGAGGGCTCTTTCGAAAGCAGCATGTGCGTTTGGGGAAAAATCAATGGCGCAAAGCACCTTTGCCGCCACAGTTTCCGTGTTCTCGGGAACGAATATGATATCGCAGGCCGCATTGGCGGCGACTTTGTGCCCGTATCGCCCTTGGCGGTCCTCGCCGAATTTCTGTCCGATCAACGTCACATCGATCTCGTGTTCGGCCACACAATTGACGATGGCCTCGGCGGCGTCTTCTTCTTCGACCTTGACCACGATTTCGTTTTCATACTTGTTTTTGAAATGATGCTCGATCTGCCGGTTGAGTTCCTCCCGGATCATCTGGTCAAGGGATGCCTCGACATCGGGAAAAGACCGGTTGCGCTTATCCGGCAGGTCATAGGCCTGGATGACGTGGAGAAAATAGACCTTTTCCGCGCTGAATAACCGGGCCGTAAACGCGGCATACTGGATCAAAGACGGATCAATAGGGGTTAAATCCAGACAAACCAGGATGTTTTTGATGGCTTCCATAATTTATGCACCCGCATTTGATTGGTAGTTGGACCCTGTTGCCTGTGCCGGGGGATTGGACGGATCACTTTCCGGATCGAATGCTTGTTCCTTGCGCTCCATGAGCTGCCGGATTAGCTGCTGATAGGATTCGCGTTCCACGGCCTTGCGGCGAAGTTCCTCGGCCTCGTATTCTTTCTGCAGGCCCTTTCGCAGGCTGTATGCCATGAAAATCAGAATCACGGAAAAGGGCAGGCCCATGGTAATCGAAGCGGTTTGAAGCGCCGCGAGCCCGCCGCCGAGGAGCAGGACCGCGGCGACGGCGCCCACCATGACTGCCCAGAATATGCGTTGGGTCACCGGGGAGGCCAGCTTGCCGCCTGAGGTAAATGCATCGACGACCAGTGAACCCGAGTCCGACGAGGTGACAAAAAAGCTGACCACCAGGATGACGGCGGCAATATTGGCGAGCGTTGCAAAGGGATAGTTGCCGAATAGTTCGTACATGGAAATGGCCACATTTTCTTTGACCGCCGCTGAAATCTGCGCTATTTCCTGCAGCTCCAAAAACACGGCGGCCCCGCCAAAGGCGGTGATCCACAAGAAAGTCAGCAGCGCTGGGATAAGCAGCACGCTTAAAACGAATTCCCTGATGCTGCGCCCCTTGGAAATCCGGGCGATAAACATGCCCACAAACGGCGACCATGCCACCCACCAGGCCCAGTAAAACAGGGTCCACTGGTTTTGCCATTGGGTCTGTTCGTAGCTTTCCGACCAGAAGCTGATCGCGAAAAACGTGTCCATATATGTGCCCAGGTTCTGGACAAAGGCATCGAGGATAAAGACTGTCGGCCCGACGATCAGGACGAAAACGAGCAGCACGGCGGCCAGGTTCAGGTTTAATTCCGACAGGCGCTTGACGCCGTTGTCGAGCCCGGAAACCACGGACAGGGTGGCGATAAACGTAATAACGGCCACCAGTGCCACCTGGATCATCCGGGTATCGGGCAGGCCGAAAAGGTGGTTTAAGCCGGCGCTGACCTGCTGTACCCCGAAGCCCAGTGACGTGGCCAGGCCGAACAGGGTGGCCAGCACGGCCAGCACATCGATGATGTCGCCCCATACCCCGTTGATCCGGTCGCCCAGAACCGGGTAGAAAATCGACCGGATGGCCAGGGGCAGTTTCCGGTTGAAGGCAAAGAAGGCAAGCGACATGCCGACCAAGGCATAGATGGCCCAGGGGTGCAGTCCCCAGTGCAGAAAGGTGATTTTCAGGGATTCGACGGCGGCCGGAATCGTTTCGCTCTGGCTGGCCAGCGGTTCGGTAAAATGATAGATGGGTTCGGCCACGCTCCAGAACAGAATGCCGATGCCCATGCCGGCGCTAAACAGCATGGCAAACCAGGATAGCCGGCTGAAATCCGGTACGGCATTTTTGCCGCCCAGCCGGATGTCGCCGTATTTGCTGAAAGCCAGGTACAGCATGAAAAACAGGTAGAAGTTGACGGCGATCAGCAAAAACCATCCGAAGTTGTCGGAAATGCCGTCCTGTAGGGCCGAAAACACCGTTTTCATCGGCGCGCCCACGGCTATGGTCACGGCGATAAAGGCAAACAGCAAAAGGGTGGCCGGCCAGAAAACCGGCGGGTGAATATCGAAAAATCGGCGCGGGGGCGCTGCTGGCTTTGTCGGATTGGATGTGTCGCTCATGGTTGTTTACTACCGGTCATATGCAGATGGATTGATGATGGAAACGGGCGCGGTCTGTGTTTCCGTGTTGGCTGTCATGCTGCGTTTATAGCAATCTCGTCGGGTCCTGTAAACCGATATCGGATCAGACCGTGAAACGGTTTATTTTTGAAACGATTTATATTACCATTTTTTTTATGGAACCACCCGAATTTTCAAATACAAATAAAACGATGTCGCCGGGGACCGACATGTTTTGGGCAGAAGACGGTTTTGCCCGGATGCTCGAAGAGGTCGGGGCCGGTGTGTTTTTGCTCGACCCGGCCGGCCGGTTTGTCCGGGTCAATACGGCCCTGTGCAGCCGGCTGCGGTATGCCGCGGAGGAATTGAAAGGCGTTTATGCCGAAACACTGCTCCATGGCGACGATGCGGCCGAAGCCGGCGAGATGGCCGCTGCCCTGGTCCGTGGCGAAAAGGACCGCTTCCGGCGCCAAATCCGCTACATCCGAAAGGATGGATCGATTTTCTGGGGCGATGTGTTGATATCGCCGGTACGCAACGTCGATGGGGCCTGCCGGCTGTTAATGGGCATCGTCATTGATATCAGCCGGCAGAAAGCAGCCGAGGCGGATTTGAAATACAGCGAGGACCGCTATCGGCGGGTATTTGAAAAATCCGGAGCGGCCTCGATCATCATCGAAGAAGACATGACCATATCCATGTCCAACGAGGAATTTGAAAAACTGGCCGGATATGACAAGGGCCAAATCGAACACCGGATGAAATGGTCGGACTTTATCGTGGCCGAAGACCGGGAGCGGATGAAGGACTATCACCGGCGGCGCCGGCTTGCCGCCGCGGATGTGCCCAATGAATACGAATGCCGGGTGGTCAACCGGCAGGGCGACATTCGCGATATTTATATCAAGGTCGGCCTTTTGCCCGACGGCCGGCGAAGCATTGCCTCGTTTATGGACATTACGGCGATCAAGCAGACCGAACGCGACCTGGCCGAAAGCAAGGCCAAGCTCAGCGCCATCATCGAGGCGGCCCAGGGCTATATCTATACCTGTGACCGGGCGTACCGGATTGCGTTTATGAACAAGGCCATGGCGGAAAAACTCGGCCGGGATGCCACGGGCGAGTTTTGCTACCGGGCCCTGCACGGGCTTTTGTCGCCATGTCCCTGGTGCCCGGCCGAAACGGTCTTTGAAGGTCTCGCCGATCGGCGTGAGTTTGAAAGCCCCCGGGACCGGCGATGGTATGAAACCATCCATTCCCCGATTTTCGGGGATAACGGGGCGGTGGAAAAAATCGAGGCCTTAGTCATTGATATCACCGAGCGAAAGCAGGCAGAGCAGGCCCTGGAAGAACAGGCTTCCTATTTCCGGGATGAAAACATCCGGTTGAAATCCGCCATGAAGGAACGGTACCGGTTCGGCGATATCATCGGCAAAACCCCGGCCATGCAGCAGGTCTATGAACGCATTTTAAATGCGGCGGCAACCGATGCCAACGTCATCGTCTACGGGGAATCTGGCACGGGCAAGGAACTGGTGGCCCGGGCCATCCATGACGCCGGCGATCGCAGCGATGCCGGGTTCGTGGCGGTCAACTGCGGCGCCATCCCAGAAAGCCTGCTGGAAAGTGAGTTTTTCGGTTACCGGAAAGGGGCTTTTACCGGCGCGGACCGGGACAAGCACGGATTTCTGGACCTGGCCGACGGCGGCACCTTGTTTTTGGACGAGCTCGGCGAAATCGGTCTCAACATGCAGGTCAAGCTCCTCCGGGTGCTCGAAGGCCGGGGCTATATCCCGGTGGGCGGGCGAGAAGTCCGGCATCCGGATATCCGGATTATTGCAGCCACCAACCGCGACCCGGAAGATCTGTTGCGCCGGGGTGTTATGCGGGAGGATTTTTATTACCGCATCCACGTGCTCCCCATTTTCCTGCCGCCGCTGCGGCAGCGGAAGGCGGATCTGCCGCTGCTGCTGGAACATTTTTTGGCCGCCTGCTCGCCGGCGGACAAGCCGCCGCCGATTACGGGCCATATTTTAGATGCCGTGCATGCCTATGAATGGCCGGGCAATGTGCGGGAGCTGCAGAACACGGTTTATCGGTATGTGACCCTGGGCCGGTTTGAAATCATGGGCAAGGCCCGAAAATCGGCCGGTCCGGAAAAAGCCGGGCCGCCCGTGCCCGGCCCCGGTGAAGGCGGCGACCTGAAAACCGCGGTGGCCGATTTTGAAAAGCGCCTCGTCCTGGAGGCGCTGGAGCGCGCCCGCTGGCACCGGGAAGCCGCCGCCGGGGCGCTCGGCATTAATCGTCGCACCCTGTTTAAAAAGATCAAGCAGTATGGGCTTGATCGATCCTGATTTGGGCACAATTGTTCCTATTTGTCTTTTTATTCGTGTAATCCAATCATTACGGCCACAACTCCAACCGTTCTGGGAACGATCCGCCCCGATTTTACCTTTCCGGTTTCGGCCCCACCCACTGCCGGCCTTTCCTGATTTTTAATCAAATTCAACCGGTTACACTGTCGTTTTCCGCGCTGGCACGGTTCTTGATAGAGAGATGGCGGCAATATTGATGCAACGGAAAGGCTGTTGAATGCATATCCTGGTTGCGGAAAACGACAGTGCGAATGCAACGGGCATGAAAGCCCGCATCGATGACATGGGTCACCGGGCCGATATCGTGTCATCGTCGGCAGCGGCCATTGCCGCTGCCAGCCGCAACCCCTATGAGCTGGCATTCGTTGCCCTGGAGTTGGACGAGGCCGATGAATGCCCGTTGATTCAGCGGCTCAAACAGCTTTGCCCCCGGTTGCCGGTCGTGGCGATGACGCGGGGCAATTCCCGGCAACGGGAACGCAAAGCCCGTGACCAGGGAGTGATCTACTACATGATCCAACCGGCTGATGCACCGGATACGGAAGAAATTATCCGGTTTCTGTCCGAAAAACAAAAAAGGCAATCCCGGAAAGGAGAATCTCGGCATGGATAGCGTATCGGTCAATTGCGACGTAATGACACCCGTGCGGTTTATAGAACGCGCAGCGGCGATTTTCGATGACAAAACCGCGGTGGTCTATGGCAACACGCGGTTTACGTACCAGATGTTTTACGAAAGGGTAAACCGGCTGGCCAGCGCCCTGAAGGCTGCCGGTGTGCAAAAGGGCGACAAGGTGGCCTTTATCTGCCCGAATACACCGCCCATGCTCGAGGCCCATTTCGCCGTGCCCATGATCGGCGCGGCGCTGGTCAGCGTCAATATCCGGCTTTCTTCGGGCGAGGTGGGCTATATCCTGGACCATTCCGAAGCAAAAATGGTGTTTGTCGACAACGCCTTCGCGGAATTGGTTTCACCGATAATGGATGATCTCGACGGGGTAGCCCGGTTTGTCAATATCTGCGACGTCGATGACAGCCATCCCCTGGCCGGCACCGATTATGAAAGTTTTCTGCTGACCGGAAGCCCCGAGCCGGTCACTTGCGCGGTGGAAGATGAATGGGAGGTGGCCACCATCAATTATACCAGCGGTACCACCGGCAAGCCCAAAGGGGTGATGTATCACCACCGGGGGGCGTTTTTAAACGCCATGGGCGAGGTTATCGAATTCGGTTTGACCGACCAGTCTGCCTACCTGTGGACTTTGCCCATGTTTCACTGCAACGGGTGGTGTTTTCCCTGGGCGGTGACCGCCATCGGCGCCACCCATGTCTGTCTGCGCAAAGTCGAGCCGCAGACCATTTATGATGTCATCGAAAAAGAGCAGGTAACGCATCTGTGCGCCGCGCCCACGGTACTGATCGGCCT
>JBNJEA010000150.1:0-6892 GCA_051745395.1 Thermodesulfobacteriota bacterium | reverse complement strand
TACGAAAAGGACGCAAAAATCGGCGGCCAGCTCCGCATTGCCGGCGTGCCGCCCCACAAAGGCGAACTTCTGGGATTGATCCCCTTTTACGAGGCCATGGTCCGGAAACACAACGTCTGCCTGCATGTAAACACCCCGGTGGACGCGGCGTTTATCCGGGCGGAAGCGCCCGATCACATCATCGTGGCCGAAGGCGCCGAACCGGTCTGCCCGCCCATCGACGGCATTGACGACGCCTGCGTGGTCTCGGCCTGGGAGGTGCTTAAAACCGATCCCTTCCTCGGCGAAGACGTCGCGGTAATCGGCGGCGGCGCCGTCGGCCTTGAAACCGCCCTGCTGGCGGCGGAAAAGGGCACCATATCGCCGGAAACGCTGTATTTCCTGTTCAACCACGAGGCCGAAAGCGTTGAACGGCTGCGGGAGCTTATGAATACCGGCACCTCCCGGGTAAGCGTGTTTGAAATGCTGCCCAGGGTCGGAAGCGACGTCGGCAAATCAACCAAGTGGGTGTTGATGCATGAACTGACCCGGCTCGGCGTGACCCTGCATACCCAAACCCGCGTCACCGGAATTCAGGACGGGGTGCTGACGTTCGAAAAAGACGGCACGGTATCGCGGCAGCGGTTTGATCACGTCATCAACGCCGCCGGCGCCCGGCCCGTCAACGACATCGCCGCCCGGATCGAACCGCTGGGCATTGCCTATTCCGTCATCGGCGATGCGGTCGAACCCGGGCGGATGAATGATGCGATTCACGGCGGCTATCTTGCCGCAACCGCGATTTAGCGAAGCAAGTACCCGCCGATGCGATTGCAAACCATGCCCGCCTCTTTTTGGGCCGGTCCCCGCGGCCGGCCCATTGCACTTTATCGGTCTTTAAAATCCGGCTCACGGACATCGGCGGACTGGAGCAGCAAAAACCACCGCCTTACCATCCATGCCTTCCGGCATTGCTTCCCGCTTGACAGCATTTAATCCAATTTTTATGCCAAAAATTAGATAATTTCTATTTTCAACGGCCGGATCATGGAACAGAAAAGCACAAGCTATAACGGCGAAACCGTCACAACGGTCACGCAATTTTTCTACGAAAGCGACCGCCATGACAACCCCGCCCGGATGGAAACCGATATCGGAGACGACGGTACAATCGACAGCAACATTGAACTCATGTATGATCAATGCGGCGCCGATGAAACGGATGGTGATGATGCGGATGGTGGCGGGACCAATGGTGATGGTGCCGATAGTGACGGCGGCGGAGATGGCGGCTGTTTTCTGGCAACACTGCACTAACGACCCCCTTCGCTGGTACGAAAAGGGGTGGACCTTTTTTACCATCACTGGAATTGCACCCCTTTTCCCTCTTTCCGAAGTTCCAACCCGTGAAGACAAGGCATTGCGGGTTCTGGCGCTGTCTGGCGGGTCGGGCCATGCTGTGTCTGGCGGGTCGGGCCATGCTACCTTTTTGAATTTTATATTTTTCAATTCAAAAAAATGGCGTTTTAAGGGCTTATTTTGATGATTTTGCCCTCAAAATAGTCTGTTTCGACTTCGAATTTCCATTGCTTTGCCTGTCTGCGTTCTTATTATAGTCCAATTTTTTACGGTCAAAAATGCAATATAGCCCCGAAAATGGCCAATAATTTTTATTTATTCACATTTAAATTAAGGCTTTATCGTGGCCCGACCCCCTCCCCGCCTTCAAGCAAAAAGCCGGTGCCGTACTTGGGGGTTAGCGGGTTTACACACCCTTCCGTCCTTGACTTGTCGCCCTGATTATTACATAATACCTTTTAAATCCTCAATATCATTCCGTTATGATAATTCTTTAAAAATGGGCCAAGTATTCCCCATGTCAAAAAAGCCGACATATCAGGAACTGGAAAAACGAGTTGAACAATTAGCCGATGAGAATGCTGCGCTTCAAAAGCAAAACGCTCAACTCGATCAAGACCGGCAAACCCTGCAGAAACGCAATCAACAATATCAGCAACTGGCGGAAAACCTCAACGACATTCTCTACATCCTGGACCAAAACGCCACCATTACTTACGTTTCCCCCAATATCGAACGTATTTCCGGTTACCGGCCGGAAGAAATCATCGGCCGCAGCTATGCAAATTTTCTCCATCCGGATGACCGCGAGAACCTTGGCGAACAGTTTCGGAAAATCATTGCCGGCGAAGCCGTGGCCACGGAGCGCCTTTACGAGACCAGAGACGGCCGGGCCATATGGTTTATGACCAATGCGCGGCCGATAAAAGAAAACGACCGCATCATCGGGATTCAGGGCCTGCTGGTGGACATAACACAGCGCAAACAAGTCGAGCAGGCCTTACAGCAAAGCGAGGAAAAATACCGGACAATTCTCGAAACCATCGAAGACGGATACTTCGAGGCTGATCTGGCCGGCAACCTGACCTTTTTCAACGATGCCCTGTACCAGATGCTCGGATACGAAAAAGAGGCGTTGATGGGCATGAACTACCGGCAGGCCATGGATGCGGAATTCGCCCGGCGGGTTTATGCGGAGTTCAACCGGGTCTACCGCACGGGCAAATCGGTAAACATCTTCAACGGCGAATTGATCCGAAAAGACGGCAGCACCTGCTACGTGGAAACGCTGGTTTCGCCCGTCAAGGACACTGACGGGCAGGTCACGGGATTCAAGGGCATCGCCAGAGACGTATCGGAGAGAAAAAAGCTCAATGCGCAAATCCGACAGCTGCAGAAAATGGAAGCCATCGGCACGCTGGCCGGCGGCATTGCCCACGATTTCAACAATATCCTTTCATCCGTGATCGGCTACACGGAACTGTCCATAGACGAGGTCCCGCAAGACACCGTGTTGCACCACAACCTTTCTGCCGTACTGGAGGCCGGCAACCGGGCCAAGGCGCTGGTCAAACAGATCCTGACCATCAGCCGCCGCGAAGAGCAGGAATTTGCGCCCGTCCAGATCGTTCCCCTTTTAAAGGAAACCCTGAAGATGATGCGGGCCACAACGCCGGCAACCATTGAAATTCGCGAAAATATCGCCAACGAATCCTTTATTGTCCGAACGGACCCGACCCAGTTCCACCAAGTGATTGTCAACCTGGCCACCAATGCCGTGAAGGCCATGGAAAATGAAAGCGGTATTCTGGCGGTCGATGTCGAAGCCGTCAACCTTGATGAGCACATGACACAAAAGCATCCGGAAGTTGTCTCCGGCGACTATGCCCGCATTACCGTAAGCGATACCGGCATCGGTATTGCCTCGCATCATCTTGACAAAATCTTCGAGCCGTATTTCACCACATGGCAGAAAACCGTCGACGGCAGCGGACTCGGGCTTTCGGTGGTCTACAGCATCGTCCGGAAACACAACGGCTTTGTTACCGTATACAGCGAAATCGGCAGGGGCACCACCTTCCATGTGTACATGCCCATGGCCGAAAACCGCCGGCCAAAAGCGGCAAAGCCTCCCGAGGAAACTCTGCCCCGCGGCACGGAGCATATCCTTGTACTGGATGATGAACCCCAGATTGTCAATATGATGCAGCAGAAGCTCAACCGGCTGGGGTACACGGCAACCACGGCGACCAGCAGCAAAGAGGCGCTGGATCAGTTTCGGCTGTCACCGGAGCGCTTCGACCTGGTTTTAACGGACATGTCCATGCCCCGCATGACCGGCGACACACTAGCCCACGCCATTAAAGCCATAAGGCCTGACATGCCGGTAATCCTGTGCACCGGCTATAACGAAAAACTGGATGAAAACAGCCGGGATCTTCCCATCGAAGCCCTGCTCATGAAGCCGGCGGACCAGAAAACCCTGGCGACCACGATCCGGCGGGTCTTAGACGGTGCAAAGGCCTGACGCCGGACGGAAAAACATTTTTCGCCGGCGCCGGTCAGGACCACCACGCGGAGTTCCCTTTCGGGGTATGCCCGGTATGGGCCTTTTTGGCCTGGCACCCGGCGTGGGGCAGCTGGAAGCACGCCTTGCTCCCGTATTCGTGGATAGTGTGGGCCAGGCGGCGGAGTCCCGGGATTTTATCGTCGCTGTCGGCACCGGTCTGGTGCGGCCGTGACCCTGCCCAGGGATGGACATTCATGTAGCCGGGGATAATCAGCCCGACCTCGCCGCGGGCGATCTGCTTGTATGGTTGCCGGCGGCATGCGCAGATTCGGGGCCCTTGCTTGACGCCGGGTCGAAATCCTATTATTTTATAATCAGAAATGTTTACGAAGGCCATACTGCCACTGCCCTCAAAATCGCCTGGCGCGCTTATCATACGACCTCTGACTTCCCTCGCCCCACGCTTGCATCAAATGCGGCTCAAATTCGGCTGGCAGCGGCCTCCGGCGGCAAACGGCCTGAAAGCCGGCGGAAACCGAGGCCTTTATAAACACAATGGGAAAAAGACTTTTCTCACTAACCAGAAGGAGGTCATGAAAATGAAAAAGCAACTCATGAATTACGAAACCATGTTGAAGGTCACCAACGCGATTTCGCATTCCAAGGACCCGGAGGAAGTGGTGCTGATGGCCGTGGAAAGCATCACCCACGCCTTGAGTGTCAAAGGCTGCGCGGTTTTTCTGATCAACCGGGAAAACAAGGAACTCGAAGTCGCGGCTTCTTACGGTCTAAGCGATGAATACATCAACAAGGGGCCGGTCAGTGCGTTGAAATCGATCGCCGAATCCCTCGAAGAAGGCCCGGTTGCGATCTACGACGTCAGCGACGACCCGAGAATCCAGTATCCAGACGCCGCCAGGCGGGAAGGCATTTCTTCCATACTGGCCGTGCCGATTATCGCCGGCGGGCGATCAATCGGGACCTTGCGGGTCTATACCGCCGAAGCCTGGGAATTTACCCTGGAGGATGTCAATTTTGTTCAGGCCATGGGCAACATCACCGGTATGGCCGTTGAAATGGCCCGGCACTATAAAGGACTGAAGCACAGCATTGAAATTCTGAAAACGCTCCGGGACCCCACGACCATTAAATCCAGACGGAGAACCCCCTATGAAGGGGTGCCGCGAAGCGTTCATCCCTAACCGGCTGTTTTCTGGAACCTTGCACCTGAACCTACGCGGAGGCGATCGCATAACGTCCCCACAGTTCAGGCCGGACGTTTGCCATGAAATGCTCTAAAAAGGCGTTTCGATACCTGCGGATGTGGCGGGGAATATCTCTGAGGCGGGTATGGTCCGGCGTGTCGCTGACAAATTTCAATAGATGACAGGGGGTGTGAAACCTGCGGGCGGCCTGGACCACAGCCGCGCCTTCCATATCCACCAACTCGGCGATGGCGGCCATTTCCCGCCGATCTGCCATGGTGAGAACCACCCGGTCGCGGGTCGCCAGGCGGGCCGTTGCAATGCCGCTTAGCCTATCGGGGCGATGCCGGAAAGGCTTTCCGGTGACGAAATGGAGACGATCGGCTTCAATGGCCGTTTCAATCTGGCAGACATCGCCGAGTTGATAGCCATGCCCGACGGCGCCGGCTGCACCCGCATTGACAATGCAGACCGGCGAAAAGGTCATGCACATGAACGCAGAGGCCATGGCGGCATTGACCTTGCCGATCCCGGAGATCCCAATTACCGTATCCGGCCCGCGGTAGACGGCAAATGGGGTGCCTGTGGTTTTTTGGCATTCCAGCCCCTTCAAAAAGGGCTTTGCTTCCATGTGGGTGGCCATGACCAGGCCGATGACGGGGCTTTGGGGCATTGTTTGGGCCTTTTTTCCGGCTTGATGGCAAAATTTTCAAACGCTCGCATCCGATTCGGAAAATCCATTTCTATCACCAATTTTCGGCATTACAAACCATTATTTCGCCGCTGCGGCTTTTCCCTCCCCCCCTTGGGTCTCTTCAGCTGATAAAAAAATAGGACGGAAAAATTTCGATAGACGCACGAGTTATGAGTTGAACCACGAAAAATTTTTCTATATGGTCGACAGCATCCGGAAAAACTGACGCCATTTGACGAGAGTGGTGTATCAAACGGCTGGCCGTTGGAAACAGACACGTGAAACCGTAAAAAATCAGGAGAGGTCTCTATGCTCTGGTCAATGAAAAAAAACGCGTATCGGGCCCAGCAGAAGGCAATGAAAGTGGCTTCCATTGTTTTGCCGTTTCCGGTGCCGCTGCTGCTGAGCGGGCCCGGAAGCATCCGGCAACTGGCTGAAAACATCACCAACAGGGGCCGCAAACACGTACTGGTGGTCACCGACAAGGTGCTGATGGATTTAAAGCTCTTAGACGGGCTTTTCGAATCGCTTCAGCAAAACGGCATCCGATACACAGTCTTCGATGACGTACAACCCAATCCCACCATCGCCAACGTGGAGGAAGGCAGGAAAATCTATAAAGCCAACAACTGTGACAGCCTCCTTGCCTTTGGCGGCGGCTCGCCCATGGATTGCGCCAAGGCGATCGGCGCACGGATTTCCAATCCCTATTTTTCCGTGCGCCACATGAAGGGCCTTTTTCGGGTGTTTCTGCCCATCCCGCCGCTTTTTTGCGTGCCCACCACCGCCGGGACCGGTTCTGAAACCACCATTGTCGCCGTCATATCCGATCCCGAAACCCATGAAAAATTTGCCATCAACGATCTGAAGCTGATCCCCAAGGTTGCGGTACTGGACCCGGAATTGATGACCGGGCTGCCGCCCCACATTACCGCGACGACGGGAATGGATGCCCTCACCCACGCGGTGGAGGCCTACATCGGTTTAAACGGGACCCAGTTCACCGACGAACATGCCGAATCCGCAACCCGGCTGATATTCGAAAATCTGGAAACCGCATACAATGACGGCGGCAACATGACGGCGCGCCACAACATGGCGCTGGCCTCTTTTTACGCCGGCGTCGCCTTTACCCGGGCGTATGTC
>JBNJEA010000040.1:0-23750 GCA_051745395.1 Thermodesulfobacteriota bacterium | reverse complement strand
TCGCCGGCATAGGCGACCACAAAGACCTGGCCGGTTTCACTGCCGGTGATGGTGCCGGCAATGGATGCGTCGTAGTCGTAGACGGTGCGGTCGATGGGGATGTCGATGCCGGCATTTGATCCCTGCTGCAGGGTGTAGGCCGGGGAGAGCTTTTCCGGAGGCAGATAAAAACCGATGAGATCATCGGCATCCAGGTTGGGCACCCCGCCCCTATGGTCGGTGTCGGCAAATGCGGCAATCGTGACGGTGTCGCCGGCGGCAAGACCCGTATCTGAAAGATCAATGGTATATCGGTCGCTGTCTGCCGGCAGTTTTTTAAAGTATTTAACCGAGCCTAACAAATCATCACTGATTTTACCCGGCTGTTCGCCTTCGAATACCGCCAGGTAAACCGGCGCCTCCAGATGATGGCCCGGCCGCTCAATTTTTCCGGAAAGGGTGATGTCGTCCCCGGAAGGTTCGGGCACTTCCATGGAAAACCCGAATTTTACGCCGGGCGGCTTTCCGCTTTCAGGAATCCTGGCTGCAGACAGAAACGAAGCTTCCTTGGATTTATAAAAGCCGATTTCATCGCCGCTCGAGATCTTGTCATTATTATCGGAATCGAGCAGGGCGATGACCTTGACATCATCAATGGGCAGCGGTTGTCCATAGGGGAGGATATCGATGGTATAATCGGCCGGCTCCGTGCCTTTTTCAAGCGTTTCGAACCCGATGACTTTGTCGTAGTCGATGTCGGAAAAATCTGAAGAGGTGATTTCGCCGGTATAGGCAAACAAAAAGACTTTGCCGGTTTGATTGCCCGTAAGTGTCCCGTCGATGGCGGCGTCGTAGTCGTAGATGAGACGGTTGATGTCGATATGGATCCCCTTGTTTTCGCCGGCGGTCAGGGTATAGCCCGGGGAAAGGCTATCAGGAGGAACGAAAAAGCCGATGCGGTCCTCAGGGGTGGGGAAGGGCACATCGTTGCCGTAGTCATTGTCTGCAAAGGCGATAAGATAGACCGTATCGCCGGCTTGAACGCCTTTTTCCGTCAGATCGATTCGAAATTCGGCTTCCGCTTTGTCCGCGGTAATGATTTCAATAATCGAATTCCGGGCGTTGGATTCGAGGGCCTTTCGGTCAAGGGTATCGGTCACTGCCACCAGGACCGGCTTGTCGGAATCGGCGGTTTTGGAATCCATCGAAAACGTGCCGGATACGATGAGCTTATCCGCATCCTTGCCGTCGCCGCAGGCGCCGAAAAGTATCGCCACAAGAACGATAAAAATAAAATGCGGTATGTTACGATGGATAAGCATATTCAAGCGTTAACATGACAAAATCGTTGGTTCGGTAATAGTAAAAGAGGGAATCGGTTTCCCAGTCTCCTTGCCCGTCTCCGTTGATTGCCGCGTATTCGACTCCGAGTTTGAATCCGTTTTGAAAATCGTAGGCCGCCTGCGGCCAGAAGATCAGCCCGCCGTCCCGGGTTTCAAAAATCGTGGAAATTTCTACGTGAATTCTTTTGTCGAAAAAGTCATCCTGGTACCGGAACGTCAAAAAGTCCGATAAAATGGGGTCATTTAGCTCCGCTTTCCGGTACCGGGCCTGGTACCATTCCATTGTAAACAGCGAATCGCCGGCATGGCCTTTCAGCAGCCGATGCATGGGGATGAAATAATTAAAGCCCGCCGAGTAGGCGTAATAGTCACTTTCCTGGACGGCAAAGGGAAATTCCAGCGTGGTCGGGTCATCGGTGTCCTGGAGCACAAAGCCGCTTTTGTTCGGCGAATACGCCCCTTCGACCTGGAACACGAAATCGCCCAAAGACGTTGAAAAATCGAAACCGAGGTAATCGACGGTATCATAGTACGGCTTCACCCGGATGCCGAGTGGTTGGTTGGGTTCAAGTACCGTGGCAAAAGGCCGGAACACCGGCTCCGTGTCCGGTCCGTGATAGCCGCTGAAGGAAAAATCCATGCCCCGATAGCTTGAAGAAACCCGGGCCGCGTAGCCCATATTCTCGGATTTGACCGTCAGGGGCTGCGGGTCGTCAAAGAAAAGGGGATAGTTGTTTTCCGCCCGGTCGATGGCCCAGAAGTGGCCGGTGCCCGGAATGGCGGAGGCCACATGAACGGGTACCCAGACCAGTTCCGTTGTGAAGCGGTTGAAAAAATACATGCCGGAAACCGACGGTACGCCGAATTTCTGGTGATCTTCATTGATGAAAAGCAGTTCCCGCAAATCCCGGGGGTTTAGGTAGGCCGTGGCATTGATGGCATCGGCGGTGCCCCAGGAATAGATCTGGTTGCCGATCCGGAGCCGGCCGTTTTCCAGCGGATAATTCAAATACAGTTCCCGGAAAATGATTTCACTTTCCCGGCCTGATATGCGCAGGTTGCGGGCGATGTTGCTTTCGCTGGCGTAGAAGTACGCATCGCCGATTTCATCGTTTATAAACGTCGGCAATACATAGAAGTCGGTGATCGATTTTACATACGTGCGCGACGTTCCGTAGGAAAGGTCTATCCGGGTACTGATTTCGTTTTTTTCGTAAGCGTCCTGGAAATGGTCCTCGCTTTCAAGATTGAAAAGGTTTTCAAATGCCACGTCCACCCCCCAGGTCAACTCCGCGTCATTTTCGGCCGTGGCAAAATCGCCCTCCATTGACCAGTCCGTATCGAACTCGGGTATATCGGAGGCGGTGTTGTCAGCAGGCTTTGCGGCATCAAGAGATGCATCCGCGGGATCGGTTCCGGCCGGCATTTGCCCGGATTCGGCTTTTTCGGCCCCATGCGCAACAAAACGCGGCCCATCCCACCCCGGACTGACAAGCCACATCAGTGCGGCCAGCACGCATATCCCCAGAAGGCGGCGGGAAAAATGGCATTTACACAACGGCATGGACAAGTACGGTCTCATCGGTTGATTTTTTTTCAGGTCTTATCTGAGGGCTTCCTTTTTAAATCGGATATCCGGAATTTCCACATTATACTTGACCCCGCCTAAAAACAGCTCGGTCTTGCCTTTTTCGTCGGCGCGGTACATGGTGGCCCGATGCGGGGTCAGGATGCCGTCGATTTTTTTGACGTCATAGTTTTCAAGGTATTTGTGCAATTTGCCGTCCATGTAGAAATCGATCCGGGTGATGAAGTAATCGGATTGGCGGACATAAAACACCAGTTTTTCGTATACCCGGTGATCCGGGTCCTTTTTGATGCCTTCCACCTTGTAGCAAGGCGTTTCGACAGCCCGGCCCTCGCCGAGGGATTTGTATTTGTAATCATCGATATTCACCGAGGTCAAATCTTCGTAGTAAAAATGGGAATTGACGAAAGGTTTGCCCTTGCTCGATGCGGCCACCCGCTTGATACGGCCCGAAGACAGGCGCAGCCACTGGTCATCTTCCCGTCCGCCGTGTGAATGGGTCAGCAGCTTGATTTTGGTCGGGCGGATGAATTCGAGCAATGCTTTGTCCTCGTCCTCGTCGTACTGCTTCATCATCAGGGTGAAGGCTTTTTCCTCCATTCGACCGCCCTTGTGAATCCGCATGATCATTTTGCTCATGGCGGTATCGGGCTCGGCGAGTTCATCGCTTTTTTCCATGATTTTTCGTCCCGTCAAGGCAAAAGCGGGCCAACTCATCACCAGGATCAGCACCGACACCAACAACACCCTGCGTTTCATAGAATTTCCTCCTGAAAAGATTGAATATGAAAATGTAAAGCGACAAGATAAAATGAATTTTTAACTAAATCTAAGCCTTTTTTGTCGATTTTGCGATTTTTAAAGCCGAACCTGGTAGCTGCCAGGATTTTTTATCCGTCTTTGCCGGTGATTTCACCAGTTGGATGCGGCTGAACTTGATGGCTGCCGGCAGCACCAGCAGGGCGCCAAAGGTCGTGGCCACCATGGTGATGGCCATGAGCAGGCCGAAGAGAATCAACGGTTTAAACGTCGATATGCCCAGCACGGAGAAGCCGAAAATCAATGCCAGGGATGTGAAAATGATGGCTTTGCCGGCCACGCATTCGGTTTTAAAAATGGCCATATCTACATTAAAGCCGCGTTTTCGGTAATAACGGAATGTGTTTAGAAAATGGATGGTGTCGTCGACGCCGATACCGATGGTAATGGCGGCGATCAGCGAGGTGGCGACATCGAGCTGGATGCCGAACCAGCCCATGATCCCGAAATTGAAAACAACGCCGACGCCCATGGGAATCAGCGCCAGCATGCCGGCCCGCAGGTCCCGGAGCAGGATCACCACCACGATGCCGATGACAAGCAGGGTCAGCAGCAGGCTCTGGATCTGGCCGTAGACGATATAGTCCGCACTTTTGAGGACCATGGCCGGATGTCCGGTGATCTTGAAATCATAATCGGCCGGCAGGGTTTGATTTAAATGGGCCTTGATCCGGTTGAAAGTATGTTTTACTCCTGATGTGCCCAGCAATGAATTTTTTTCGTCGCAGAGCCGGGCCAGGATGTTGCATTTCTGGAAAGCCGGATCCACGTAGGGTTCAAAGATATCGGCCCGACCGTCCGAGTTGGCGTCTTCTGCGGAAAATATTTCCAGGTAATCCCACACATCCCATTTGTTCTCCGGTATCCGGAAGTAAGCGGGGTCATCGTTGTGCATGGCCATGTGCATGGTCTTGATATAATCGTTGAACGCATCGGTGCGGCCGATATGCAAGTCCGCATTTTCCTCGGCGGTCAGCCATTTCCGGAAATCGGCAATGGTTTTTAAGTATTTGGGGTTTTTCACGCCGTCGGGCTCTTTGGAGTCGATGATGATGCTAAAACCCCACCGGCCGCCGAATTTTTCGCTGATTTCCACTGCACTGGTCCGGATCGGATTGTCCGGTTTAAAAAAACTCAGCAGTTCGGTTTCCACATTGAGCCGGAACAGCCCGGCCACGGAAAGCGCTGTCATTACCGCCACCCCGAGCAGCAAGGGCTTGTAATAGTGGATGGCCACGTGGGAGGCCCCCCGTACGGTGGTGTCGATCCAGCGGGACCGGCCGCCGTTTTGTCGCTGTAAAAGGTAACGGTCTTTTTTGTGTGACATCAGGGCAAGGCCCGCCGGGATGATGGAGGCGGAAATCCAGACCGCGAAAATGACGCCGATGGCCGAAAAAAGGCCCCAGTTCCGTATGGCCGACAACTGGTGGGTGGTCAGGGTCAAAAAGGCCACAAAGGTGGTCAGCCCGGTCAGCAAAACGGTGATCGAGATGTGGTTCATGGAGTGCCGGAGCCCCTCGATCTTTCCTTTCCGGGTGATATAGTCAAAATCGGCGTAATACTGGTTCAGGATATGAATGCCGTAGGAACTGCCCACCGCGATCATCAAAATGGGAATTGAAATGCCAACGGTGGTGATTTCAACACCGAGATGGCCCATTAACCCTAAAATCCAGCTGGTGGCCATCATCAGTGTCGTCGCCGGCAGGATCACGCCGCGAAAAGAGCGGAAATTGATCAGGAAAATGCAGATGGCCACCAGCAGCACCAGGGGCACGAAACGGGCCAGGTCGTTTTGCATGTATTGGTTGATCCATACGTAGACCAGCGGCTGGCCCTGGGCTAAGATATCGAGTTTTGTCTGATGCGCGTCGGTGATTTCCAGGATCTCACCGGCGATGGCATCGGAATTCGACATGTCCGTAAGGCGAAGGGCAAACCCCAGGTCCGTGATCTCGCCCTTGTGATCTGTGGTGTAAATGCCGTTTTCAAACGCCGGGTTCCGGTGAAGTTTGTGTTTGAATGCCGCAAATTCCGCCCGGGTTTCCGGCAAAATCCGCCGGCCCCGGCTATCGGTTTCAATGAGCTCGACCGTGGACAGCGTATCGTTTGCGCCGGTGACATCTTCTACATTCAAGGGCGATACAATGTCATCAATCAACTCCTGTTCTTTGAGCCGGGCAGCCGTCTCGACAGCATCTTTGAGCTTGCGCTTGTCGCCGCCGGTCAACGCATTGCCATTGACGGCAGCGGCCTGCATTTTTCTTTCCAGCAGGCGCTGGAACACCGCATCGTCTCCAAAGGCGGATAGCAGGCCCTGCCGGGTCAGCCGTTTTTTGTCCAGAATCGTATCGAGTTTGGCCAGTCGCTGTTTTTCGACTTCCGGATGGTAGGTTGCATAGGCCTGAAGGTCGTTTAAAAGGGCGTTGAGATCTTGGAAGGTTTGGTGCGACCACAGGTTTTTGTCGGAAACGGCGAGGATGACAAAGGTGTCGATGTCGCCGTAGGTTTCTTTGACCTGTTGATAATATTTATATGCCGGGTCGGTTTCCGGCAAAAATTTTGAAATGGAGGTATCGAATTGCAGTTTGGCAATTCCGAAGCTCAGGGCCACCGTTATGGCAATAAAAAACAGCAGCACACCCACCGGGCGTTTTAAGACAAACTGAATGTATCGATCCATTGCTTTTCCTCCCGAAAAGTAGCGACTGTATGCCGGCCGGTGGCGTATCGCTTTTTGCACGACTGACGCGTCAGTCATGATGCGGATAAAAAAATTTTCTTTTTCATAAGCATAATCCTTGCAATCGATACCTGCAAGGCCTCATGCCCGGGAAGTTTTTATTTCAATGACTGATGCGTCAGTCATTGGAAAACCCAAAAAAAAGTAAAAATCCATTCACTAATCTATTCTTTCTGTATTATACTTCTCATATTGTTTTCCGAAATGCAAGAATAAATTCGACAGTTTCGTAAAAAGGCGGGTAAAGACGGGGCAGGGCAATGGCTCGTTTTATAAATGCATACCTTCGCGTGGTACTGCGGTTTCCGAAAGTCTTTCTGCTCGGTCTGCTCGGGATGACTCTACTGCTCGGCGGCGGCGTTTTCAAGCTGACCTTCGATCATTCCATCGAAGCCTTCATGCCGGAAGGCGACCCGGATTACATTCAATACGAAAAAACCAAGGAAATCTACGGGGACAACGATCGGTTCATGATCATGGCCGTTTCGGCGGCGCCGCTGTGGTCGGCGCAGAGCCTGGACCGGATGAATGATCTGCTCCGTGACATCGAAGCCTTCAAGGATTTTGACGGGCAACTGGAAAATCAGCGGTTGCAGCGATTGGATCGGGCCGCAGACACGGCGTTTGCCAGTTATGACGATCTTGCGGCCGCATTCAGCGATGATCCGGCCTTTCTTCGTTTCATCGATCGCCATGTCGCCGCAAAAGCCAAAAACCGGGCGTTTTTATCCCCCGGTCAAATGGCGCGCCTGACCGAAAAGGCCCGTCAGATAGTGGCATTAAAGCGCCAGCAATGTGTCGATGCGATCCTTTCGCCGTTTACTGCAGAGGATATATCCGGTGCGTTCGATACCCTGGAGACCTATCCGCTGATTGAAGAAGATGTCAGCGGCCGCCGAATGATGCCCCGGACCGAGACGGCTGTGGCCCGCTTCAAGCAGCGCCTGAAAAAAAATCCGGCCTACCGGGGCGGGATTTATTCCGTCAATCCGGATACCGGCGAAATCCAAGACTTTGCCTTTGTGGTTAAATTCGCCGAAGGCGGCGGCCGGATGGCCGTGGTTGCCGAACTGATTGATATTGTCGAAAGCTACGACAACCTCGATATCATTGTATCCGGAGTCCCCTATGTCAACCACCATTTCAACAAGTACATGCAGGCCGACCTGTACCGCAATATCCCCCTGGTGCTGCTCGTGGTGATTGTGGTGTTTTATTACAATTTCCGGTCTGTACGGGGAGTGCTGCTGCCGTTTTTTACCCTGGCAATGGCTGAAATCTGGACCTTCGGTCTCATGGGACACCTCGGCTACGCCATCACCACCGTGGGCATCACCGTGCCGCCCCTGTTGATCGCCGTGGGCAGCTCCTATTCGATCCATGTCTTAAACCAGTATTACGCCGAATTTTCCCGCATTGACCCAAAGCGCTACAAAAAGGGGCTGCAATCGGTTATGTCCCATATTTCTTTTACGGTGGCGCTGGCCGGGTTGACCACGTTTGCCGCCTTTATGACGCTGCTGTCCAGCCGGGTCTCCGCCATCCAGGAGTGGGGTGTTTTTTCCGGAATAGGCATCATATTTGCCGTCTTTATCTCCATTACCCTTATTTCGGCCATGCTGGCCCTGATGCCCCATCGCTTCCCGTCCGCCCTGGCCTCCGGGGCGGGTCGCAAGATCACGATGGTGGACCGGGTTCTTTTCGCAGCGGCAAAAGGCGCGGTCCGGCATTATCGGAAAGTGTTTGTGGTCGTTTTGGCAGTGGTAGCGGTATCGGTTGCCGGGATGCTGCGGTTGCGGGTCGATACCGAATTTCTCCATTATTTCAAGCCGTCGGATCCGGTCCGGGCCAGCGCCATTGCCATGGGGGAAAAATTCGGCGGCGGCTGGGGATTTGATATCATTATTGATTCCAACGAGATCGACGGGGTCAAGTCGGCGCAATTCTTATCCACGGTGGAAAAGGTACGCCGCTGGCTGGAATCCGAAAAAAACGACGATTTAAATATCGGCCGCACGGATGCGTTTTCCGATTTCATCAAGCGCATGCACATGGCCATGTACAACGACGATCCGGCCTATTACAAAATCCCGGAAAGCGACCTGGCCATCATGGACTACCTCGAGATTTTCTCCGGAGAAGACAGCGACTCGGACGGGCGGGTCGATGCCTTTGAGCCGTTTGTCGATAGGGGCTACAAGGCGACCAATATCTTGGTCCGCCTGGCCCGCAAGTCCTCGGAGCGGATCGGCACCACGGAAGTGACCCACATTATCGAAAAAACAAGAGGGTACCTGAAAGCCAATCTGCCGCCGGCATATGATTTCCAAATCACCGGCTATCCGGTGATCAACGTCAAGCTGGCGCATTACGTGGTCAGCGGCCAGATGATGGGGCTTTTATTGTCCTTCGGCTTTGTTTTTATCGTCATCGCAGCACTTTACCGGAAACTGCTGGCCGGCCCGCTGGCGTTGATCGACATGGGAGTGACCGTTATCATCAATTTCGGAATCATGGGCTGGTTTGGCATTGAACTCGACATGGTGACTTCCGTCATTGCCGCCATTACCATCGGCATCGGTGTCGACGACACCATCCATTTTTTAAATACCTACCGGTTTTACAAAACCGACGACCGGGATGTGGCCGAAACGATTGAAAAGACCCTGTCGGTTTCGGGAAAAGCCATCCTGTTTACCTCCCTGGCCCTGGTCTGCGGTTTTCTGGTGCAGGTGACCTCGAATTTCATGCCCATTGTGCTGTTTGCCTTGTTGATTTCACTGACCATGGTCAACACCACCATCGGCTCCATTCTTTTGATCCCGGCGGCCATCCGGTTGACCGGCATCGACCTGAACCGGAAGAAATGGCTTTGAAACTTTGCGCCTTGGCGCGAAAATGCCGTGGCTGTTACTGTAAGGAAATCGGAAACCACAAAGGAAGTGTTTCTGAAGGCAGCGGGCGGGCAGTTGGGACCGGAAAAAATGGCGCGCCCGGTAGGATTCGAACCTACGACTTTCAGCTCCGGAGGCTGACGCTCTATCCCCTGAGCTACGGGCGCACACAAAGAGAAACCATAAAAGATGTAACAAATGAAGTCAAGGATGAAAATGTTTCGGATGGGTCAGCCGGCGGCCGGGGCACTGTCTGTGTGTATGACATCCATGGCTTCAAGGGCCTGCTTGGCTTCGCCGACCACGTAAAGCGATCCGGCGATACAGACGAGGTCTTGCGGGGCGGTGGTCCCGATGGCCCGGTACACTGCCCGGTCCACGGCATCGATGGCTTCGGCGGCACCGGCCATGGGGCCTGCTTCGGCCAGCAGTGTTGCGGCGGGCAGGCTTCGCTCGATTACCGGGCGGGTAAATATTACCCGGTCGGCTATCGGCACCAGGGCCCGGAGCATGGCCGGGTAGGGCTTGTCATCCAGTATGCCGATGACAAGGGTCAGGCTGCGATCGGCAGTGTACTCGGATAGAAAATCCCCCAGCCGCCGGGCCGCCATCAGGTTATGGGCGCCGTCGATTACAATTTCGGGCCGCATGGGAACAATCTCGAGTCGGCCCGGCCAGCAGACATTGGCCATGCCGGTTCGAATCGATTCATCCGTCAAGGCGGCTTTCTGCCGCATTAAAACCTCGCAGGCGCCGAGTACGACTCCGGCGTTGTCTGCCTGGTGGGCGCCCGGCAGAGCCGACTGCATGTTTTTCCAGGTATGGTCCATGCCGTAGTAGCTAAACCGGTCCACAATACCGTCGGTGCGGTGCCGGCGGATACGGAAATGCTCGCCGAGCCGGTATAGCGGGGCGGATTTTTCCCCGGCAATGTGTTTGAGTTTCTCCATGGCGGCCTTTTGTTTCACCCCGGTTATCACGGGGGTGTTGGCCTTTATGATCCCGCCTTTTTCCCCGGCGATTTCGGCAATGGAGCCGCCCAGGTAGCTGCGGTGTTCCATGGAGATATTGGATATGATGGACAGGGCCGGTGAGATGATGTTGGTGGCGTCCAGTCGGCCGCCCATGCCCGTTTCGATAACCGCAAAGTCCACGCCGGCCTTTCCGAAGGCATACAGCGCCATGGCCGTGTTGTACTCAAAAAAGGTCGGTTCCCGGTCGCCGTGGTATATCAATTTGACCGCTTCATAGGCCTCGACTACGCCCGCATCGGAGATGGGTTCGTTATTGATGCAGATTCGTTCATTAAAGCGCACCAGGTGCGGGGAGGTATACAGGCCCACCCGGTAGCCGGCGGCCTGTAAAATCGCAGACAAAACCGATGCGATCGAGCCCTTGCCGTTGGTGCCGGCCACGTGGATACATGAAAAATGATGCTGTGGGTTGCCCAGGCCGTCCATCATGTGACCGATGATATCGAGCCCCAGCTTGATACCGAAGCGCCGGAGGCCAAACATTTCCTTCAGGCACTTATCGTAGGCGATGTGGTCCATGGTGTGTCTGTTTCATCCGCGGTGTGTCTGTCTTGATCCGCAAAAAACCCGGCAGCATGAAAGGCCTGCCGGGTTTGTAAAACACTTGCGGGTATTGTAGATCATGTAAAAATGGAAAATGAAGCTAAAACTTGCGGGAGCGCTGGCGTTTTTTGGCTTCGGCAATCCGTTGGCGCCGCAATGCTTCCCGTTTTTTACGGCGTCGATATTCACTCGGCTTTTCATAATTTTTCTTTAACCGAAGCCGCTTGAACATGCCGTCGTTCTGAATTTTTTTCTTCAGAATGCGCATGGCCTTTTCAAGATCATTGTCTTCGACTTTGACCGAAATTTGTTTCAAGTATACTCACCCCTTTACAATAGATTTTTTTCAAACGTAATAAATTTTAAACGCGGTATGCGTTACAGTTTTGACGTAAGTTCAGCTGCCACTTCCTGGACGTTGTTTTTGCCGTCCAGGGTGATGTATTTCATGTTCGGATCTTTTTCCGCAATGTCGCGGAAATAATAGGCGGCAGCCAGGGTGCCTTCCTTTGTATCATAATAGATATCATGGCGTTTGTCGATGGCGCCTTCGTCCTGATCATCGGAGCGGGCGCTTAGTTCACCGCCGCATACCCGGCATTTGTCCCCATCGGGTTTGATGGCGTCAATAAAAATATTGTTGGGATGATTGTTGTCGTTGACGCACAGGCGCCGGCCCATGATCCGGTTTTTGGCGATCTGGCGATCGAGTTCGATTTCCACTACGATATCGAGGTTCATGTTGGCTTCTTTCAAAGCCTCGTGCAGTTTCACGGCCTGGTTTTTGTTTCTGGGAAAGCCGTCGAGAAGCCAGCCGTTTTTGCAGTCGTCTTTTTTCAACCGGTCTAAAATCATCGGGATGGTGATGTCATCGGGAACGAGATCGCCGTTGTCGATGTAGGACTTGGCCTGTTTGCCCAGTTCGGTGCCGCCTTTGATGTTTTCCCGGAAAATGGCGCCGGATTCAATATGGGGTGTATTGTACTTGTCCTTTAAAATCGCGCCCTGGGTGCCTTTGCCGCTGCCGTTGGGACCAAAAAATAAAATGTTCATATCCGCTCTCCTTTTTCCCCTATTTGGTTTTCGATCCGGTATTGTTTTCGGGTATTTGCTATGGCGATGGATTTCGTATGGCAAAAAGCATCGCCCGTTCGGTTCTCATACGGAAAAATAGCTTACATAAAAAAATAATTGGAAATTGTCAAGTACGGTTTTGTTCATTGCGTATTTTTTTAACGGTTTCGATCGCCTCTTCGCGCGTTTTGATCGTGCCGGCCAGTCTTTCGGTTTCCACGCGGTCTAAAATCTTTCCAAACAGCGGCGATGGTGCCAGGCCGGCACGGATTAAGTCGTTGCCGGTAAGCAGCGGCGGGTTCCGGCTGGCCGGGTGAAAATCCGAATAATAAAAATGGATCAGTTTTCGGGCAAAGGCGATAAAATCGGTGGATTCTTCGGGGTTTGCCTTGGCCAGCCGGTCGGCTGCGGCAAATAATATCAGCTCCGGGCTGTGGGGGGCGGTTTTTCTGAAAAACCGGGTCATGGCCCGGCGGCTTAATGGCCCCCGGCGTTGGGCGGTAAAAAAAAACAAGGGGCGCATATGCTGGCCAATGAGCCATTCGATGTAGCGGCTTTCCCGGTTGGCCAGGCGAAGCCGCCGATGGATTGCCGCTGCCATGTCGGCACCGGCTTTTTCGTGTCCGTAGAAGTGGATGCGACCCTTCTTGCCCGTCGATTGCCTTGCCGGCTTGCCGATGTCGTGGAAAAGTGCGGCGTGCTTGATCAGCGGGATACGGCGGCGGTCATGCAGCAGGTCTTGGTTGGGTTGGTCGTTGAACAGGGGCAAAAAGTTTTCGGAAAGCATTTTTTCGATCAGGCGCATTGCTTCCATGGAGTGAAAAAACACGTCGTAGCAATGGTGCCGGTTCTGACGGCAGCCTTTCATCGGCGTAATTTCCGGAAACATCGCCGCCAGCAGGCCCGTGTCATTCATCTGACGGATGATAGCGCAGGCGTTTTTTGTATCCAGTAGTTTCAGCCATTCATCCCGGATTCTTTCGCCCGCGGGCCGAACAATATCTGGTGCCGCCGCCCGGATGGCCTCCCGGGTTCCGGGCTCAATTGAAAAGTTCAGAGTGGCCGCCATCCGGAATGCCCGCAGCAGGCGCAACGGGTCTTTGTCAAAAGCCGCCGGGCCGGCCATGCGCACCACGCCGTCTGCGATGTCTTTTCGGCCGCTGCAGGGATCAATGATTTGATCCCGCAGTGTATCGTAGGCCATGGCATTGATGGTAAAATCCCGGGCTTTTAGATCCCCGGAAATGGTTTTTCCGGCGGCCTGCGCGATATCGTAGGTAATTTGTCCGGCTACCACGCGGTATATGCACTGGGTTTGTTTTCCGATCACCACCATCTTGCCGCCGGTGGACCGGGCAATGCTTTGCCCCAGCAAATCCGGGTCGCCGAATACGACGATGTCATAGTCTTTCGGGGAGCAGCCGAGCAGGGCGTCTCTGACCGTGCCGCCGACGATGTAGATGCCGGCGCGTTTCGGAATACAATCAGGGACAAAATTTGGGTTGAAAAGTGCCACGTTTTCAGGTATGGAGTCTTTTCTTTTTTGAATTTCGCATGGTTTTTCCGTGCAGTCCGCTAACGCGCCATCTGCTGAATATATCGCATGCAACCACTATGAACAACCAAAATATCAACCAAACCGGGGCCGGCGGGCCGGCAAAGCTGGCGGTTACCGGGGGCGTGGGCTCCGGCAAATCGGTGGTGTGCGAGCGGTTTAAATCCCGGGGTCTTCGGTTTTACAGTGCTGATGATCTTTCCCGGCAGGCCGTGGAACCGGGCACCGAAGCCCACCGCAAAATTGTGGCCCATTTCGGCCGGCAGGTATTGTTGCCGGACGGGACATTGAACCGGCCGCTGCTGAGAGCCTACATCACTGAAGATGAAGCCGCCAAAGCAGCCATGGAAGGCTTTGTTCATCCCGAAGTCACCCGTTTGATGCTGGAAAAATTTGAAGCGGCCGCCGGGGCGGCAGAACCGATTGTCGGCGTGGAGGTGCCGCTTTTGTTTGAAGCCGGTTTGCAGGCGTTTTTCGATTTTGTCATTACGGTAACCGTCCAAAAACAGCGCCGAATCGAGCGGATCATGGCCCGCGACCATGTCTCGGAGGCAGAGGCCGAAGGCCTGATGAATATCCAGATGCCCGAAGAAAAGAAGTGTGCGTTGTCGGATTTTGTGATTGACAACAACGGAACCCTTGCGCAGGTCCACGCGGCTGTGGACCGGGTATACCGGCAGTTGATGGAACGGGTTAAAAAAAAGACTGAAAATGATTGACACATAAAAGGCGGAGTAATATTATTAATTGCAAACGTGCCTACCCCGTAGACGTTTGGACACACAGGTTTCCTTCTTCTCAAACATCATGATTTCAGGCCCCTTATCACCTAAGATTTAAAACATTTTTACACGCAATCCGCTTATTCAGTCGAGTCGTGATATCGTTACGCAATGCAT
This sequence comes from Thermodesulfobacteriota bacterium, assembly GCA_051745395.1. Classification (GTDB taxonomy): domain Bacteria; phylum Desulfobacterota; class Desulfobacteria; order Desulfobacterales; family Desulfosalsimonadaceae; genus JBNJEA01. The sequence goes on along the minus strand of JBNJEA010000040.1, from coordinate 9,279 downwards.
TGCCTTTCCGCGGGCCCAACCGGAAGGGGGCAGCGGGCTTATGAAATGTTAAATTGAATCAAGGTTGGCGCCGAATAGAATCTATAGCATACAAAAGACACTGAAAAAGTGGGGATATTTGGTTAAATGAATATTGTCGAGTTAAAGAACAAAAAGATCAGTGAACTGACCCGGATGGCGAAAAAATTCAATATCGACAATGTCGGGCGGATGCGCAAGCAGGAATTGATTTTTTCGCTCCTCCAGGCCCACATCGAGAAAAACGGCCAGATCTACGGCGAGGGCACCCTGGAGATTTTGCCCGACGGATTCGGGTTTCTGCGGTCACATGACTGCAACTATCTGCCCGGCCCGGATGATATCTATGTATCGCCCTCCCAGATCCGCCGGTTTAATCTCAAGACCGGGGATACGGTTTCCGGACAGATTCGCCAGCCCAAGGAATCGGAACGGTATTTCGCCCTGCTGAAAGTCGAGGCCATCAACTATGAAGAACCGGAAGTGGCCCGGGAAAAAATCCTTTTCGACAACCTCACGCCCCTGTTTCCGGAAAAAAAAGCCAATCTCGAGCTGGAAAACGACAATTACTCCACCCGGATCATGGATCTGATGACCCCCATCGGTTTCGGCCAGCGGGGGTTGATCGTCTCGCCGCCCCGGACCGGCAAGACCATTTTGCTCAAAAACATCGCCAACAGCATCATCGCCAATCACAAGCAGGTGATCCCCTTTGTGGTGTTAATCGATGAGCGGCCCGAGGAAGTCACCGACATGCAGCGCTCGGTCGATGCGGAAGTGGTAAGCTCCACCTTTGACGAGCCGGCCGAACGGCATGTCCAGGTCGCGGAAATGGTCAGTGAAAAGGCCAAGCGCCTGGTGGAGCACAAAAAGGATGTGGTGATTTTGTTGGACAGCATTACCCGGCTGGCCCGGGCCTATAACGCCACGATGCCGTCGAGCGGCAAGCTGCTGTCCGGCGGTGTCGATGCCAATGCCCTGCACCGGCCCAAGCGGTTTTTCGGGGCGGCCCGAAACATCGAGGAAGGCGGCAGCCTCACCATTATCGCCACGTCTTTGATCGATACCGGCAGCCGGATGGACGAAGTCATCTTTGAAGAGTTCAAGGGCACCGGCAACATGGAGCTGCACCTGGATCGCAAGCTATCCGACCGTCGGATGTATCCGGCCATTGATATCAACCGTTCCGGTACGAGAAAAGAAGAGCTGCTGCTCGATTCCGACACCCTAAACCGGGTCTGGATCCTGCGCAAGCTGCTTTCGCCCTTAAATCCTATTGACAGTTTGGAATTTTTGCTGGATAAGATGAAGGGCACGAAAACCAACAAAGAATTTCTGGATGCAATGAATTCGTAACGTATACGGCAAATACAAGCGAGGTTTGACAATGAAAAGCGACATTCATCCCAAATACGAAGACACTACCATCCGCTGTGCATGCGGCAATGAAGTCACCGTCGGTTCAACGCGCGACAACATCCGCGTTGAAATCTGCTCCAAGTGCCATCCGTTTTACACGGGCAAGCAGAAACTCGTCGACTCCGCCGGCCGGATCGAGCGTTTCCGCCGGAAATTCGGCAATTACCAGGAGCAGGCCGGAAAAAAGAAGAAGCAATAAAGTTCATTAATTCTATTACTCAGGATACCGGCAATGTCATGGCGGCCCTTTAATGCCGCGATGGTATTGCCGGTCCGTTTTTGGTAGGGCCCGGAGGCAATCCGTGATCTTTGCCGCGGGCTTTTCGTATTGTGGGTGCAGAACCGATGTCTATGCTGGAAAAACTCCAAGGGCTTGAAGAGCGGTACCAGGAGCTCGAGCAGTTGCTCAGTGATCCGGCCGTGGTGCAAAATCGCGAGCTGTACCCGAAGTATGTTCGGGAGCATGCGGAGCTGGGCAAAATTGTATCCGTGTACCGGACCTACCGCCAGACCCTGGGCGAGCTGGAAGACAGCAAAGACTTGCTTTCCGACAGCGATCCCGAGATGAAGGAGCTGGCGCGAAAGGAAGTCGATGCCCTTTCCGAGCAGAAAGCGCAGTTGGAGCAGGAGCTCAAGATGCTGCTTGTTCCCAAGGACCCCAATGACGGAAAAAATGTTATTTTAGAGATCCGCGCCGGCACCGGCGGCGAGGAGGCCGGCCTGTTCGCCGGGGACTTGTTCCGGATGTATAACCGCTATGCCGAAAACAAGGGCTGGAAGGTGGAGATCCTTTCGGCGAACTGGACCGATTCGGGGGGCTTTAAGGAAGTCATCGCCATGGTCAAGGGCGAGGGGGCCTACAGTCATCTCAAGTATGAAAGCGGCACCCACCGTGTCCAGCGGGTACCGGCCACCGAAACCCAGGGTCGGATTCATACGTCGGCAGTCACCGTGGCGGTGTTGCCGGAAGCCGAGGAAGTGGAAGTCGACATTGATCCCAACGATGTCAAGATGGATGTATTCCGTTCTTCCGGGCCTGGCGGCCAGTCCGTCAATACGACCGATTCGGCGGTGCGCCTGACCCATGAACCCACCGGCCTGGTCGTGACCTGCCAGGACGAAAAATCGCAGCACAAAAACAGGGCCAAGGCCATGACCGTCCTGCAGGCCCGCCTCTATGACATCCAGCTCCGGGAGCAGAACGAAAAAATCTCCCAGGATCGAAAAAACCAGGTCGGCAGCGGGGATCGAAGCGAGCGGATCCGGACGTACAATTTCCCCCAGGGACGGATCACCGACCACCGGATCGGCCTGACCCTCTACAAGCTCGAACAGGTACTGCAGGGCGATCTGGGGGGAATCATCGACGAGTTGGCCACCCATTTCCAGACCCAGGCGCTTGAGCATGCCGAATCAGAACTCGCCGAAAGCACCTCGGACCCTTCTTGAGATCCTGAAGTGGACCTCCGATTATTTTGCCGCCCACCATATCGACAGTCCCCGGCTAACGGCGGAAATCCTGCTGGCCGAAGCCCTCGGCCTCGACCGGATCGATCTGTATGTGCGGTTTGATCAGCCCCTTACCCAAGACGAACGGCAGCGGTATAAGGCGCTGATCCGGCGCCGCATCGAAAGAGAACCCGTTGCCTACATCCTGGGCCGGAAGGGGTTTTGGAACGTCACCCTCGACGTCACCGGCGATGTGTTGATCCCGCGGCCGGAAACCGAAATCCTGGTCGAAGCCGCCCTGGACAGACTGGCAAAGATTACGGACCATCCCCCCCGGGTCATCGACCTCGGCACCGGCTCCGGGGCCATCGTGGTGGCCATGGCGGCCTCGGATGCCGCATTGTCGTCATCACAGCCGGCATCGCAGTCCGGGGCGCCGTCTTCCCATTTTTCCGCAGGGCCGGTACAGTATTTTGCTTCCGATCGGTCCGCCGCCGCCGTCGGGGTGGCGGCCGCCAACGCGGTGCAAAACGCTGTGGCCGACCGGATCCGCTTTTTCGTGGGAAACTGGCTGGCACCCGTAGCATCTGTACCGGCATTTGATGTAATTGTGGCCAATCCCCCCTATGTGGCCTCGGGCGATATCGCACACCTGGCCCCTGAAATCCGCCGATACGAACCATTGACCGCCTTAGACGGCGATGAAAGCGGTCTGCGCGACATCGCCGCCCTGGTGGTCGCAGCCCCCGGGCATCTGGTCACCGGCGGCCTGTTGATGCTCGAAATCGGATGGGACCAGAAAGAAGCCCTCCGGGAGCTGGCCCAAAAAACCGCTGCCTATGAACATATCGAATTTATTCAGGATTACAGTGGCCACAACCGGGTGGCGGTTCTGGAAAAATCATCGACAACCAAATAAGCCCCCTAAAAAATATTGAGATCGCTTTTCAATTCTGCTATAATTATTAAATTTATGAAATCAACGTCGCACGCCTTTGGACCGGTGGCCGGGTGCTTGAAAAAGGTCGGTGAACCGGGAGGAAAAAGGCGGAGGAAAAACCCAGGAAAAGGAGTTTAAACAATGGCTTACGTTACAATGAAGGAGATGCTAGAAGCCGGCGTGCATTTCGGGCATCAAACCCGCCGGTGGAATCCGAAGATGAAAAAATACATCTTTGGCGCAAGAAACGGGATCTACATCATTGATCTCCAGCAGACCGTACGGATGTTTAAAACGGCCTACGATTTTATTTCCGGCACAGTGGCCAACGGCCAGTCGATCCTTTTTGTCGGCACCAAAAAGCAGGCCCGGGAATCGATTTACGAGGAAGCCAACCGGTGCGAAATGTTTTACGTGCACAATCGCTGGATCGGCGGGATGCTGACCAATTTTGAAACCGTGAAAAAAAGCATCCAGCGGCTCAATCATTTAAACACCATTGAAAACGACGGCACCATTAACATGTATCCCAAAAAGGAACGGGTTTACATGCTCAAAGAGCGCGAAAAGCTCGATAACAACCTCGGTGGCATCCGTTCCATGAACGGCCTGCCCGGGGCCATGTTCGTCGTGGACCCCAAAAAGGAGGCCATCGCGGTGCGGGAAGGCATTCGGCTGGGCATACCGGTCGTGGCCCTCGTGGACACCAACTGCGATCCGGACCTGATTGACTATGTGATTCCGGGCAACGACGATGCCATCCGCTCCATCCGTCTGATGACATCCCGCATGGCCGAGGCCTGCATCGAAGGTGCCCAGCGCCGCTCGGAAAAACAGCAGGCTGCGGCTGACAAGCAAGGCGAAGAAATGGCAAAAGGCGAAGGGCCGGTGAAACGGGAAGTCGTTTCCGAAGGCGATCAGGGGCCGGTCGTTGAAGTCATCCGCAAAACCGCATCGGACGAGGAACCCGCATCTGACGCAGCAGCAGAGTCCCATCAAGAAGAAGTTGAAAACACAGGAGAGTAACAATGGCAACGATTAGTGCAGAACTGGTAAAACAACTCCGTGATCGTTCCGGCGCCGGCATTATGGACTGCAAGGAAGCGCTGGCCGAGTGCGACGGGGATATGGATAAGGCGGCCGATTACCTTCGGAAAAAAGGGCTGGCCACGGCAAAAAAACGGGCGGGCAAGGTCGCCGCGGACGGCGTGGTCCAATCCTACATTCACATGGGCGGAAAAATCGGCGTGCTCGTCGAGGTCAACTGCGAGACCGATTTTGTCGCCAAGACCGATGAGTTCAAGGAGTTTGCCAAAAATATCGCCATGCATATCGCGGCCTCAAGTCCCCTCGGCGTGGTGCCCGAAGACATTCCCGAAGACGCCGTTGCCAAGGAAAAAGAGCTGTACCGGCAGCAGGCCATTGAAATGGGAAAACCGGAAAATGTGCTGGAGAAAATCATTGAAGGCAAAATGAACAAGTTTTACAAGGAATCTTGCCTGATGAACCAGATGTATGTCCGGGATACCGATTTGACGGTTTCCGACGTAATCAATGACATGATCGCCAAGACAGGCGAGAAAATCACCATCAGGCGGTTTGCCCGGTTTCAGATCGGCGACGAGTAAACAAAAATCTTTATCGGCCATAACGGATGAAGGGATAGCCGATTTTGGAGAAGCCAAAATTTAAACGGGTGCTGTTGAAATTAAGCGGCGAGGCGTTGATGGGCGATGAAATGTATGGCATTAGCCCGGAAATGCTCAATTACATGGCCGAAGAAGTGAAAAAGATCGTGGAAATGGGTGTCGAGATCGCCCTGGTGGTCGGCGGCGGCAATATCTTCCGTGGAATGGCGGCCAGTTCAAAGGGCATGGACCGGGCTTCGGCCGATTATATCGGCATGCTGGCCACGGTGATGAACAGCCTGGCCTTGCAGGGCGCCCTGGAAAAAATCGATGTCCCCACCCGGGTGCAGTCGGCGATTTCCATTCATCAGATGGCCGAACCCTATATTCGGAGAAGGGCGATCCGGCACCTGGAAAAGGGCCGGGTCGTCATTTTCGGTGCCGGTACGGGAAATCCGTACTTCACGACAGACACGGCGGCCGTGCTGCGGGCGGCGGAGATCAATGCCGAGGTGTTTTTGAAGGCCACCAAGGTCGACGGGGTCTATGACATGGACCCGGTGAAAAACACGGCCGCCCGTTTTATTGATACCATCGATTACATGTCGGTGCTTGAAAGGCGGCTGCACGTAATGGATTCCACGGCCGTCTCGCTTGCCATGGACAATTATTTGATGCTGGTGGTCTTTAACCTCAAGGTCCCCGGCAACATCGGGCGGGTCATCTGCGGTGAACAGGTGGGCACCCGAATTTATGAACCCCGCCAGGATTGCGCCGAGTAAAATTTATCTCCGCCGTCACATAAAATGTCGATGCAAAATGGCAATGAATGAAACGCCATTAACAAGAAACCCAAGCAAAAGGTGGTGAAACGGCCATGATTGACTCGATTATCAAGGAAGCCAGAGAAAAGATGGACAAGTCGGTGAGTTCCCTGAAAAAGGACTTGCAAAAGATCCGGACCGGGCGTGCGTCCTTGAATATTTTCGATGACGTCCGGGTGGATTATTACGGCACGCCGACGCCGCTGAACCAGATTGCCTCTCTGTCCGTGCCCGAAAGCCGGTTGATTACGATTCAGCCCTGGGACCCATCGGCGATCAAGGCGATTGAAAAAGCCATCATGAAATCCAACCTCGGCTTAACACCGTCGAGCGACGGCAAAATCATCCGGATCACGATTCCGCCGTTGACCGAGGATCGCCGCAAAGACATTGTCAAGCAGGTCAACAAGATCAGTGAAGACTACCGGGTGGCGGTTCGCAATATCCGCCGGGAAGCCAATGATTCCTTGAAGATGCTCAAAAAGGACGGCGATGCATCGGAAGATGAGGTCAGCAAGGCCTTTGATGAAATCCAGAAGATTACCGATGCGCATGTAAAGGAAATCGACGAGCTTTACAAGGACAAGGAAAAGGAGATCCTTGAAGTCTGAGGCTGCCGAAAAAGCCGGTCTGGATGCGCAAAGACTGCCCGCCCACGTGGCGATGATAATGGACGGCAACGGTCGCTGGGCCAAAAAGCGACTGCTCAACCGCATCCAGGGGCATGAGAAGGGATCGGAGACGGTCCGCATGATCGTGCGCACCTGCCGGGAGCTCGGCATCGGGCATCTGACCCTTTATGCGTTTTCCACGGAAAACTGGCAGCGGCCCAAAGCGGAGATCAGCGCCTTGATGACGCTGCTCAAGCGGTTTCTGGCATCGGAAAAGCAGGAAATGATCGACAACAATATCCGGTTGAATGCCGTCGGGGAAATCGAACGGCTGCCGGAAGATGTGCAGTCGCGGATTCAGGAGACCCGGTCGGCCACGGCAAACAATGACGGCATGGGGTTGAACCTGGCTCTTAGTTACGGCGGCCGCAGTGAAATCGTTACCGCCGCCCGCGCGATTGCCCGGGCGGCAGAAAAAGGTGAACTCGACCCGGAGGCCGTGGATGAAAATTGTTTCCGCGCCCATCTCTACACGGCCGGCATGCCCGATCCTGACCTTCTGATCCGCACCAGCGGGGAATTGCGGGTCAGCAACTTTTTGCTCTGGCAAATCGCCTATGCGGAAATTTACGTGACGCCCACCCTGTGGCCGGATCTTTCCCGGGAGGAATTTATCCGGATCCTGAAGGATTTCCAGGGCCGCCAACGCCGATTCGGACAAGTCACCGACGCGCAGTAGCGCAATGCTCCATTTCAAGTAATACAAACGGGCGTTTTTTCTTTTCGAGCTTGACAGTCAAAAGTTTTTGTTTAACTTACTAATTTTTTTAATAAACCGCATTGTCTCTCGAAGTCATTCCCGCGAAGGCGGGTCTCAGTTAAAGGCTTCAGCCGCAATCCAGTATAATTGAAGGGTTATAGATTCCTGCCTCCCGAAAGGGTCCGGGACAGGTTCGCAGGAATGACGGAATTTTAGACTGCCGGGTTTTCGAGGATGAAATGCATTTAAAGCGTTGGATCACCAGCATTATGGCCGTACCGGTACTGGCCCTGATTTATTTCGGGTCTTTGCCGGTCTTTGCCGGTTTCATCGGAGTCATCGCCCTGGTGGCCATGTGGGAGTATTTCTACATTGTTTTCGGCGGCCGGCATCGCCTTATTTATACGGCCATTCCCCTGTGGGGGGCGTTGGTGGGGGTGCTGCTGGTTGTCTCGGCCACTTTCGGGCGCATCGACATTATGCTGCTGCTGGTATGGATCAATCTCATGGTCTCCGCTGTTTTATCCATGCCGAAATTTAAAAACAACGGCGGGGATATCTTGAATGTGGTGGCCCGGGAAATCCAGTTTGTCGCCTACATTCCGCTGTCCTTGGCCACCCTGGTATTGCTCCGGGCGCAGCCGGACGGCGTGACCTGGATCTTTTTCCTGCTGTTTGTCGTGTTTTTGGGCGATGTCGGGGCCTATTACGTGGGCACCTATTTCGGCCGTCATAAATTGATTGCCGCCATCAGCCCCGGCAAAACCATCGAAGGCGCATTGGGCGGCCTGGCCGTCAACCTGGCCGTGGGCGCGGGGTTTGCGTACCTGTTGTTGCCGGAAACCGATATCCGGCTTATATTGGGGTTTGTTGTGCTGGTGGGCATCATGGCCCAACTGGGGGATCTGTTCGAATCGGAGTTGAAACGGGCGGCCGACATCAAGGATTCCGGCGCCATCCTACCCGGTCACGGCGGCATTCTGGATCGAATCGATGCGCTGCTTTTTGCCGCGCCGGTGGCCTATATTTTCAAAGTCTTCTTGTTTTAACCCATTTGGTTTTCTGTGATAAAGCATCTCACCATACTCGGATCCACCGGTTCCATCGGGCAAAGCACCCTGGACGTGGTTGAAAAATTTTCCGACCGGTTTGCCGTAAAGGCCCTGACCGCCCGGTGCAGCACCGGCGTGCTCGCCGAACAGGTCCGTCGTTTTGATCCCGAACTGGCCGTGGTATTCGATGCCGAAAGTGCGGCGGCATTAAAAGCCGAACTGCCCGCTCAGTGCCGTACGGAAATTGCATACGGCACTGCCGGCTATCGACGGGCCGCCACGTTAGACGGCGTGGAAATGGTGGTTTCGGCCATGGTGGGCGCGGCCGGGTTGCTGCCCACCATGGCCGCCATTTCCGCCGGCAAGGACATCGCCCTGGCCAACAAGGAAACCCTGGTGATGGCCGGCGATCTGGTCATGGCCGAAGCGGCCCGCTGCAATGTGGAGATATTGCCGGTCGACAGTGAACACAGCGCCATCTTTCAATGTATTGCCGGAAACCGCCGGTCGGATTTGGCCAAAATTTTGTTGACCGCTTCGGGCGGTCCTTTTCTCGATGTGGCCGCAGACCGGTTTGC
>JBNJEA010000149.1:0-6950 GCA_051745395.1 Thermodesulfobacteriota bacterium | reverse complement strand
ATTACTCCTTTTTCGGTTTTCTTTTGTTAAAGGAAATAACGGTGGCGGAATCGTCCTGTCCGGGCGGCGTCTTTTCGTTTTTTTCCTCCTTAAGTTCGTTTGCCGCCTCGTCTTTTGCCGGTTCGGTCCCGGCATCTTCCTCGGCGGTTTCCCCGGGTTCCTCCGCAGGCGCCTCGACTTTTTCAAGACGCATCCGGTTGCCGCCCATGGTAAATTCCTCGCCGTTGATGTAGACGTCGCGCAGAATCCAGGTCATCGTCTGCAGCGGGACTTGCAGGACCAGGAGCTTGACGTGGTACCAGTCTTTTTTTGCATCCGGCAAAATTTCCTCGATCCGGGCGAAAAATAACGGCTGGTCTTCGTAATAGACCAGAACAATATCGTTTTCTGTTGCCATAAGGAATACTCTTTCGGTTACCCCATTGGTTTTGTCGTATTGTCGCGCCAGGACACAAGGTCATAACGCTTTTTTTGCGTTCTTGGCGGCTTGGCGCGGGAATCGAAAACAACTCGCCTTCTCAATCCGTTTCCTTACGAATAATCATCGTACGCAGCCAATTCAAGGTTGAGTTGCCGGCCAGGTTTTCGCGGTCCATGGCATCGATGTCTGCGGCCAGTTGTTTTGGATCGGCATACCAATCCTTGCGTTTGACCATGGGCTCATCCGGGTCGAGCTCTTTCACCACCCGGGCGGGGTTGCCGGCGGCCACCACGTTGGGCGGCACGTCGCGCACCACCACGGAGCCGGTACCGATAATCGAGTTTTCCCCTATGGTGACGCCCTTGCACACCGTGGTCCGGTCGCCGAGCCAGACGTTGTCGCCGATATGAACCGGTGCCGTGTTGCCGATGGTAAAGACCCGGTCGTAGGTGCCGTGCCAGTCCGAATCGGTGACAAAGGCGTTGCCGGCGATCATGCAGCTGTTGCCGATGACGATTTCGTGGGCGGAACTGATGCGCACCCCGGGACAGATGAGGCAATAGTGGCCGATTGCGATCCGTCCCTTGCCCTTTTCCTCCGGCCAGACGGTGAGCCGGACCTTTTTGTCCGAGGTGGTCAGGATATTGGCGTAATCGCCGATGGTGATGCGATCGCCGAAAATCTTGATGTTCCAGGGGTGGATGAACAGGTAGTTCTTGCCGAGGGCGTCGAGCTGGGGGCGGATGAAATAGCGGGCGTAAAACGCCTGGAATTTCATGAAGGCGCTTTTGAGATAATAGGGGCGATGGTCTTTTCGCAATGCGGGATAACCCCTTTTTGAAAAAACGGAGAATGATTTTGCTTTTTAATCCAGAACCGCGGCCGCCTGCCAGAATTCATGGTTAAACAACCGGCTGGCCGGCGTCAGGTGATACAGGGCATCGGCGGCCATGAGCACCACCCCGTTGGTCCAGGTCACTTTCTCCTCCGGCCAGATCACCATGTCCGGATAGGTAAAACCGCACCAATAGGAGGCGTCTTCGAAGCGGCGTTCATGGAGCCAGTTGAACACGATTTCGGCGATCCGGCGGTCGCCGGCCGCGGCCAGTGCCAGCACCAGTTCCGAAGTCTCGGCGATGGTGACCCACGGGCGGTTTGACACGCACAAAACGCCCATGTCTTCGACCACGAATTTTTTCCAGGAGTGGTCGAACTGTTTGCGGGCCGCATCACCGGTTACGGCCCCGCACAAAACCGGGTAGAACCAGTCCATGGAATAATGGGACTTGGTGATGTTAAACAGGTGGTAGCCGCTCCGGAGGGCCTTGCGCAGCCCGGCGGCCGCGGTTTTCCAGGCGGGCCGGTCGCGGCCGATTTCGCCGGCGATGGCCAGGGCGCACTTGAGACTCATGAAAATCGAGCTGGAACCGGTCAGCAGGGCCATCGGATCGGTTTCCAAAGACGGGCTTTTGGCCCAGTAGATTGCCCCTGTCGGTGCCTGGAGGCTGACGGCGAAATCAATGGCCCGGCTGACGCAGGGCCACATGGTTTCGAGAAACTGCCGGTCGCCGGTGATCAAAAAATCGTGATAGACGCCCACGGCGATGTAGGCGGTCACGTTGGTGTCCCGGGTTTTGTCGATGGGCTCGCCGTCTCGGTAGGCGGCATACCAACTGCCGTCTTCGAGCTGAATGTCGGCCAGCCATTGATAGGCCCGCCGGGCGTCTTGCAGATACCCGCCGATGGCCAGGCCCATGGCGGCTTCCACATGATCCCACGGATCGGTTTTGCCGCCGGTGCTCCAGGGGATTTCCCCGTTTGCCTTCTGGGTTTGATGAATAAGGTCTGCAACCGGTGCAATATCAACCGTTAATGGTTGCTTTTTGCGCAACACCTCCCGATCCATGGCCATGGCCTATATCCTTTTCCTGTGCTGTGATAAATCGATTTTGACAAGTCGATATCTGATCAAATCCGCAAAGTTTCCCTGATCATATGCTGACTCAATTGAGCGGGAGTGATTTTTTCAAAACGAGAAATATGCCAGAATTTATCTAAATTATCAATCAATTTTGGGGGGAGGAAACGGAGGGAAAACAGAGGCGATGCCGCCTTCGCCCCCGCCCGAATTTTTTGGAGCCAGGGGACAAAGGGGGCGAAGAGGGCAAGCCGGAAAAAGGCGAACATTTATTCGATATTCGGCATAAACGCCCATTTAACGGCCCAGTATGTTTTTTCCGGCAATTGTTCCAGGCAGACGATGCCGCCGTTTTGGAATTTGAAAACCGTGTAGTCGGGCGATCCCGTGGTCAAATAGGAGGCCATCCGTTCCATGAAGGGCAGGTGGCCCACCAGCATGAGGCTCTGGCCGGGATTGATTTCTTTCGCCTTTTCGGTGACATCGTCTAATGCCTTCAATCCTTCGGCTGCCTGCACATCGGTTACGCCCAGATACTCGGCAAAGATTTCGGCGGTTTGCTGTGCCCGTTTCTTGCCGCTGTGCCGGATGGCGCCGACGATTATGCCATAGGATTTCGCGGTTTCGGCGATCCGCCGGACCTCGGATTGTCCTTCTTCGGACAGGCTCTGGTCGGAATCGATCTCCTTGGAAAGGTTTTTGCCGTGCTGAACGAGATAAAGTGCCATATGGTCCTCCTCCTTTTAAGTCGGCTTTTGATTCTTTTTCTAAATCATAAGTTTAATAAGGGCATTGTTCAAATCCTTTCAAGGATTGTCTTTTTTACAGGCATTCTTATGATGAGAAAGTAACGGGAAAGTATGCCGATAAAAATCATAGGATAGGACAGGTGAGATTTTCAATGTATCTGGCACGACAACGCATTAAAAATACAATGCATTATTTTATCCGGGAAAGCTTTTTTGACGGACAGACGATCAGAAGCCGGGACCTGGTTGCCCTGGGGCGTGATCCGCGCGCATATATCGTTTATCCGGACAATGGCAACGCCTTTTATTTTGATGAATCGTTATGTGACGCCCTGGAAAAAAAGGGGGTTTATCCGGACAACGAGGTTTTGGAAAAGGTGTTGTGGCCGTTTCTCGATCCGGAAACCCGCCGGGTGATCGAAAAATTTACACGCCCTGCGCCCGGCCGGGGCCAAAGCCTCCGGGAACAGAAAAAACGCTGCGAAACCGAGTCCTTTCATCTTTTTGACATGCGGCGCATGCATTACCTGCGCTTCGGCGAACTCGATCAGTCCCGGATTGCTTTGGTGCCCAAAAAGATTTACCGGAAACTGCTGGACAAATCCCGCGACGAAATCGAGCAGCAGTTCATGGAAATGGAACAGGTTTTAAAAAAACATGAAAAAAAGAACTATGCTTTCGTGATCTTTAACGTGCCCGGTCATTTTTCCAGCCCGATTTCCAGAAAATTCCCCCAGGCGCTGCCCCAGGACAAAGTCGATGCGCTTTTTCTCGAAGAGCTCTGCCGGGTAAATGCCGATGCCGCCTTTTGGTCGGACTTGGAGATGGCGGACGCTTTGCACCCCTATTTGATCCGGTATGTCTGCTGGTTTTTCGACAGTGAATTCGAGGGCAGCCACTATATGCAGGACCTGATGTGGCAGTTTAAAAGGCGCCATCACGGCTTTAATCCGCCCGCGAAGCCGCGGCGTAACATGTCGGTTGATGAGGCGGCCGGGGAGCTTGATATCGATAAAAACCAGATCGGGACCCTGACCGTAAAGACGCTCACCCGGCAGTACCGGAAAATGGCCAAGTACCACCACCCGGACCAGGGCGGCGGGCATGAAAGATTTATCCGCCTGAATCGGGCCTTTGAGGACCTGCTGCGCCGCGTAAAGGCAGATCGGAAAAATACCGGATCGTAAATCCGGCATCGTGGGGAAAATAAGAGGAGAGGGTATCTCGAAAGAAAAAAATCCGGGTTTCGGTGTAAACTGAAACCCGGATTTTAGCGCAATCATTTCCTCGACAGTCCAAAGTTCTGTCATTCCTGCGAAGGCAGGAATCTATAACCCACCGATTATTCTGGATTCCCGCCTTCGCGGGAATGACTTCGAGAGACAATACGGTTTCTTCTTAAAATCAATAACTTAAACAAAACTTTTGACTGTAAAGTTCTTATGTAGGGTTATTCTTCCAGCTCCAGCGCTTCGATCACCTCGTCGGTAACATCTTTACCGCCCGCGACCAGCGCGTTTGAATCCACGACGAACTCGTAGCCTTTTTCATCGGCCACCTTCTGGACATCCTTTTTGACTTCATCCCGGGCTTCGGCCTGCAAGTCCTGTCCGCGCTGCTGAAACTCCTGCTGGGCAGCCCTTTGTTCCTGCTCTCCCATGTCCTGCATTTTTTGTCGCATCTGCTGCATTTCCCCCTGCAGTTTCTGCCGGGCCTGCTGGAAGGCCGGATGTTGCTGCATGATACGGTTGAGATCCACGGATACGATTTTGGCGTCTCCGTCATCGCTTGCGAAGATGCCGGTGGGTGCCGCCATGGTGAAAGATACGGCGATCAGGCAGAGAAAAAGCACTTTGAGGGTTTTTGTAGCCATTTGAATTGCTCCTTTACATGTTGAATAAAAAAATTGCACAAGGATTTCTTGTGCGCGAAACGCCATTGAATTGGATCATTGCTTTGGCTCCAAGCAATAAAACCCAAATAATAAAACATGAATAATAAAACATGGATCCACACAATGCAACGGCGCCGGAAGCCTTCGTTGCTTCTGAAGGGTTTTGCCGCCGCGGACCTTTTGCCCGCACGGCCGCTCACTGCAATGGTTTCCGTGCCGTCGGGCGATCGGTCCCGGTAATTTGTTTTGTCGTCTTTGATCCGCCGCTACAGAAACGGGATCGGTTTTTCGGTACGATAGGCCACCGCCTGGCAGGTGGCGATTAATTGATGGTCTTCGTCGTTGACCTTGATGTCGTAATTGGCGATTTTACGGGATCGACTGACTTCCCTGGCTTCTGCAAAGAGCAAGATTTCCGTGTCCGGGCTTGCCACGTACGTCACATTCACATTCAACGCCACGGCGATGGTGCCGTGGGTTTGGCTGGCGGTTTCAAAGGCCTCGTCGATAAGGCAGTAAATGGCGCCGCCGTGGGCCCTTTGATAGATATTGGCCATCTGCTCTGGCTGATACGCCATTTTTACCATCGAATAACCCCGGTCTATCTCGACAAGCGCCATATGGAAGGTCTGTGCCAACGGTTCTTTTTCAACCGCTTCATATATGGCGGATTTGATATCCGGGTCCATGGGATTTTCCACCTGATCCTTCGCCATTACCCCCCCCATATCAAATATCATCGCATCGGTCAAAAGTTGAAGGAACTTTTGGCAGCCTGTCGTTTCAGCACGGAAACCACCCGGATTTCATAAAACACCCAGTCTCCTTCGTTTTTTTTCATCCGGCAGGCGATTTCATGGATGTCTTTTGTGCTTTTTGTATTCGGTTTGGTGCCGGAAAAGGCGGCGGTGAAAGACACCGACGCCTTTTTTTCTTCGGGAAATTCAATCTCGATGTCAAAAAAGTCGACTTCGATGCGGTCATATTGCCGTCGGGCGTTTGTGACATAGGCGGCGATATCGTTGGGCGCAAAATTGCCGGAGATATTGCGGCCCGGTGCTTCGATCCGGCAGGATTCGGCAAACATGGAACTGATGCGCCGGGCGGCGATGCCGGCTTCCAGTTCGGTTTCGGATTCGGTTTTTTCCGCCGTTTCGGCCAGCCGGGCAAACTGTTTTTTGATCCGGTGGGCATCGCTTTGAAAGAAAAAGAAAAAGGCGACGGCACCGGCCATCAAAACCGCTGCAACAAGCAGAAAGAATTTTGTTTTTACCATAGGGGCGCTCCTTCGATACGCGAAACCGGTGTCTGGCCGAAATCATGGCGATCCATGGAAACCCGCCGGTTGTCGCCCACCACGTATACATGGCCGCCTTCCACGGTCCGGGGCGAAAGCGTCCAATCCCATTCGCCCTTTACATAGGGTTCGTCTATGGGCCGGCCGTCCACTATGAGGGTGCCGTTTTTAAAAGCGACGGTTTCGCCGGCCAGGCCCACAACCCGTTTGAGCAGCATCACTTCCCTTCCCGCCATGCGGATGAGCACGATATCATGTCGCTTTAACGGCGTAAACGTATAGTGCAGGGTAAAGCCGAAGTTGAAGTCCCCGTGGTGATAGGTCGGCGCCATGCTGACCCCCTGGACCCGGAACGGGATCAGGATGAATTTGAAAATGACGAATGCGCACAGGGCCACCAACAACAGCCGCAGCAAATAGCGCCGATCGGTCCGGGGCAGCAGAAAACGGGTGAGACGGGAGTTTGAATCGGGCATAGCGATGATGAAAAAAATCGTCTTTTGATTTTATATTGATATCCCTATACTGCGAGGCTTGCAGGGGCGCCTGTCAGCCATGCAGCACATTGTGGCACCTAAATTGAGCGTTTCAGATTTTTAAAAAAATGATTTTGTAAAGGATTATAGCAATTTATATTTAAAAATCTGAAACCCTCCGGGATTTCCAATTTT
>JBNJEA010000148.1:0-6982 GCA_051745395.1 Thermodesulfobacteriota bacterium | reverse complement strand
GATGCCGAGGCCTCTTCCCGGATGTTCTCGTAGCGCTCGGTGTCCACGTCATAGGCATCGGCCCGGCCAAAGCCCATGTCATCGTGGTAGGCCTTCAGGTCCTGATAGGCGTCTGCGACATCCCTGCTTTTGGCCAGCACGCTGATATCGTCGTGCATCTTGTCGACGAACTGCTCCAGTTGTCTTTTTTTGAGTGCCTGGACACTTTTGAGCTTGTTGAAAGATTCAAGCTGCACCTGTTTGACGGTTTGCAGCAGCACTTCCATATCGCCCTGTCTTTCGTCAAAAAATGACTCGATCTGATTCTGCTTGACCCCCCGCATGCCTTCGAGCTGGTTGAAGGCCTGTTCTTCCAGGGCTTTGCTGGAGTTCACAAGCGATACTGCGCCCATGATGGCAAACGGAAGCAAGCCGACTGCCAGAAATGAAAGAATCAGTTTGGTCCCCAGTTTCATGTTTTTCATGTTTTTCCCCTTTTTTTGGTTTTCAGTATTGTATCGGCACATGCCGGTACAATCTTAACCCCCCTCTTTGTTTCGATACGCAAAAATCCGGATTTGCCGAAACCCTCTCAGCAACTACCGTGCCAATTTTCTTAAATACTTGAATTCATCGTAAAAACTGATATATCTTGACAGTCAAAAGTTTTGTTTAAGTTGTTGATTTTAAGGAGAAACCGCATTGTCTCTCGAAGTCATTCCCGCGAACTTGTCCCGGCCCCTGTCGGGAGGCGGGTCTCAGTTCAAGGCTTTAGCCGCAATCCAGAATAATCGATGAGTTATAGATTCCTGCCTTCGCAGGAATGACAGAACTTTGGACTGTCGAGTGATATATGGTGAACCGGAAAAATCTGATTGAAATGCCATGGATTTCGTAATAAAAAATGGAGGCGAAGTTCCCGAATTTTCCAAAGCAACGTTGTCATCATGGCCAAAGCAATGCCCCGCGATCATCTTTTGCAAACGGTTTGCAAAAAACTCCGAAAACGCTTCGAAGCCATCGGCTTTATTGAGCAGGTCCACATCCGACCGGCGCCGGACCCTGACACGGAAAGCGACTTCGTCGTGGAACTGGAAGGCCAAAACAGCCGGCATGTCCTGCACATATGCGTCCGAAAAAACGGGGAGCCGAAAATAGCGCGCCAGGCCGTCAACGGCCTGGTGACAGAAAACCGACAGCAGGCAAAGGCCCATCCCGTCTTTGCCGCGCCCTATATTTCAGAGGCGGCGGCGGCGATCTGCGAAAAATACAATGTCGGCTACATGGACCTGGCCGGCAACTGCCATATCTGCTTTGACACGGTCTATATCCATACGGCGGGCAGCGACAATCCCTACAAAAACAAAAGAAGACTCAAATCCCTGTCGCGCCCGAAAGCCGCCCGCATTATCCGCGTGCTGCTAAACCATCCGAAACGGCCATGGAAAACCCGGGAACTGGCCCGGCAGGCCGGTGTCAGCCTGGGGCTGGTCTCCAATGTCAAAAAGATTTTACAGGACCGGGAATGGATTGACGACAGGCGTCAAAAAATTGTTTTGACCCGGCCGGAAGCCCTTCTCGAACACTGGATTGCATCGGCCGATCCGGTGGCGGCCGTCACGTATTACCGGGCAAAGATGGATTTTATCGAGATGGAAAACGCCATCGCCGAACACTGTCAAAAATCCGGCACCCGCTGTGCATTCACCGGCCTGTCCGGGGCCATTCACCTGGCCTCTGAAATCCACGATTACCGGCAGGTCCAGGTTTATGCCAACGGGCCGATCGATCTTGCCGGACAGGTACCGGGTTTTGAAGAAAGCCGCGACGGCGACAACGCCCCTGTCGCGCTTATCGAAACCGCAGATGAAGGGGTGTTTTACGGCAGCCGGCGGGTCATGCCGGCCTCGCGCCTCCAGTACTGTCGGCCGTCGGAAAAAACCGTCCAGGCCATCGAGGCCGAAATCCAGACGCGGATGCATATCGTCTCGCCCGTACAGATTTACTTTGACCTGCGGACAAAATTTCACCGCACGGAAGAAAACGAAGCCGAACAGATTTATAAACAGGCGATCGAACCGACCTGGTGACCCGGAAGGGGGGAGAAGGCGCATCTGCGCCGTCGGGAGGGGGAGAGGCTTTGCGGAACTATGTTGCGCCGAAATTGAAAATCCCGGAAGGTTTCAGATTTTTAAACAAAAAACGCTCATTTCAGGGTGCGGTCTTTTTCAGGGGCAACGGTGTTTCGGCCGCATACCCGCTGCCATCGAGTACAACCTGGACGGCGCGGTCGGTTTCCGGCGTGTAAAGGACAGGGGCCAGAAGGTTTACGCTCACGCTGTCATCGGAATGGAAAGTAATGGTGGTGAGAATGAAATAGGGGTCTTCCGGGCCGATGCCCAGTTTTTCCATGATGGCATCGTCGGGCACGACCCGGTAATCCGGAAAAAACAGGGCCGGATTGATAAAAAGAAAAGCCAGATGGCTTTCCTCCACGCTCTGGATACAAAACAGGGCAGAGGATTTTTCTTGGGGAATGACCACGAAATCCCGCAGTTGCTCAAATCCAATGAGCCCGTCGGGAAACCGGATGACCTGTTTTGGATCATAGGTCACCTGCCCGAAGCGGGTTTCAATGGTCTTCACTTGCACTCCCCGCTGTCCGGCAGGACAGCGTTCAATGCATCCATTTTGTCTACATCCCATTGACTGGCGGCCCTGTTTTCCTGGCATATCCGCTCGTAAACTTCCTGACGGTAAATTTTTTTATCCCGGGGCGCTTCAATGCCGATCCGGACCCGCCCTTCCTTGTCTTCCAGAATGGTGACCCGCACATCATCGCCAATGACAATGCCCTCGCCGACTTTCCGTGTCAGTACCAGCATCCGCCCTCCCTGGCGCAATCATTTGGGATTTATCAGGCGATCTTTCCCTGCAAACCCCTTGGACCGGCGCCGTAATTTGACAGTTCACAATTGAGACTTTCCAATTGGTTTTTTTCAAACATTTTACCCAATTGTCAATCGTGAAATGGCAGCGGCGCACTGAAGGTCAGGCATAACCACCGGAACTGACTTGAAAATACTCAATTTTTGGGTTTCTACATAAAATCCAGAATCGACAGCCGGGAAACCCGGGATGTCACATTCAAAGCCGCCTCAAAAGCGGTTTCATTCTGGAGCAACCGGGAAAAGACCTCCACGATGTCGGCGTCTTCATAACCGGAAATACTTTTCTTAAACTCATTTGAGGCCTCGGACAGATGCTCGCCGGCCCGCTCGATGCGCCAGGCGGTATTGCCCATGTTGCCGCGCAGGCGGCGCACTTGATCGGCGCCGTTTTCCAGTTGCCCGAGGCCTTCGCTGATTTTGGCCTCGTCATTGTTTCGCATTGCATCTTCGAGGTTTTTCAAGGTGGCAAACAAATCAACGCCGCCGGGGTCGCGCTGGCCGTTGTTGTCCGCATCGCCCAGGAAAAGGGCATTGCCGCTCAAACCCGTCTCGATTTGCTTGCCGGGCGATATTTCAACGGCCCGGACGTTTTCGTCGCCGTGGTAGGCCACCGGCCGGGTGGCGGCATTATCGGAATCATACGCATCCGGGTCATACGACGTGTTTTCCGTAAACGGTTGCGTGGATTCCTTGTAGCCCGAAAAAATATACTGGCCATTGAGCTGGGTATTGGCCACCTGCAAGGCCTCGTCAAACATCTGACCGACCTGGTCGGCATATGTCTTGCGATCCTCCGCATTGGCGGAATCACTCATGGCGGCGATATTCATCTCCTTGGCCTTGACCATGATATTTTCGAGATGATCCAGATGACCGTCGAGGACATTCATATCCCCCTGGGTCGCTTCCACTTGCTTGATGTACCGATCCGTCGAACTGCTTGCCAGCTTGTAATTGAGCAGGGGGCGAATCGCGCCCGGGTCATCGGAAGGCTTGCTCATTTTCTTTCCGGTGGCCGCCTGCTGCCGCAAATCCGCCATTTTGCTAGATATATCTTCCAGGCCGGCCGAAAGCTTGCGATAATTCATCCCCATGGTGACTTTCATCGCCATTACCTCTTCATTGCCAAAATGGTTCCCAGCATCTCGTCGATGGTGCGGACATACCGGGACGAAGCCTCAAAGCCTTTCTGAAACTTGGTCAGGTTGATCATCTCCTGTTCAATGGAGACGCCGGAAACCGAATCCCGCATGTTTTCCAACTGGGTCACGGTATCTTCGGCGCCGCCTTTTGCCATGGCATTTTTCTTGGTTTCCGTGCCCACCGAAGACGCCATCCGGCCATAATAATCCACAAAGGAAGCCTCGCCTTCCACCGCTTTTTCCTCGGATAAAGAATAGATATCCAGCGCGTTTTCGTTGTCGCCCGGATCGCCGCGGCTGCCGCCGGCGGCGGCCACGGAGCTGCCGGAGGCGACTTCGACTTTGGTATCGTCGGAGCCCTCGATTTTGCTCAGGTCCGCCAATGTCGATCCATAATCCGCAGCGTCGTCCGGATCCGTCAGTCCGGAGGCAACCCCATCCAATGCCGCGCCCTCGGGCGGGGTCAGTTCCAGGGCATAATCGGTGCCGTCCTGGGTTACAACCGCATTGACGCCGGCTCCCGAGGCATTGATCGCATCCCGGATGCCGTTTAACGAATTCTGCCCGGCGCCGATGGCCACATCCGTATCCGTGCCGTCGACGGTGACAGTGATATCGCCCGTTCCGAAATTGGCGGCATCCGGGTCTGAATAAGGGCCATCGGTGACGTACGTGCCATCGCCGTCGATGGAGCCGCTAAGCGACCAGTCCGTTTCCGCGGTATCCAGGTTATCGGCGACAGCGACCGAAGCGTCCTTGGTTTCCGGTGTCAGGTCCAGATGATAATCCGTGCCGTCATGCACCACTGACGCCAGCACGCCGGCATCGCTGTCGTTGATGGCATCCCGGATGCCATTCAAAGAATTCTGCCCGGCCCCGATGGCCACATCCGTGTCATTGCCGTCAACGGTCACGGTGAGCGTGCCGGTATTAAAACCCTGGTTTTGCGGATCTTTCGTTCCGAAATCGCTTTGATAGGAAGTCGGCCGGGTGAAAAAGGCCTGCCCGGTTTTACCGTCGAGGCCGAATCCGGCCTCGTGCCGGGCGTTGACCTGGGTGGTCAGGCTGTATTTTAGCGTCTCCAGGCTTTCGGACATCTCGGGGATAAAGCTGTCGCGGACCTCGAGCAGACCGCCGAATTCGCCGCCAAAATTGCTGTTTTCGGCGGCAATGGTGACATCCCCGGACAACACCTGGAACTTCAGGCTGTCTCCTTCGTAATGGGGCTGGAACTCCACCGCGTTTTTGCCCTGGACCAGGGGCACGCCGCCCGGCAATTGCAAGCCGATCTGGTTGTCGGCGGTCTGATAGCTCTGCGCCCCCAGGGTTTTGGACAACTCCTTGACCAGCACGTCCCGCCGGTCCAGATCGCTGTTGGCCTGCTGCCCCTCTGCGGATCTGCTTTTGATGTTTTCGTTTAGCTCCGCGATTTCATTGAGCTTTAAATTAATGCCATTGACCTTTGCCTTCAGGGTATCATTGATATTCTGCCGGTTGGCCGCTAAATCATCATGGACCTGCTCAAAAGAGGCCAGCAGGTTTTGGCCCTCATACATGACCCGGTCGCGCTCCACCGAGCCGCTGGGATTCTGGGACAATTCGTGCCACGACCCGAAAAACCGTTCAATATCGGAAGCCAGAGAATCGTCGTCGAGTTTGAAAACCCGCTCGAGGTCCGACAACGGACCGCTTTTTGCGCTTTCTTTTCCCAGCAGGTCGTTTTTTTCAATAAGCTGGCCGGAAACGAACCGGTCATAGGCCCGGTTCACGGACTCAATATTGACGCCCTGGCCGATTAGCAGGCCGTTGATGTCGGCGGCGCCTTTCGGCGACAACGGGGCCGTCTGCCGGGAGTAGCCGGGCGTATTGACATTTGAAATATTATTGCCCGTGACCTCCACCTGCTTCTGATTGGCCATGATACCGGTCAGGCCCGAATTTAAGGCGGTAACCAAACCCATGTCAGACCCTCCCGGAAAGCAGGGCGCCGGAATGGCGGCTTTTTACCATCGATCCGCTGCCTTCATAGGCTTCGGGAAATATTTTATCCCCGATAAAGCTCACGGAATCGCGGACCCAATTCAATGCCGACCAGAAAAAATACGCATTCCGGAGGTTTTCCGAATGGACCTTTTCGGCCAGTTCCGCCTCTTCGGCAGACAACCCGCCCGTGGTTTCCACCAGGGGCTGAATCTGCTTGAGCAGGTTTTCCTTGCGCTCGGTTAATTCAAGCATTTTTTCCACGCAAAGGGATTTGGCCGCCTGGCGCTCTTCCACAATCACGGCATGGAGTTGCTGTAAATGCCCAAGCAGATTGTGCCTATTCATTTCCGCTGCCTTCCACGACATATTTAACGATACTGCTGGCCACCTTGTGGCTGTCCGGCGCGTAGGTGCCGTCGGCAATTTCCTGCTTGACGGTCTCGATGCGGGCCTGGCGATTTGAATCCACAGAAAGCGCATCCTCCTTGGCTTGCAGATGCTGCAGGGCCTTTGAAAAATTTACCTTGTCGGCCGTTTGGGCACCGGGCTTTTTATCCGCTACTTCGGCAGACTGCTTTTGCTGGATGTTTTCAAACAGCTTCGTTACCGGGGGGGCATTTACTTTCATAAAAAGTTTCCTTGTTGTTCTGGCCTGTTGTTCGACTGAAATGACCTGTCTTGATTTTCCTGTCGGCTGAAAAACAATAAAACTTTAACATAAATTGAGTTTCACAGTATTTGTTTATTCTGGTTATCCGAAATATTCCAGTTATGACTCACTCACTGAATTTGGGCATCAGCCCGGCCAAGCATTAACAAAAAAAAGCGGTTCGTCCCGGTCGTCATGCCTGCGGAGGCAGGCATCCAAGGGTTTTCTGGCCGTCTGGAAAACTATAGGGGTGGGAAAACCTGGTTGCCCAGGCTCTC
>JBNJEA010000039.1:0-24343 GCA_051745395.1 Thermodesulfobacteriota bacterium | reverse complement strand
ATGACCTCGAGAGACAATGCGGTTTCTTATAAAAAATAGTAGGTTAAACAGAACTTTGGATTGGGAAGATTCCAAGTACTTGCCGGTTAATGGCCCGGGCCAAGCAGTATAATAAACTCCGTATTGCCCTTGGGCCCCTGGATGGGCGACGGTGTGACCGGCCCGCACGTAAGGCCGCAGTCTTGAAAGAAGGTCTTTAATGCGTCTATGATGGATTCATGCAGGGCCGGGTCGCGCACCACGCCGCCTTTGCCGACCTGGTGTTTGCCCGCCTCGAACTGGGGCTTGATCAGGGCCACGATTTTGCCGCCGGGCGCCAAAAAATCCCGGATCACCGGTATCACGATTTTCAGGGATATAAAGGAAACATCAATGGTGATCAGGTCAAACGGGCAGGGCAGGTCGCTTTCTGACATGTAGCGGATATTGGTTCTTTCAATGACCGTCACCCTGGGGTCCTGCCGCAGTTGCCAGGCTAGCTGGCCGTATCCCACGTCCACGGCGGTGACATGAACGGCACCGTTTTGCAGCAGACAATCCGTAAAGCCGCCGGTGGAAGCCCCTACATCCAGGCAGTGCCGGCCGGAAACATCGAGGGAGAAGGTTTTTATGGCGTGGGCCAGTTTCGATCCGCCCCGGCTGACATAGGCCGGCTCGTCGGCACG
This sequence comes from Thermodesulfobacteriota bacterium, assembly GCA_051745395.1. GTDB lineage: Bacteria > Desulfobacterota > Desulfobacteria > Desulfobacterales > Desulfosalsimonadaceae > JBNJEA01. The sequence goes on along the minus strand of JBNJEA010000039.1, from coordinate 23,678 downwards.
GTTTACAATTGCCGCATCAATGGCCACGGGGGTTCCCGGTTTGTCCACCGGTGTGTCGTTGACCAATATCTGGCCCGTCATGATCAGCGCCTGGGCCCGCTGCCGGCTTTGGGCAATGCCTTTTTCGACGAGTAGCAGATCCAGGCGTTTTTTTTTCGGCGCGGTCATGAAACCAGCTGTTTTGCCGCCTCGACAATGGCGGCGGCATTCAGGCCATAGTGTTTTCGAAGCACCGATTTTTCGCCGTGTTCCACAAACCGGTCATCAATGCCCATCCGCCGGATATGGAATCCGCTGACACCGGCATCGGCCAGGGTCTCCAAAACGGCGCTGCCGAACCCGCCGTGCAAGACGTTTTCCTCTATGGTAATGACCCGCGGTATGTTTTTCACCAGTCCGGTGATGGTCTCCGTGTCTATCGGCTTGACAAAACGGGCGTTGACCAGGGTTGCGGCAATACCTTCCTGCTGCAATTGCTGCCGGGCGGCGCTGGCTTCCTGGACGCAATGGCCGACTGCGAAAATAACGAGATCATCGCCTTTGCTCAAGATTTCGGCCCTGCCGATGGCAATGGGTCGGTCCAGGTTTTCCGGCGGCGCGCCCGTGCCCGAACCGCGGGGATAGCGCACGGCGATCGGTCCGTTGTGGGCCATAGCGGTTTTGAGCATCCGCTGCAGTTCGATTTCGTCTTTGGGGGCCATGATGACCATGTTCGGCAGGGCGCGCAAATACGTCAGGTCAAACAGGCCGTGATGCGTCGGGCCGTCTTCTCCGACAATGCCGCCGCGGTCGATGGCAAATACCACCGGCAGCGATTCCAGGCAGACGTCATGCAGGACCTGGTCGTAGGCGCGCTGCAAAAAGGTCGAATAGATGGCCACCACCGGCTTGAATCCTTCCGTGGCCATGCCCGCGGCAAAGGTGACCCCGTGCTGTTCGGCAATGCCGACGTCAAAAAAGCGGTCCGGGTACTGCCGGCAGAATCCGGCCAGGCCGGTGCCTTCCGGCATGGCGGCGGTCACGGCGATAATGGTTTCGTCCTTGTCGGCCAGTTCCACCATGGTATCGCCGAAAACCTGGGTGTAGCTCGGTGCCTGGCGGCAGGAGACCTTGTTGCCCGAGGCCACCTCGAAACAGCCCACGCCGTGGAAGTAGACCGGGTTTTTTTCCGCCGGTTCATATCCCTTACCCTTGGTCGTGGAGACGTGGAGCAAAACGGGATCGTCTACGTTTTTGATGTTCTGCAGCATGTCGATGAGCTGATCGAGCCGGTGGCCCTTGATCGGGCCGAAGTATTTGAAATCGAATGCCTCGAATAAAATGCCCGGCGTGACAAAGGCCTTGATCGATTCTTCGGCGCGCTTGGCAAACTGGTAGGCATCGTTTCCGATTTTGGGCAGGGACTTGAGCAGTTCGCCGATCTGGTTTCGCCGGTCCTGCAGGTATTTCGTGGAAAAAGTCCGGCTCAGAAGCGACGACAACGCACCGACATTGGGCGAAATCGACATCTCATTATCGTTTAAAATGACAATGAGGTCCTTGTGGATGTCACCGGCCTGGTTTAAGCCTTCGTAGGCCAGCCCGGCGGTCATGGAGCCGTCGCCGATGACGGCGATGACCTTGTCGTTTGCCTGTTTTAAGTGCTTGCCGCAGCAAATGCCCAGGCCGGCGGATATCGAGGTGCTGCTGTGACCGGTGGAAAATGCATCATAGGGGCTTTCCGAGATTTTGGGAAAACCGGATATGCCGCCGTACTGGCGCAGTGTGGAAAACCGCTCGCGCCGGCCGGTCAGCAGTTTGTGGGTATAGGACTGGTGGCCCACGTCCCAGACGATTTTATCGTCGGGGACGTCAAAGACGTAATGCAGGGCAATGGTGAGCTCGACCATGCCGAGATTGGAGGCCAGGTGGCCGCCGGTTTTGGAAACCACGTCCACGATGGTCTGGCGGACTTCCCGGGCCAGCCGGGGCAGTTCGGAGCGGGGAATGTTTTTGACATCCCGGGGGGAAGTGATTTTATCAAGCAGACTCAATATCGGGTATCTCCTTTTGATGTCCCCGGAATCAATGGTTCGTTCAGCATTTCACGGCTATCGTTTGCGATGGGTGATATAGCTTGCAATGGCGGCAAGCGGCGTGGCTTTATTATCAAATTCATTTAGTGATTGCAATGCCTTGTTTGTCAGTTGCCCGGCATATTGCCGGGACTTGTCAACACCCATCAGGGCCGGGTAGGTGGATTTGTCACGGGCCGCGTCCGTGCCGGCGGCTTTGCCCATGCGCGCGGGGTCGCCTTCGACGTTTAAAATGTCATCGGTGACCTGGAAGGCCAGGCCGATATGGGCGGCATAGGCTTTCAGGGCCCGGTACTGGTTTTCCGGGGCATCGGCCAAAACGGCCCCGCAGGTCACGGCGGCTTCGATCATGGCGCCGGTTTTCAATCCATGCAAAGTTTTTAAGGCCGCTATGTCAATTGTGCGGCCTTCGGCATCCAGGTCCTGCATCTGCCCTTCGATCATGCCGCGGTATCCGGCGGCGCTGCTTGCAATGGAAATGGCGCGCAGCCGGTTGGCCGCATCGACGCCGTCCATTTCGGCGGTTGCCAGCACTTCAAACGCACGGGTCAGCAAAGCGTCGCCGGCCAGGATGGCCGTGGCTTCATCAAATTCGACGTGGCAGGTGGGCTTGCCCCGTCGCATGGCATCATCATCCATTGCCGGCAGATCATCATGGACCAGGGAATAGGTGTGGATCATTTCAATGGCGCACGCCGCCGGCAAAACGGACCGGATTTTGCCGCCCACCGCTTCGGCCGCGGCCAGGCAGAGCACTGGGCGAAGCCGTTTGCCCCCGTCCATCAGGGCGTGGGACATGGCGTCGCACAACCGGGAAGGCGCAGACCGGCAATCCAACAGGCGCTGCAATGTGTCGTTGATCTGTCGGCGCCTGTTTTTCAAATACGCCGTCAGGTCAAAATTGTTTTCCGGCAGGTGAGAGGTCATTTTTCGTCCGCGTTTTCGGGGGCATCGGTTTCGGTATCGTTTTCAAAAGGCGTTGACCGGACGGAGCCGTCCTGGTTTTCCATGATCAGATTGACTTTTTTCTCGGTTTCATCGAGTTTTTCGAAACAGGATTTGGACAGGGCCATGCCTTCCTCGAATTTCTTCAGCGCCTTTTCCAGGGGCAAATCGCCGGTTTCGAGCTCTTCCACGATTTTTTCAAGCTGGTTCATGCTGTCTTCAAAGGTCTTTTTCGCCATCGCTATCTTTCCTTTCCACACGGCAGGCCAGGGCGCCTCTGGCCAAAATGATTTCAAGCTCCTGTCCGCTGCTCACCGTTTCGGCGTCGGTGACCACGGTGCCATCGGCAGGACTGCGGGTGATGCTGTATCCCCGGTCGAGTACGGCCTGCGGGCTCAAGGCGTACAGCCGGCCGGTCAAGGCCTCGAGCCGGGCGCGCCGGCTTTTCAAATCGACCGTGATTGCGCTCTGCATGCGGCGCCGACGGCGTTCAACGGTTTCCCGCAACGATAGAATGCGCTTTTGCGGGGTATTGGCATACAAGCGTTCGGTCCGCCAGTGCAATCGTTCCCGTTTTCTGTCCAGATGGCTGCGGAAGGCATTGGACAGGCGCGTGGATTGATCATCGAGACGGAGTTTCAAGTCGTCAATCCGGCGCCGGGGATGGACCAGCCGCCTGGTGAGTTTTTCCAGGTTCCGGCGGCGGTCGGCGATGTGGCGCTGCAGGCAGCCGTAAAGCCGGCGGGTCCGGTTTTGCAGCGTGTAGGTGACCTCGGTTTTGACCGGTACGGCCAGCTCGGCGGCAGCCGAGGGGGTCGGCGCCCTTAAATCGGCCGTAAAGTCGGCAATGGTAAAGTCGGTTTCGTGGCCGACGGCCGAAATGATGGGGATTTGAGATGCAAAAATCGCCCGGGCGACGGTTTCGGAATTAAAGGCGGCCATGTCTTCTAAAGAGCCGCCGCCCCGGGCGACGATGGCCACGTCTGCGTCGTTTTTTTGATTGAGCCGATCAATGGCGGCAACGATTTGGACATCCGCGCCGTCGCCCTGGACCTTTGCGGGGATAATATCAATGGGCATATTGGCATACCGGCGGCGGATTACCCGGATGATGTCATGGACCACGGCCCCGGATGCCGAGCTGATAATCGCTACTTTTCGCGGTAAAAAAGGCAGCCTTTTTTTATAATCGTCTGCAAACAGGCCTTCGGCGGCGAGCTTTTTCTTGAGCTGTTCAAAGGCCGCCTGCAGGGCGCCGCTGCCGGCGGGTTCGAGATATTCCAGAATGATCTGGTAGGCGCCGCGGGGCGAATACACGCTGATGCGCCCGAATCCGGTGACGGTCATGCCGTCTTCTGGCAAAAATGTCAGCTGCCGGTTCTGGCCCTTGAACATGACCGCCGGAATCTGGGCATCCCGGTCTTTTAGCGTGAAATAACAGTGGCCGGAGGCCGGTTTCCTGAGATTTGAAATTTCACCGGAAATCCAGATAAATGGAAACGCTTCTTCAAGCAGCGCTTTAATATCGGACGTCAGCTCGGAAACCGTAAATATTTTGCGTTCGGCCGTGGGATGCGGGTTGTGCATGGCGATTATGCGGCGTCTGTTTGCCGGATCATATTATTGGGGTTTGGTAAAAGGTCAAAGCTAGCATACTTGGGAAACGCGTTCAATCCCAAATCGGCAAAAAGCGTTTTCCAAAAAAGATATCGCATCTTCTGTCATACCCGCGGACTTGTCCCGAAAGGCTCCGGGACAAGTCCGCAGGCATGACAGACGTAACAAATCGCTTTTTGTGTTAATTCGCGTTGGTTCATAACGCCTATATTCAGCACACAGAGTCTCTAACCGGAATATTTCGGATAACCGAATTCCGAAATTGGGTTGTCCAATCGGATTCCAGTTTTTTTATAACGTCTGATAAGAAATATTATGTAAACTTTTAGTTAAGGTCGCTCAATCCGGGAGTTTGGCCGCAGGCGGGCAGAATTCTCTTCCGGCATACATTGGATATTATTGACACGGTTTTGTACGTGTTTTAAAAGTTCTTGGTTATTCGATTTGTTCCAGAAACAGCCACTGCCTTTTCGCGCAAAGCCGCCAAGAGCGCAATGGACGGCTTAGCGCGAAAATTAAAAATAAAGGGAGGAAAGGCACTGAGGTTTTTTCACCTTACACCTCAAACCTCACACCTTACACCTCAAACCCTAAACCTGAAGTTACTTGAACCTGAAGTGACAGGACGTTGCTTATGGTTCGATGTATTTGCGCACGGCGGGCATGATGTAGATTTCGTCGGTTTTCATGGTGCGGAGGCAGGCTGCAAGGGTCTCTGCTTTTTCGCCGACCGGTAAGTGTTTGTCCATGATAAATACCGGTTCGCCTTTGATGTGGCACAACCCGCTTTTGGCCCGGATGTTGGTGGCGCGGAAATTTTGTTCGGATACGGTAATGCCGAGTTTGGCCGCGGTATCGATTAACTGCTGGTACAATTCCTTTTTTTTCATGATAAAAACCTGCGGTAATCGGGCGGTGATCGACAGCTCACCGTATTTTCCGCCTTTCAGTGCATTCCGTATCGGGGTTTGTGTCAAACAGTCTTGAAAAACAAGGGCGATGTGTTATTTTCATACTGGTTTCAAAATTGCAAAGTCAAGTCTGTCGTAACGGTTTTTAAAAACTTCACCTTATATCATGCAAATCGGGGAGGATTGAATGGCAGAAAACATTTCCACGGCAAGGCAGACGTCCCAGTCCCAGGTACTTGTCAACAGTTTTATCCGCAGCGTCTACAACTGGATGGCCATCGGCCTGGCGTTAACCGGTGTGGTGGCCTTTTTTACGGCCCATAACCCGACGATGCGCAGCCTGGTATTCGGCAATCAGATGATTTTTTTCGGCCTCATTATCGCCGAACTCGGCATGGTCTTTTACTTGAGTGCCCGGATTCAAAAGCTGCAGGCCTCGACGGCCACCGGCCTGTTTGTTTTGTATGCCGCGTTAAACGGCGTAACGCTTTCCTTTATATTTCTGGCTTATACCAGCACATCCATTGCCTCGGTGTTTTTCATCTGTGCGGCCACCTTTGTGGCGTGCAGCATCTACGGCATGACCACCAAGCGGGATCTGACCTCGCTGGGCGGCTTTTTGTTCATGGGCTTGATTGGCATTGTCATTGCCTCTGTGGTCAATATGTTTATCCGGAGTTCGGCAATGGCCATGATCATCAGCTACATCGGCGTGTTTGTTTTCGTGGGCCTGACCGCCTATGATACCCAGAAGCTCAAAAACATGGCCCTGACCCAGCCCGCAGACATTGAAGCCGGTGTCGTGCGCAAAGGCGCCATTATGGGCGCCCTGTCGTTATATCTGGATTTTATCAACCTCTTTATTATGCTGCTGCATATACTGGGGCAGCAGAAATAGTTCCGGCTTGAAAATCGATCAATTCAGGTTTCCGCCGATTTTGGATTCAATCACATCCACGATCCGCTGGCAGTATTGCTCGGTGGCCGCTTTGTCCGGGCCTTCCACCATGACCCGGCAAAGCGGCTGCGTGCCCGAATACCGGACCAGCACCCTTCCCTGCCCGTTGAGATGCTGTTCCACGTCCCGGATGGTACCGGCGATTTCAGGGATTTGATAAATATCGGTTTTTTCCTGGATTTTTACGTTTTTCAGGATCTGCGGATAGATTTTCATGATCCCGGCCAGGTCCGAAAGCGGCCGCTGTGTCTGGCGGACGGTTTCCATCAGCCGGATGGCCGTTAAAATGCCGTCGCCGGAGCTGTGATGATCCAGAAATATCATGTGCCCGGAATCCTCGCCCCCGATGACCGCCCCGCTTTCGATCATCTGCGCCAGCACGTACCGGTCGCCCACATCGGTGATGACGTGATCGATGTCCATTTCCTTAAGCGCATTGCGCAGCCCCACGTTGCTCATCACCGTGCTGACCACTATGTTGTGGGCCAGCTTGTTGTTGTCTTTCATGTGTTTGGCGCAGATGGCCAGGATCTGATCACCGGTGACGGCCCGGCCGGTTTCATCCACGGCGATTAAACGGTCGCCGTCGCCGTCAAAAGCCAGGCCCATATCGGCCCGGCTTTCCACCACGGTCTGCCGCAGGGTCTCGATATGCTGGGAGCCGCAGTTGTCGTTGATGTTGATGCCGTCGGGCTGATCGAATAAGGTGGTCACGTTGGCGCCCAGCTTGGAAAACACCAGCGGGGCCACTGCATGGGTGGCGCCGTTGGCGCAGTCCAGTACAATATTGAATCCGGCAAAATCGGTATCCGCCAGGGCGGCCGATACCAGAAACTGGGCGTATCGGTGATGCGGGTCCGCCGATGGCGAGGTGGTGCCGATTTCGCCGTGGCCCGCCGGTGCAATATCCCGGCAGCCGGCCAAAATATTGGCTTCAATTTCGGCTTCCACCGCCATGGACAGTTTAAAGCCCTTGTTGTCGAAAACCTTGATGCCGTTGTCATAAAATGGGTTGTGGGATGCGGAAACCACGATGCCGGCATCACAGCCGTCGGCTGCGGTTAAAAACCCCACACCGGCCGTCGGCAGGACACCGGCCATGTCCACCGCCCCGCCCACTGAACAAATGCCCGATGCCAGTGCTGTGACGATCATGTCGCCGGACAGGCGCGTGTCCTTGCCGATGACGATCCGGGCCCGGTGGTTTTTCCGCAAAACGGTTGCCACGGCCCGCCCCACTTGGACGGCCACTTCGGGGGTGATCGGATCGGTGTTGGCAACCCCCCGGATGCCGTCCGTGCCGAAAAGTGAACCCATTGATAATGTCTCCCAGGATTTGGCGGTGTTTTCGATTAACCGGAAAAAGCGGGTAACAGATCCAGCCAGCCATTCATCCGTTCGTTAACGATGTTTTGCAGCCAGGCCGTGCCCGTATCCGCCGTCTGGCGGTCCAGTGATTGAATGACTGCTATATAGTCGGTTTGGCCGCGGGAATCAATAGCGCTCTGAAGCGGTGTCAGAAACCGCCCGCGGCCATCGGCATCGAAATCCGCCGCGCCGGCATCGGCATGAATGCGCGATTCCAGTTCCGGCCACTTTTGATACAGCTGATTTTTCTGGTTCAGCAGCGGTTGCGAGGCCTTTTCCCCGGCGGTTTCTTGATAGACCCGGGCCGATTCCGGCATTTTTTCCGAAAAAGTGCGCATCTGCCTGAGACGTTCTGCAATGCCGGCGGAAAGGGTTTTTTGTAAACCATCATACAAAGCCTGCGGCATGGCCTCGGAGATAAAACGGGAGCGGACATGGAGATACCACTGCCGCAGGGCGATGAGATTGGCGATGTAATACAGGTTGTTGTAGACCACGCGCTTGACGTTGCGGTACATGGCCGGAGCAAAGGCAACGTTGCCTGGTTTTGTCGGGCCGCCGAAAATCAGGCGGCCGGGGCGGGTTTCATCCTTGCGGTGCACCGTGCCGGCGGCGATGACGGTGCCGTAGGCCAGCCGGCACGGACCCACCAGACCGCCCTGCCCGCCCAGAAAAATCGGGGCCTGGTTTATCATCACACCGCTGGCCACATCGCCGATCAAGGAGGCGGTGGCCTTGTCCTGCTGGGGGGTGAAATTGAAATGGATGTAGGCGCTGCCGACTTCGCTGTGATTTTTGGCGTGGGTGCCGCCGGCCATCAGGCAGTCACAGAAGTTGATCAGGCTGCCCAGGGTGACGAAGGGAAACAAAATCGTCTGCTTGACCCCTACACTATGGGCGGCGCCGGCATATTCCTCAAATATGGTGCCTTCGCGCACCTGGGCGCCGGAGCCGGCTTCGGCGCCCTTTAAAAAAACGGCCCTTTTAAAAAAGCCGCCCTTGAGGGCCGCATCCGGTCCCACGCAGCAGTCCTGCACCGTTGCCGGCGCTTCGTAGCCAATCACTGCGCCGGCGCAGATCACGGTATCGGCCCCGTATATTTTGCTGCCGGCGTGGAGGGTCGCCCCGGCGGCAATTTGATCCGGGTTTACGGTATCGCCGATTTCCACGCTTTGCGGGCACGGAAGAATCACGCCTTTTTCCATCAAAATGTGGTGGATTGATTGCGGCATTGTCTCCTGTCCATTTTTTTTCGGGGTCTTCCACAATCTGCTTTCATTTGTGGCCGGCTGTGTGGTAATAGACCCCTCTTTACGTCGTGTCTGGAAAAAAACCGTCTTTTTGCTGACCCAATCGTATAGTAAAAAAGCGACAACCAATCAAGGTGTTAGAAAGAAGCCGCCTTGCCAAATCCCGTATTTGTGATATAATTTAGACAATTTATACGAGTAAACCCCATAAAGAAAGCGATTTAGTGTATGGAAACTTCAAAAAAATACCGGCTTTTGACCCGCAGCGATCTGGACGGATTGATTTGTGCGGTGCTGCTGAAATACCTCGACATGGTCAAAACCGTTGAGTTGATCGACTCGCCCGGTGCCATGCAGGCCGGTGAGGTCGAGGTGAAAAGCGATGATATTATCGCCAATCTTCCCTATGTCCCCGGTGCCAGCCTAGCGTTTGACCACCATGTATCCGAAACCTTGCGCAGCCGGCAAAACCCCGGCCATGTCATCGACCCCGATGCGCCGTCCGCGGCGCGGGTGGTTTATGAATACTATGGCGGGAAAAAACGGTTTCCGGCATCTTTCAACGAGCTCATGGCCGCCGTGGACAAGGCCGATTCCGGGCAGTTTTCGCGAAATGAAATCCTGCACCCCACGGGTTGGGCGCTTTTGAATTTTCTGGTGGACAAGCGCACGGGAATAGAGGAATGGGGCAAATTCGCCATTGACGAGCGGCAGTTTAAGTCGAACCTGATCGACTGGATTTTGCAGATGCCGATTGATGAGGTCATGGCGTTGCCCGACGTGCAGCAGCGGAGCACGATCTATTTTGCCTATCAGCAGCGGTATAAACGGCAGTTGGCCGATCGGGCGCAGATTTACGGCAACATCGTGGTGTTGGACTGCCGCGACCAGGAACAGATTTATCCCGGCAACCGCTTCGTGGTCTATGCACTGTATCCGCAATGCAATATTTCCATTCAGATCAAGCTTGAAAAGGACAAAGAAAAGACCACGTTTTCGGTGGGCAAATCGATCATCAACCCGACTGCCACGGTCAACATCGGCAAATTGATGCTTGAATATGGCGGCGGCGGCCACCGGGCCGCCGGGGCCTGCCATGTCGATCCGGAAGAAGCCGACCGGGTGCTTGCTGAAATACTGGGCCGGTTGGGGCAAAAGGCCCCGCTTGTTATAAATTGATATTTTATATGCCGGCGGTTTTTAATCGGCGGGTTCGAATCGATACGCCATCGCTCCCCATGTGAGCCCGGCGCCCAGCCCGGCAAACAAGACGGTGCTGCCCTTGCCGATGATTTGCTTTTCCAGGGCCTCGTCCAGGGCGATGGGGATGCTTGCGGCGGTGGTGTTGCCGTATCGCTGAATGTTGTGATACATCTTTTCTTCCCCAATGCCCAGGGCCTTCTGGTAGGCTTGGTTGATCCGGATGTTGGCCTGGTGGGGAATGACCAAGTCCAGATCGTCTACGGTGATGCCGGCTTTTTCCAGGGTGTGATAGGTAACTTCCGGCAGGCGGGACAGGGCCTGCTTGAAAACGCTGCGGCCGTCCATGCTTGGAAAATGCCGTCGTTGTTCCATCATCTGGTAATTGATCCGGGGATTTAGGCGCGACGCGGGCGCTTCGACCATCAAGGATTCGGCAAGGTTGCCGTTGGTATGCAGGCAAGAGGCCAGAATGCCCACCGGCGAGGCGTCGTCCTCGCCTTCCAGGCAGACCGCTCCCGCCCCGTCGCCGAAAATCACGGTCACGTCCCGGCCTTCCGTGGAGATATCAAGTCCCGTGCTGTGGACCTCGGCACCGACGAAAAGCACCCGGTTGGCGTAACCGCTTTTGATATAGGCATCGGCCGTTGCCAGCCCATAAAGAAAACCCGTGCACTGCTGCCGGATATCGAGGGCCGGCGTTGTTTCCAGGCCCAGCTTGGCGTGGAGCAAACAGCCTGACCCCGGAAAGTTCCAGTCCGGGCTCAGGGTGGCAAAAATAATCATATCGATATCTTCAGGCGTCCAGCCGGCACGATCCAGGGCGATTTTTGCCGCTTCCAGACCCAGGTCGGAGGCGCCCACGTTGCCCTCTTCCGGCACCCATCGCCGTTGCTCTATCCCGGTACGCTGCTGGATCCACTCCTCGGTGGTATCCATCCACTGCATCAAATCCGCATTGGTAACCACGCGCGGCGGCAGGTGGCGGCCGGTTGATTTGATAACTGTATTTTTCATATTGGGCCATTGCTCCTGATAAAAAAACTTCCGGCAAACTGTGTATTCTGCAGGCAGCGGTTTGCCGGAAGTCTTGGTGATTTGTTTATAACATTTCTTTGGTTACATTTTTGGCCACCGGGCCCCGGTTGCTTTCTTCGATTTCGAAGGTGACATTTTCCCCTTCGGCCAGCGTTTTGAACCCCGATTGATTGATCGCGGAGTAATGGACGAAAATATCGCGCCCCTCCTCGTGCTTGATAAATCCATACCCCTTTTTGTCGTTAAACCATTTGACTGTTCCTTCTGCCAAAGCCAAACCTCCTTTTCTTGTGTTGCACATTAAAGACCCCGCGGTTTAAACACACTTGTCAGGTCGTTATTGCTCTGGCATATGAAGCGCCGTCATTTCTATAGCGTAATCGACTATAGAGTGTACTCGAGACACCGACCTAAAAAAAGCGTAAACCGCCTCCCCTATGGTCCCTTTTACCCTCTCGGCCGGTTAACGCCAACGCAATCGTTTGCGTTATTCCTTCGAACCGGACGGTAAATTTTTATCAATCGGGTATTTTTGTTTCAGCGATTCAATAAAGGGTTCGAGTTCCTGGCTGACCTGTTGCTGTTTTAATTGTTGGTGGATGGTGTCTTTGACTTCGGCAAAGGGTTTTTGTTCTTCGGACTTGCGATCTTCTACCTTGATCAGGTGGTATCCGAAGCGGGTTTGTACAATATCGCTGACCTCGCCGGTATCGAGGGCAAAGGCCGCCTCATCAAAAGATTCCACCATCTGGCCGCGGCTGAAAAACCCGAGGTCCCCGCCGTTTTTACTGCTGGGCCCCTCGGAATGCTCCTTGGCCAGTTCGGCAAAATCGCCGTCCTGTTTCAGCTTTTTTTGAACATCCTGGATTTTATTTTTGGCTTCTGCCTTTTCATCCTCGCCGGCGTCCTGGCTCGTTTTAATCAGGATGTGCCGGGCCTTGATTTTTTCCGGAACGCTGAATTCCTTTTTGTTGGACTCGTAGTACGATTCGATTTCCTCATCGCTTATCTCGACGTCTGCGGCCACTTTTTCATCAATGAGCGCCTGAATGGCCAAGTTTTCCCGGATCTGCTGTTTCAGCAGAGGTTCCGTGTAGTCCATTTCCCTGATTTTCTTTTCAAACTCTTCCTGATCGGAAAACTTGTTTTTGATCTGGTCCAACTGGCTTTGAACCTCCGCCGAGTCGACTGCAACCCCCTGCTCCTGGCTTTCCTGGTACAAAAGCTCTTTTTCGATCAGGTTGTCTAAAATATTGTCCTTGAGTTCAGCCAGCCGCTGGTCATCCAGTTCTTGTCCCATGCTGGCATATCGGTTTTTGATCAGGTTGACCTTGCGATCGAGTGTGTCCTCGGGGATTTTTTTCCCGCCCACCACGGCCACGTAATCCCCGTCGCCCTGCGTTTTGCCTTCATTTGCCTCATCAGCGGCACAGGCCGGACCGGTGGCAATCATCACGGCGGCGATAAAAAGAAACAGCAATAAAGATTTGTTTACGGCAGTTCGAATCAACAGTATTTCCTCCCTGTGGTTTAAAATTTCGGAACTGATGTTCCGTTGAGGTCTCGCTTCACTGGGTTGGCGTTTGGTCAGATAATATGTATAAAGCAATCGCACCTTGTCCTGACACGGATTATCGACCGATTACACGGATATGGGAAACTGCGGGGGCGGCGGCAGGTCGACATGGCAATCTTTTGATGCGGGCTTTTCAATGCAGGATTGGTCTTTAAATCGAATAAAAACAAACTGTCTTTCCCGAAAATGTGACAACAAAACCCGTAAAGCGGGTAAAAAAGCGCTACCGTTTTACAGCCGCTTTACGCAAGGCCTCAAACCCGGATGAAATGATTGCGGCAAGCAATTTAAGTATACAATCTATACCGTTGGGTAGCAGGTTTATGGAAAGAACGCAACCCAAAAATGACGTTTATAACCACTTTATATTTCAGGTTATCATATTATCATGAAATAAATTATAAAGGGAAGTTTTCATGTTTCAAATGTTTTCCTGAAAAATCCGGAAAGAATTGAATGGAATGGGTTTGGGTGACAGGCGGCGCCGGTTGGATTGTACCGAATGCATCATGCCATTAATAAAAAAATCAGCCAAGCTATGGGCTTGCTGATTTTTTGGTCGGGACGGCTGGATTTGAACCAGCGACTCCAGCGTCCCGAACGCTGTGCTCTTCCAGACTGAGCCACGTCCCGACGTTTTGAATGCTTTGTATTTTACTCTTTCCGGATTGTCAATCAAAAATTGTCCGTCCGGTTTGTTTGGCCACTTAACCCTTTGATCGCACAGTGGGATTATCCAAGCGGATTTTTCAATACAATGGTTTGATCCCGGCCCGGCCCCACGGAAATCAGTTCGACTGCGGTTTCGGTTAATGTCTCGATCCGCCGGAGATACTGCTTGGTATTTTCCGGCAAATCGTCATAGCGCTCCACCCCGGAGATGTCTTCCTGCCATCCGGGCACGGTCTCAAAAACCGGCTGACATTCGTTGAGGATGGTCAGGCTGGTGGGAAAATCGTCGAGCAGGCGGTCTTTGTATTTATATCCCGTACAGATCTGAATATGATCCAGGCCGCCGAGCACGTCGAGCTTGGTGACCGCAAAGCCGGTGAGGCTGTTTAAGCGGACGGCATTTTTGAGCATCACCGTATCGATCCAGCCGCATCGCCGCTTGCGCCCGGTGGTGGCCCCGAATTCCGCCCCTTTTTCCTGCAGGTACTGCCCGGTTTTATCGAAAAGTTCCGTTGGAAACGGCCCCTTGCCCACCCGGGTGGTATAGGCCTTGACGATGCCGAGAATGTTATCGATGCGCTTGGGACCCAGGCCGGTTCCGCAACAGGCATTGCCGGCAATCGTATTGGAAGATGTCACAAACGGGTAGGTGCCGTGATCAATATCTAGGTGCGTGCCCTGGGCGCCTTCGAACAAAACCTGCTGGCCGGCGCGGATGGCATGGTCGAGCGTTACGGACACATCGGCCACATAGGGGGCCAGGCGCTTGCGATATAAGGTATAGCGGGCAATCAGGTCGTCGGTGTCAATGCCGCTGCCGGCGTAGTAACGGGTCAGGTAAAAATTTTTTTCTTCGGCAATGGCACGGACGTTTTCGTCGAATCCGGCGTCGAGCAGTTCCACGAACCGGATGCCCCGGCGGGCCGACTTGTCCTCGTAGCAGGGGCCGATACCGCGGCCGGTAGTACCGATTTTATTTTTCTTGCTGGCATCTTCTTTGGCCAGATCGAGGGCCTTGTGATAGGGCATGATGATATGGGCTTTTTCACTGATCTGCAATTGTTCCGGCCCGACTTTGATCCCCTTTTCAATCAGGTAATCGATTTCTTCGATTAACACCTCCGGATCGACCACCATGCCGTTGCCGATGATACAGGTTTTGCCCTGCAATATCCCGGACGGCACCAGGTGGCTGATGAACTGCTCCCCGTTGACCACCATGGTGTGGCCCGCATTGTTGCCACCCTGGAACCGCACAACGTAATCGGAATATTCCGCCAGCAGATCAACAATTTTTCCTTTTCCCTCATCCCCCCACTGGGTTCCGACGATCACGAGATTCGACAATTGTGGCTCCTTTTTCTTGATCGGATAAACGGTTCAGATGGCCATTCCAGGTGTTTGTGGCCTAAGCATGAATTTGTATTTACGGCCGGGGGGCCGCGGATGCATTGTTTCGTCTTGAACGGAAAAAATGAACCATCAGCTCCCGGCACCGGGTTTCGCATACGCCCCGGGTGATTTCCGGGCAATGATTGAAACGACGGTCAGCGGCAAAATCATATACCGATCCGCACCCGCCCCATTTGGGATCGCCGGCACCGAATACTACCCGGTCTATCCGCGCGTGAATAACCGCGCCCATGCACATGGCACAAGGTTCCAATGTAACATAGAGGGTCGTATTTAACAAGCGATAGTTGCCCATGTCCGCGGCCGCGGCGCGCATGACCAGAATTTCGGCATGCGCTGTCGGATCGTTGCGGCCGATGGGCTGGTTACACGCCTCGGCCAGAACATGGCCGGCGGCATCGATCAAAACGGCACCCACCGGCACCTCGCCGCAGGCTGCCGCCTTTTCGGCCTGGAAAAGTGCGCGCTGCATGTATTGAACATCGGAAAGCATCGGATGCACCTGCCCGGAAATACGGGTTGAAATTGTCCGAAAGCATTGGGAACGGTCTGAGTTTTGTCAAAGCGCTTGTCCCCTGCCTGCTCCATGATTGCGGATCTTATATGATCTGCCCGGCTTTTACAACTTATCATTGACATCGGATCTGCAATGGCATATGTACAGGCAAAAATCATTTGCGCCCGTAGCTCAGCTGGATAGAGTGCCGGACTACGAATCCGTAGGTCGCAGGTTCGAATCCTGCCGGGCGCGCCAAAAAAATCAAGGGTTTATCCGTTTCGGGTAAGCCCTTTTTTTATTTCTTCTCCTCGCGAAGCTCGTTCCGAATGGCTTGGTATTTGGCAATCACCCAGCCCTTGAGGGAGAATTTATAAGTGATGGGATCGGCTGTGGCGGCCCTTTCGGGTGATTTGAAGGGCATCCATTTCAACAGGGGGGTTAGTTCCGGCACGGGCCGGCCGGTGACATGCTGCCAGAGTCGGGCAAAGCCGCGCCAAGCCTGTGAAAGGAGAAAACCGGCTTCCGGGACCAGCGCGGCCGTGTATCGGAAGCAATTCATAAAGAGGCAGTACGTGGGAAATGTTGCAAATACGGCAAGAACCTGCCAGTTGCCGAGATCGGTTTCCTGATAGATGGTATAGGTGACCCCGGCGGTCAGCGGCACGCCCCAGACAAACAACTTGCCAGCCAGTCCCATGGAATCGTAGAGCAGCCGGCGGATATAAAAAAAGCGGCAGCCGGCGGCAATGGCGATGCAGATGGCAAATGCCGTCAAGGTCAGCCGGCCGGCAAAGCAAAATAAATCGCAGCCCATCACTTCCGAAATGGCGGCCGCATGTCCGGGAAACAATGCCAAAAACTGCTGTCCCATCGGGGTTTCCCGATATATATGCCAGAGCATGGCGCCGGTATACAAAATGGCCATGCACCCCAGCCAGACCCCCACCATGAGCAACGCTGCTTCGATCAGGGTCGCCGGTATCTGCCGGATATATGCCATTGCCGGATTTTGACGGACGAAAGGTGGCACGGGTATATTTTCCTCTTCTTTGAATGAAGCCCAAGGATAGACATAAATGCATAACAGTGGCAAGAAATTTCTACCCGTTGCATCTGGGTTCAAATACAAAATTGTGCGTGTAAGAATCCGCGCGGACAGAACGTGGGCAAGCATGGGAAGGTTCGGGGCTCTCGGCAACCCGGGTGTTTTTATGGCCGATGCGGTGGCCGGTCTGTTCCCGCCAAAAGCAAAAAGGCTGTAACCCTGATGGATTACAGCCTTTTATTGCTCTGTGGTGCCGAAGGGGAGACTCGAACTCCCACTGGAATGCTCCAACTAGACCCTGAACCTAGCGCGTCTACCAATTCCGCCACTTCGGCAGGCAAATCAATCAAAAGAATGATTGATTTCGAATGAATTTTTTTTTATAAATCGGTTAAACGATCTTGTCAAGCCCAATATTTCAGAAGTGGATTGAATTTTTATGAAGGTTATTAACGGACTCAGTCAGATCACGGCACCTTTTGACAAAGCGGTCGTGGCGATCGGCAATTTTGACGGCGTACACCGCGGGCACCAGGCGATCTTTGAAACGGTCAGACAAAAGGCGGCAGCCATCGGGGGTACTTCCGTGGCCATTACCTTTGATCCCCATCCGGTCAAGGTTTTAAACAAAAAGCAATCCCCGCCTCTGATTACCCTGCTGGAGCAAAAAATTGAGCTTATCGAGGCCCTCGGCATTGATGTCACCATCTGCATTCCTTTTGATGAAAGTTTTGCCGCCCTGACGGCCCGGGAATTTACAGAAGACATCCTGGTCGGAAAAATCGGCATGAAGGCCATTGTCATCGGCAGGGACTATACTTTTGGCAAAAACCGCAAGGGCGATGTCAACTACCTCAATGAAGCCGGCGATCGTCTCGGTTTCGAGGTGATGATCGCCGACTGGATTCCCATGGGAAAAGACCTGCCGGAGCGGGTCAGCAGCACCCGGGTCCGGCAGGTCATTGAAGCCGGAGATGTGGCCTATGCCCATGCCCTGCTGGGCCGGTATTACCAGTTAAAGGGGCGGGTCCGGACCGGTCGCAACCGGGGCGGCCGACTGCTGGGCTTTCCGACGGCCAATATTAATCTCCAGGATGAATTGTGCCCGAAAATGGGCGTATATGCGGTCACTGTGGAGCTCGATTCCGGCCGGTACAAAGGAGTGGCCAATATCGGCTACAGCCCCACCTTTGACGACCATCTCTTTACGGTGGAAGTCCATTTGCTCGATTTTTCCGGCGACCTCTATGAGCAGCAGATCCGGGTCAACTTTATCCGCCGGATCCGGGATGAAAAAAAGTTCAACAATTTCGAAGAGCTCTCCGGGCAGATCACCCGCGACATTGAGACGGCAAGGACGGTTTTGTCCGAAACGGGGACCGTTGACCGGTAAGGCTGGTATTGACTTCGGGAAATTCTGTTTCATTTTGAAACTGATGGAGAAACATTTGGAAAAGTCTTCCAAAAGGCGGAATTATTCAGGCATTTCACCAGATGCCGAAACAAGTGAGTGAGCTATGGCGCAGCTTCGCATATGTACCTACCCGGAGGCCATCCTCCGGCAGCCGGCCAGGCCGGTGGACAAAATCGATGACGGGTTGCAGGAAACCATCGAAGACATGGCCGATACCATGTACGATGCCCCGGGAGTGGGGCTGGCCGCCGTGCAGGCGGGCATCGATCAGTGCATTATCGTCTATGATCCGGCAGCCGACCCGGAGAAACGCAAATTTGAGACCCTGATCAATCCCACGATCATAGAATACCAGGGGGAAACGGTGTCGGAAAACGAGGGGTGTTTGAGCGTGCCGGACTTTCGGTGTGATGTCAAGCGGGCCGAGCGCGTGATCGTCAAGGGACGGGATCGCGACGGCAATGATGTCAGATTCGAAGCCGAAGGGGTGCCGGCCCTGATTTTGCAGCATGAAATCGATCACTTAAACGGCATCCTCTTTATTGACCGGATCAGTGCCTTAAAGCGTCAAATCTATAAACGCAAACGGATGAAAGCGCTGAAAAACTCATGACGCCCGCACCTTTTCATGTCATTTTCATGGGCACCCCTGATTTTGCAGTGCCCGCGCTGGAGGCACTCCATGATTTCGGCTGCCGGGTGGACCTGGTGGTCACCCAGCCCGATCGTCCGCGGGGCAGAGGCCGGAAACTGTCGCCGCCGCCGGTAAAGCAGGCCGCCGAAAAGCTGGGGTATCCGATTGTCCAGCCGTCGGCGGTCAACACCGATGCATTCTACGACACGGTGTCTTCGCTGCAACCGGACCTGATGGTGGTGGTGGCCTTCGGCCATATCCTGCCCAAGCGCATTTTAGAGATTCCGCGCCTGGCCCCCGTTAACCTGCATGCCTCGCTTCTGCCCCGCTACCGCGGACCGGCCCCCATCCAGTGGGCCATTATTGAGGGCGCAGCCGAGACCGGTGTGACGGCCATGTTGATGGACAAGGGACTCGATACCGGCGAAATGCTGGCCAGCAAGGCCACGCCGATTGATCCGGATGACACCGCCGGCAGCCTCCACGACCGGCTGGCCGAAATGGCGGCCCACGTGCTGCTCGAAACCCTGCACGGCTTTTCCGACGGCACGATCCGACCGGTGCCCCAGAATCATGCCGAGGCCACCTATGCCCCGATGCTGACCAAAACCGACGGCCATGTGGACTGGCACCAGCCGGCGGAGAAAATCGAGCGTATCATCCGGGGGATGTCCCCGTGGCCGGGGGCGTACACGTTTATGGGTCAAATGCGCCTGAAACTGTTTGCCGCCCGGGTCGCGGAAAAGACCGAAGACAAACCGCCGGGAACCGTCATTCGCGGTTTTGACAATGAACTGCGGGTGGCCGCGGGCGCAGATGCCGTATCGATTACCCGGATCCAGGGCGCATCCGGCAAGCGGCTCGACATTGCCGATTTTTTAAAGGGCACTGCCGTCCCCGTCGGGACCGTACTGTCATGACCGAACCGGATGCCCGTAAAACCGCGTTTCAGGTACTAAACGCACTGGATCGGGGCCATACCCATCTGGATCATTATTTAGCGCGTGGTTTTGACGCAGGGCACCGGCAGATGGCCAGGCGGGAGAAAAACCTGGCGTTTGCCATTATTTACGGGGTGCTGCGGTGGCGCGGCCGGCTGGACTGGATCATCGGCCAATTTGCCCGGCAGCCGATTCAAAAAATGCGCCCGGATGTCTTAAATCTTCTTCGCATCGGGCTGTTTCAGATTTATTTCCTGGATCGCATCCCGGATTCCGCCGCCGTCAATACGGCCGTGGAGCTGGCCAAAAGCGCAGCACCGCCCTGGGCGGTCAAATTTGTCAACGGTTTGCTGCGAAACGTGGTCCGGCACAAAACGGCCGTGAAATGGCCGGATGAAAAAGCCGATTTTGCCTTACACCTGTCCGTGGATCAATCGTTTCCCAAATGGCTGGTGTCGCGCTGGATCGCCCGCTTCGGAAACGATGACGCCCGGCAGCTGTGCCGGTTTCTCAATACGATTCCGCCGGTCACGGTCCGGGTCAACACCCTGAAAACCGATCGGCAGACCCTGGCCGCGCATCTGGAACCCGTAGCCGAAAGCGTCCGCCCTACCCCCTATGCCCCGGAAGGTGTGCGCACGCGTGGCCTTGCCTCTGAAATCAATGAATTGTCGGCTTTTCAGCGGGGCGACTTTCAGGTCCAGGACGAAGCCGCACAATTGGTGGCCCATGTGCTGGGGCCGCAACCGGGCGAAACCGTGCTCGACGCCTGTGCCGGGCTGGGGGGAAAGACCGGACACATCACCCAGCTCATGCAGGACCGGGGGCGACTGGTGGCCCTGGACGTGGACGCGGAAAAACTGGCCCGCCTTTCAGCCGAGATGGACCGGCTGGCCGTTTCCATGGTCGAAACCCGGCCATTTGATCTGCAACAACCGCTTGACCCCGGTGTCGGCGCCGGTTATGATCGCGTTTTAGTCGACGCTCCGTGTTCCGGGCTCGGTGTGATCCGGAGAAATCCGGATACCAAGTGGGCGGTGTCGGCCGGAGATTTTGATCGCTACCGGCACCGTCAGTTTCGCTGTCTGGAAAATGTCTGCGGGGCAGTGGCTGCCGGCGGCGTGCTGGTCTATGCGGTCTGCAGCATGGAACCCGAAGAGACGGAGGATGTGATCGCCGAATTTCTGGCGGCCCATCCCGAATTTTCCGTTGATTTTTCGGAAACGGGGCAAGCCGTTTTCGGCCCCTTGGTCGATGCCGGCGGATTTGTTCGCTCATTGCCGCACGTCCATGATATGGATGGCTTTTTTATCGCGCGTTTGAAAAAACTTCGATGATTCGCACCCTGAGCAAATATCTGGTTTTACTGGCCGTGTTTTGCGGCATTGCCGGTTTTAGCGCCTTTTTTACCATGTCGTGGCTGGTCAAAAGCGAGGATACAGTGGTCGTGCCGCAACTGGAGAAAAAAGACGCCATTGACGCCCTGGAGCTTCTGAGCGATCTCGGATTAAATACCAAGGTAAAAGGCTCCGAGTACCACGGCTCCGTGGCCAAAAACCACGTCATCCACCAGGATCCCGATCCCGGTGCCACCATCAAGAAAGGCCGCGAGGTTTCACTGGTCATTTCCAAGGGGGCCCGGCAGGTGACAATGCCCGAGGTCACCGGCCAGAGCCTGGCCCAGGCCAAGATTCTTCTGGAAGAAAACGGTCTGCAGATCGGTCACCGCAGCCATGCCTTCACGGACCGGGTGACGCGGGATAACATAATCGCCCAGTATCCGAAGCCGGGTAAAATGGTGAAAAGAAACCGCGGCGTCGATCTGCTCGTCAGCGAGGGCAAACGGCCGGTGGCCTTTCAAATGCCGGATTTAAAGGGGCGGTTTCTGGATGAGGCTGTGGTGGTAATCGAAAACCATTCCCTGGTCCTCGACGGGGTCTCCACGGTCTATGATCAGAGCAAGCCGGTCAATGCGGTCATTGGACAGGCACCGCCGAGGGGATATCATGTAAAACAGGACCGGGGCGTGCGCCTGACCATCAACCGGAAACCGGGGGGCGACAAAAAAGCCGACACCGGCCGGCTATTTCAATACCGGGTGCCGCCGGGCTTTTTAAAGCAGCATGTCCGGCTTCAATTCAACGCCTACGGCATGTCGGTTCCGGTTTACGACCGGTTAATGAAACCGGGCAGTCGCATCTGGACCATAGTCCCGAAGCACACGGAGGCGGCCTTGTTTCTGTATGTAAACGATGAACTGGTTAAATCCAATATTTACGATTAACAAAGAAAGGGCTTGTTCCATGAAAATTATCGCGCCTTCCATCCTGTCCGCCGATTTTTCAAGACTGGGCGAAGAGGTCCGGACTGTGGCCGACGCGGGCGCGGACTGGATTCATATCGATGTCATGGACGGACATTTCGTGCCCAACATCACCATCGGTCCCATGATTGCCGCGGCCGTAAACCGGGTTACGGACCTGCCTTTGGACGTGCACCTGATGATTGAAAACCCGGATCGATACATAGCCGATTTTGCGGCCGCGGGGGCGGATCTGATTTCCGTGCATGTCGAAACCTGCCCCCACTTAAACCGCACCGTGGATTTGATCCGGCACTGCGGCGCCCGCCCCGGTGTTGTGCTAAACCCGGCCACCCCGGTCGACGCCCTGGCATGGGTGATCGAATATGTCGATTTCGTTTTGTTGATGAGTGTTAACCCGGGTTTCGGCGGCCAGTCGTTTATCAGAAACAGCCTGGAAAAAATCCGCAAAACCTGGGAAATGATCGATCAGCGCAAGCCCGACACCCTGATTCAAGTCGACGGCGGTGTCAATGCCGACACCATTGCCGAAATCTCCGGCGCCGGTGCCGATGCCTTTGTTGCCGGTTCGGCCATTTTCAAAAGCGCTGATTACCGGGCCACCATAGCGGATTTGAAAAACAAAAGCGGTGACGCATCCTAACCCCACCTAGTGCCCGAACGAAAACCAGGATTTTTCGTCAAGGTCAAGGACGGCGAAAATTTTAACCGCAGGAATACTTGAAGTATTTTGAGGATTAAAATTTGAGCCGGACGCAGAGATTGGCGAAAAAGACGGTTTTCGTTCAGGCACTACCAAACGCCGACGGAGGCGCTTATGAACCGCAAAATCATGGTCATTCACGGGCCCAATTTGAACCGGCTCGGCACAAGGCAGCCGGAGCAGTACGGCACGGTCTGTCTGGAGCACATCAACCGGGCCGTCCGGGAAAAGGGCCGAAAGCTCGGATTCGATGTTACCGATTTTCAGTCCAACCACGAAGGCGAAATCGTGGAAAAAATCCACGCCGCTGCCGATGATGCGGCCGGATTGATCATCAACCCGGCCGCTTTTACCCATACCAGCGTCGCCATCCGGGATGCACTTTTGATGCTCGATGTGCCGGTGGTGGAAATCCATCTCTCCAACATATACAAGCGGGAAACATTCCGGCATCACTCCATGATCGCAGACGTGGTCTCCGGCCAGATCAGCGGATTCGGCGCAAACGGCTACCTGCTGGCCATGGATGCCATCGCGGCGATGATAGGCGATGAGATGGCAGAACACGATACGGAAGGGCCATGAAGCGCATCGTCTACCCGGCCGGTGTGCTGCTTGTCGGCATGGCTGCCGCGCACCTGCTGTTTACCCTGCTGATTTACCGGTCGGACCTGGCCCTGCATGCGGCTGCCACAGCCCTGAAGCAAGCCGGCTACGTGGTGGTGCCCAACGCCCACGTTCTGCCGTCGCTCACCCGGATTTTTCCGGCATTTTGCGGGGCGGTGTTTTTTACCCTGACCACCGGCGCCGGCCTCTGCCTGCTGGCCTTTTTTGCCGCATGGGTGAAAAAGCGCCTGTTTCCAAAAAGCCGCATCTATCGACTGTGCATTGTCGTTGCCTGGCTGGCCGTGGTCCTGGCCGGCAACGCCGGGGGAATAAATCTCGAAGCAACCGCGGCCGCTGCCGTCATTTTGCCCCTGGTGTATTTTCTCACCGGAAAATGGATGCCGGATGCGCCCCTGCGCGGCCAGTGGTGGACCGTCGGTGTCCATGTCATTGTGGTTGTTGTTGTGGCCCTGGCCTGGGTACCCCGACT
>JBNJEA010000038.1:0-24401 GCA_051745395.1 Thermodesulfobacteriota bacterium | reverse complement strand
CCGTCGGCGGTCAGCCGGAGGCGGTTGCATTCATTGCAGAAATGATGGGATACCGCGCTGATAAACCCGATTTCGCCGGGGGCCCCGGCCAGCCGGTACCGCCGGGCCGGCCCGTCGTTTTTGTCCCGGTCCACGGGGTGCAGATCGCCGAGGGCGGCGATGCGGGCCCGGATTTCCGGCTCCAGCAGAGGCGGCGTTTTTTGGGTCTTGACCCCCCCGAAGGGCATCTGCTCGATAAACCGGACGTGAAAGGGATAGGTCCGGGTCAGGGCCGCAAGATCGGCCAGTTCCCCGGCGTTGATGCCGGCTAAGGCCACAACGTTGATTTTGATGGGGAAAAACCCCTTGGCCAGGGCCGATTCAATGGCGTCCCAGACCCGGCCGAAAGCATTGCGGCCGGTGATTTTTTTATATTTTTCCGCATCCAGGGTATCGAGGCTGATGTTTAAGCGCCGGACCCCCATGTCGGAAAGTTCGTCGAGGTGTGGGGCCAGCAGCACGCCGTTGGTGGTCAGCGTCAGTTCCTGCAGCCCGGGCAGGCCCGCGAGCTGCGCCAGAAAACCGATGGTGTTTTTGCGGACAAACGGCTCGCCGCCGGTGACCCGGATCTTGGTAATGCCGAGCTTGACCCCGGCTTCGGCGATTTGCAGGATTTCTTCGTAGCGCAGAATCGCCCGGTGCGCCAGGTGCCGAAACGGCCGCCGGGGCGAGCAGTACAGGCATTGCAGGTTGCACCGGTCGGTAATCGATATGCGCAGGTAATTGATCGGGCGATTGCGGGTGTCGATAAGCCCGTTTGGGTTGTGTGCCGTCAAGCTGTTTGCCTCGGGTTTAGGGCGACGCCGGTCCTGTTTTCTGGAATTTCTGCCGGTACTCGCAGACCGAAATCATCGGCGGCCGTTCATGGCCCTCGATGGGGTGGCGGTTTTTTTCAAACTGTGCCGGGGTGCGCCGGTACTGGATCAATTCGTTGTATACGCCTTTTTTTAAATCGATTAAATCATAATTTTCAATCCGCTTCAAGAAGGTCTTTAAAATCACAAAGGCCATTTTCCCCAGCGCCGCGGTGTCCTGGTTCCGGTGGACCCGGCGGTCGAGGTCCACCTGGGCGATTTGGTCCAGGCCCCATTTTTCATAAATATCTAGAATCATGCTCGTTTCCACCCCGTAGCCGATGGGAAAGGGGATGGCCTCAAACAGTTCCCGGTAGCCGGCATATTCCCCGGACAGCGGCTGGATGATCTGGGTCAGTTCCGGGAAAAACAGGGAAAACAGGGGGCGGATCACCAGCTCCGTGACCCGGCCGCCGCCCGTCGGGCGCGTCCGGGGCTGTTCCGATGCAATGGGCCGGTCATAGAAGGCCTTGGTGTACTTGATGTGATCATACAGCAGCAGCGGACCGGCCAGGGCATAGGCAAACCGGTGGTGGATGTTTTTGATATCGGCGTCGAGGTAGATGATGATGTCGCCGGAGGTGATGTAGAGCGCTTTCCACAGGTTTTCGCCCTTTCCGGTGTACTGGGGCAGCCCGGGCAGGATGTCTGCGGCGGCGTAGACATCTGCGCCGAAGGCGGCGGCAATGTCGCAGGTGTGGTCCGTGGAGCCGGAATCGATGACCACGATTTCATCGAGCAGGGCAAACCGGGTCATCAGCTCCGATTTCATGATCACGATTTCCTTGGCGATGGTGTTTTCTTCGTTTAACGTGGGCAGACACAGCGAAATGGTGAGGTTTTTGGCCTGCTTTGCCCGCACCAGCGCCGTCAGGTCCCGGAACTGGGAATGATGGAACGTGTTTTTTCTCAGCCAGTCAGACGTCATCGCAAACCCCGCTGTCAATGGCCATCAGAACCCCGATGACCTGGGCGATGCCGGTGAACATCGGATCAATGCGCATGGCGGCGTTTTCCAGGTGAACATTTCTGCCGGTGGTCAGCCCCAGGGTCACGGCCGGGATCTGATTGGCCAGGAAAATGGAGAGTTCGGATTCGCTCGATTCGCTGACGGGTTTTAATCCCAGGCGTTTCATGATGCCCACCGCACTTTTGACCAGCGGGTGGCGGTATTTCATGGTGGCGGCAATCTGGTTGCTGATGATGTGTAACTGCAAGTCCACGGAATGCTCGTGGCCGATGCCGTCGACGATATCCTGGATTTCGTCGAACATGTGCTGCACCATTTCATCGGAGTCGCTCTGGATCTCGAAGCCGAGCTGGGCGTCCTGGGCAATGAGGCCGTGTTTGAAGCCGCCGTTGATTTTGCCGATAATCACCCGGGACCGGGGCCGCTGGGGCAGGTTCATGGCTAAAATTTCGTTGATGACCTCGTTTAAAATCAGTATGGCGTTGGGCTTGTGCTTTAAGGCCCACTGGTTGGCCGCGCTGATGTTGCACCGGATTTCGCCCCGGATGATGCCTTCGGAGTAGTAATTCAGCCGCCCGAGCTTTTCGCCTTCCACGATGACGCCGCCGCGGATGGGGCCTTCCCAGTGGGTCAGCAGATTCCGGATGCCTTTTAAATTGCCGCGGCCGATAGACTGGGTCACCCCGGAGATGACCACATCGGAGTCCAGGTGCAGGTCGAGGTGCCGCAAAATGATCGGCAGCGTGGCCAATACCCCCACGCCCGCGGCGTTGTCAACAATGCCCGGCCCGACAATGGCGTTTTTCCGGATCACGTAGTTGTGATCGATTTCCGGGGAAAAGGCCGAATCAATGTGGGCCACCACGAATATCGGCGGCTTTGCGCCCCCGGAGCGCCCCTTGACAATGCCCACCGGGTTGGAAAAATCATCGGTGGCGCAATGATCCACATAAGCGTCTGCCAGCCGCTCCAAAAACACCTCCGCCCGCGCCGATTCCCCGAACGTGGGCGCCGGCGTCTGACCGAGCAGCACAATATTGGAAATCACCGTTTCCTTGATGGCCTTGACCTGATCCACAAAAAACGGCAGTTGTTTCAAAATGGGTTCCATGGCGGCGTTTTTCTTGCACATTAGGAATCAATAGCAATCTGGCGCTAAACGTAAATAGTAAAATATAATATTGTTAAGTCAGCAGTCAATTTTTCGCAGCCCCCGCCCTTAGGTGCTGTTACAATGTTGGTTGTTTTTCGGGTTTATCAAATTCAACCAATTCAGTGTATTGGAAAATATAAAAAGCGAATCGTAATCGCATCTTGACATTATAGTCGCTGTTATGAAATGTAGTCGTTTTAGCGAATACATGAAGAATTCGGGCTCTGTTGTTCTGAGTAGGCGTATAATTTTTTGATATTACTTGTTTTTGAACGATTTGATTGTGTGCATTTGTTGTTTTTATTACTGAATCCAAAATGTAGGTGAATATTTTTTCTCAGTATGTAGGTGCCGCCAGTGGTTTTGATCCAATGAAACTTCAATCGAATCATCCGATGAATTATTTTAAATCCTGGTTTCATACGGTTCCGGTGTTGCATCAGCAGCACATCGCCCGATTGTTTATCTTGTGTACTACGGAGAACAGCGCCGATTTTGCCCTGTCGCCGGAAGATGCCCTGGTAAGATTTCAAAATTATATCTCTGGTGCAGACTTTCATTTACGGGTCTGCAGTCGTTTGATGATTTTGTGCGCCGTATTTGATTTGATCTTTAATAATCGGAAGCGCTTCATGAGCATGGATCAAGAATTGGCGGGAAGCGGACAGGGCCGCAATGTGGCCCGGTTGTCTGAAAAACAATGGGAAAAAACAGAAATTTCCTGGCGCAATTTTCGAGGCCGCGCGTTAACGGATAAAGTAATTTATGCATGGTTGCAAAAAGCAACATAGGGCCTAACCAAACAGCAGTTTTCCAAACAAAGGTTTTATATCATGCTCAATGTCGGTTTGATCATTGCGGGAGGGGTTTTGGTGATCTATTTGGTCCTGGGCCCCATCGTACTTTTGGGGGTTTATGCCTTTTTTGATCGCATGTCTGAAGAAGGTCCTGAAAACAGTAAGGCAAGGCAAGCCACAGTAGAAGAAAAAGATCCAGCGCTGTGGAACAGTCGGGAGGTTCAGCAGTATTTAAACAACAGGGGACGGTTTGTGGGGCAGCCCCCGGGACAGATGCGTTAAACGGTAAATGTTTTTTTGCGTGAGTATTTTTGCGGGATAATGATTGATGCGTTCTTTTTTAAGAAAATGGAAAAAAAATTTTGTTTTTGCTGCGGTTTTGAGTTGTTTTATCAATATATTACAACTTACCTTCGCATTTTACATGTTTGCCATATATCGCAGCATCGTAGCCAGCCATAGTGAGTTATCCCTCTATACAATCACAATTATTGCCCTTTACGCCCTGGTTTGCCTGGTATTTTTTAATTATCTCCGAATAAAACTTTTAAATACCGCCAGTGTTGATTTGGATCAGAGCCTTGGCGATACTGTATTTAAAAATGTGATCAAAGGTTTTGCCGCTCCCGGCAAGCGGGCATATACCCAGGGACTGAATGACCTGGCGACTCTGAAAAATTATTTCAATAATCCAGGCATATATGCCCTTTTCGATGCCCCCTGGGCGCCGCTGTATTTATTGCTTATCTATTTTTTTCATCCCATGCTCGGCCTTGTAGCCACAATCGGGGCGGCTGTCATTTTTGGTTTGAGCCTGCTGCAGGATCGTTTAACGCGCGACCGGCTTGTCACCGCAAATATAAAGAACAATCAGAACAGCAAGATGGTCGATACCATGCTCCGCAATGCCGAAGCGGTTAACAGCATGGGCATGGAACACAATATCTGCAATCGGTGGGAGCAGATAAATGAGGATGTTATAACCAATCAAACCATTGCCAGCCGGCGTGCCGGGGTGCTGCAGAGTGTCACCAAACCGTTGCAGGTTTTCATGCAGGTGCTGATGTATGGCATTGGTGCCTATTATGCTTTGTTGGGACAATTGCCGGTGGGGCTGATGGTAGCTGCATCGATTATCATGGGACAGGCGGTCGGTCCGATAATGCGGGCCATGGGTGCATGGCGGTTTACCCTCCAGGCAAAAGCGGCCTACGGTCGTTTAAATCAATTTTTGGAAACAATTGACAAGCAGCCGGAAAAGATGTCGCTTCCCAGGCCGGAAGGAAGAATTGATGCCCGGAAGCTGGTTTTGAAAATCGGCCAGGTGCATTTGCTGAAAAATGTGTCGTTTGCACTCGATCCGGGAGAGCTGTTGGGTATCATCGGGCCGAGCGGGGCGGGTAAAAGCACCTTGTGCCGGATTATAACCGGCGTATGGCCCTCCCACGGGGGCAAGATCCGTCTGGACACCGTGGACATGTTTTACTGGGATCAGGAAGAACTCGGCAAGCACATGGGGTATCTGGCCCAGGAGGTCGAGCTTTTTGAGGCGACAATAGCAAAAAATATTGCGCGCATGGGCGAAGTGGATCAAGCCATGGTCGAGCAGGCTGCAAAGTCGGTCCATATTCACGAATGGATTCAATCGCTGCCCCAGGGGTATTCAACGCCTCTGAATTCGTCTGATGGCATTTCCCTTTCCGGCGGGCAGCGCCAGCGGGTTGGCCTTGCCAGGGCTCTTTATGGCCAGCCGAGTGTAATGGTATTTGATGAACCCAATTCCAACCTGGATGTAGAAGGCGAAAGTGCGTTGAAAACGTTGCTTGGTGAGGTTAAGCAGCAGCGGTCGGCAACGTGCGCCATTGTTACTCACAAACCGGAATTGCTGGATAAGGTGGATAAAATTTTGATGTTGAAAGACGGGCAGGTTTCGGCATTCGGTCCGAGAGACCAGGTGTTTAAGCAAGTGTTAAGCGCCCGCCAGTTCCGTCAAGAGGCGGTATAAGCCCTTGATGTCCCAATAAATCAAATTTTTATCGCTGCCCAAAAGTGGGACTTGTTTCCGAAAGGAATTGACAGTATTGAAATCAGAATATTTTTTTAGAACTTTATTGTTGATCGGTGTAAGCATTTGCTTGTCTGCTTCCGGGGTCCATGCCGGCGATTCTGAACGCTCAGCATCAGCAGGCAGTCATGGTCAATCGGCGGAGCTGTCTTATACCCTGAGTCAAAGCATTGAGCGGGGGCTTTCGGACAACCCCCGCATCCGTTCTGCGGAGTCGGCAGTCCGAAGGGCCGAATCGGAAATCGATCAGCAGCGGGGAAATTTTTTCCCCTCGTTTTCGGCGCAAACCTATACGCAGGCCATCAGCAGCATTGATGCCGATGGCCCCACGGATGAAGATTATGTGGATCAACAGATCGATGTGGTCAATTTCAGGCTTTCCCAGACCCTGTTTAACGGTTTGACCGTTTTTAATCAGCATCAAAAAGCCGTGTTGAACAAAGCGGTGGTCAAGGCCCGGAAAAAGCGGACGGAGATGCGCCTTGTCCTCGATATTCAACAGCTTTTCCTGGACCTGTTGAAAGCAAAGGAGGACGTGAAAAGCCTTCGAGACGCAGTCCGTCGGATGGAGGTCAATGTCGAGTCCGCCGAATCGTATTATGAGGAAAAGATGGCGCCATACACGCAGGTATTGCAGGCGAAAGTGGAATTGGCCGATATCCGGCAGGAGCTTAGCCAGGCCGAAAATCAGGTGGAAACCGCCCGGGTGCAGCTCAATATTTTGCTGGGCTTTCCGGGGTACCGCGACATTTCATATACCGGCGATCTGAAACAGGGGCAGGATTTTGCGAAATCATTGAACGAATGTCTCGATTATGCCTATCAACACAGACCGGAAATGCGGATCGGGGAAAAAAGTATTGATATGGCCCGGAAGGAAAAAAAGATCTCGCTGGGTCAGTTTTCACCCCGGTTAAGTGCAGATGCGGACTACTATTACCGGGACAATGACTATGACAAACCGGGTACGAATATGACGGGCGAGACCTACGACCGGGACCAGCAAAACACGTATTGGACGGTCAGTCTTCGGCTGCAGTGGGAATTCGGAGTGGGGGGACAGCAGTTTCATCAGCACCGCAAGGCCAGCCACGAGATACAGCGTCTGAAGCAGGATCTGCAGGCAACGAAAAATCAGATCAATGCCGAGGTGCGAACGCACTACATGGCCCTTCAGGAAGCAGGCGGGCGGATTGATACCACGCAGACGGCAGTGGAGTCTGCCCGGGAGGGCTACGCAAGGGCAAAGAAACGTTCCGATGTCCGGATGGGGACCGTTTCGGAGTTACTCGATGCGCAGGCTCGTCTCAGCCGTGCAGAAGCCAATTACAATCGGGCGATCGGGGATTATTTGTCCAGCCTGGCCAAATTATATCATGCCATGGGCCTGAAAAATCATTCCCTGGCCCGGCAAAAACCATCAACGTAGCCATTGCAATCGCCATTGCTTTGCGCCGATTGTGTATAAAGATATCCATATATGAATGTTTTCGGGAGCGACCATGCGTGAGTTTTTAAAAAAGTGGAGTCGTTATTTTTTCTTTGCGGGTTTTTTCAGCCTATTTATCAACCTGTTGTACTTAACCTTTCCGATCTATATGCTGGCCATTTATGACCGCGTTCTTTCCAGCTATAGTATGCCGACGCTGATTACCATCACCGCCGGGGCCATAATGGCACTCATTATAATGGGGTGCCTGGATTTTCTACGGTCCCGGCTCCTGGTTTACGTCGGGGTCGACATGGATAAAACCCTTACCCGACCTGTGCTTTCCGAAATGCTTAAGGACAAGTGCCGGCTCCAGGGACTCGGTTATAGCGAAGGTTTGCGGGATATCAATACGTTGCGGAACTATTTTGCCGGCAATGCGATATTTGCTTTCTTTGATGCCCCGTGGACACCTATTTATCTGTTGGTGATTTTTTTGATGCATCCCGTGTTGGGATATTTTGCCATTGCCGCTGCGGTTTTGCTCTTTATTATGGGTCTTTTCCAGGAACTGCTGACCCGGAAAAAACTGGCTCAGTCCAATGCGATAAGCAGTTCGGCCCAGCAGTTTGTCCACGCCAGTATGAGAAACGCGGAAGTCGTTAACAGTATGAGCATGACCGATGGCTTAACGGCCCAGTGGCGGGCATCAAATGATGAAGCGGTTCGCCTGCAGACGGAGGCCAATGGGACGGCCGGAGCGCTTAGCTCTGTAACGAAGAGTTTCCGTTCGGCCATGCAGGTCCTGATTTTCGGGTTGGGCGCCTATCTTGTTTTGCAGGACCAATCCACTGCGGGCATCATTATTGCCGCTTCCATTATTATGCGCCAGGCCCTAAATCCCGTTGAACAGGCCATGGGCAGCTGGAAGCAAACAGTCGATGCCCGCGGTGCATACAAGCGGCTAGATGAATTGATTAAATCGGCCCCCGTTCAGGAACAGATGGAGCTGCCGCCACCAACCGGACAGTTGGAGGCCCAGGGTGCAGCATTGGCATTAGACGGCACGACCATTTTAAACAATGTTTCTTTCAATCTCCAGGCGGGAGAGTCGATGGGACTGATCGGGCCCAGCGGTGCGGGCAAAACGTCATTATGCCGCCTCTTGTTGGGCATATGGCCTTCCATGGCCGGCAAAGTACGTTTGGACGGTTATGATGTATATGCTTGGGATCAGGCGCACCTGGGCCAGTATATCGGCTATCTGCCCCAGGATGTTGAGCTTTTTCCGGGAACGGTCAGTGAAAATATCGCCCGGATGGGCGAAGTCGATCCGGACAAGGTGGTGGCTGCTGCCCGGCTTGCCGGCATACACGAAATGGTGCTTAAATTGCCCCGGGGCTATGACACGCCGATCGGGGAGTCCGGCATGCGGCTTTCCGGAGGGCAGCGGCAGCGAGTTGCTTTGGCCCGGGCCCTGTACGGCGATCCGAAACTTATTGTTTTGGATGAACCCAATTCCAATCTCGATGACGCCGGTGAAAAGGCGCTGCAGCAGACATTGGGCCAATTGCGCGAAAAAGAGGTGACCACCATTATCGTTACGCACAAGCCCAGTCTGCTCAGTAATGTTGATAAGATGCTGATGCTGAAAGAAGGCCAGGTCGCCATGTTTGGACCCAGAGAAGAAGTTTTTCAGGAGCTTATGGGTCAGTCGGCTTCCCAGGCAAACAAACGGTCAACTGTATCCACTGTTGAATAAAATATAAACAGGTACAAATTGCTATGGCAGAGACAATGAAAAAGACAGAAGAAAAAGGGTTTCGGGCCAACCCCAGGCCGCTGATCGTGGCCGGGCTTGTCGTGATTTTGGTATTTTTCGGCGGTCTGGGGGCATGGTCGGCTTTCCTGCCCTTTTCCGGTGCTGTGATCGCTCCCGGCAAGGTGGAGATTTCCCATGAACGCAAGACGGTGCAACACCTGGAAGGCGGCATTGTAAAAGACATCCTCGTCCGGGAAGGCGATGTGGTGGAAAAGGGACAGGTATTGATCAAGCTCAAGCGAACGCAAGTCGATGCCTCGGTTTCGATGACCCAGGGCCAGATCCGGGCAAAGACGGCCAAGGCGGCCCGGCTGCGGGCGGAAAGTCAAATGGCCGACGCGGTCAAATTTCCGGAATCACTGAAATCCAAAAGCGATGCCCCGGAAGTGGCTGAAGTGATGGAAATGGAAAAAGAGATTTTTCAATCCCGGCGGACGGCCTTAATGGGAAAAACCTCTTTGCTCAATTCCCAGATTGAGCAGTTAAAAGAAAAAACAGCCGGCATACAGGAAGAATTAACCGCGCAGAAAGAAATCGTTGAGACGCTGAAGGAAGAAATCAGGGCCAAGCAGGCCCTGTACGAGTCCGATTACATTGACAAGGCCCAGATCCTGGAGCTCAAGCGCCGACTGGCGGAACGAAAGGGGCGGGTCGGGGGTCTGAAGCAGGATCTGGCGGAAACCTTTAAAAAAGGGGAAGAGCTGAAACTGCGGATTGTCAACCTGCAGGATACCTACAAAGAAGAAGCCCTCGCCGAACTGGGGGAAATTCAGGATGTGATTTTCGAACTTAAAGAGAAAATCATTCCCCAGCTCGATGCCAAGAGACGGTTGACCGTCAAAGCGCCTGTGTCAGGCGAAATTATCAACATGCGCATTCATTCCGAGCAAAGCGGGGTGATTCAGGCGGGAAAGCCGATTCTGGATATCGTCCCCAAACAGGCCGAATTGATCGTGGAAGCCCGGGTACGCCCGGACAAAATTACAAACGTGAAAAAAGGGCAAGCGGTACGGGTTGAGCTTTCGGCGTTCAACCGCCGGACGACCCCCCCTGTGAGCGGCAGTGTCCGACATGTCTCCGGTGACCAGGTGACGCGCGAGACATCGACCGGGGAACAAACGTTTTATATCGCCAGCATCAATATTGATAAAGAAGAGCTGCAAAAAGCAAATGCCTATTTGTCACCCGGAATGCCGGCGGTTTCTTATATTGAAACCGACGAACGCACCATTCTCGGCTATCTCCTGGAGCCGATTCTGGAAATGATGGACAAATCCATGCGGGAGACGTAAGAATTAAAAGCAAATGAAGTCATTGGTTGTAAGGAAATGCCATGGCCCAGCAGCAGCAGAAAGACCGGCGCCTTGAACGCGAAATTTTTTCCCCTGCCTTGAAGCAGGCGGTTCGAAAAGCGCAGGCGGAGGACCACTCTTTAAGTGACGTGGTTGTAGCGGCCGCCAATGCCTATCTCAACATGGTCGTGGGGTTGCTCGGCCGGGACGAGGCCTTGGCGCTGCTGGAAGACCAGGCCTCTTTCCTGCGGTCGAATACCGGGCAATAATGCGGCGCAACCTGTTTTTAATGGGTTTTTACGGTTATACGGGAAAAACAGGTAAATGAAGATCCTCTTATTCGGCTGCAACGGCCAGGTGGGCTGGGAGCTGCAGCGTTCGCTGGCACCATTGGGCAAACTGTTTGCCCTGGATTGCCAGGGGGGTGACGGGCTGGTGGGCGATTTTACCAACATTGACGGCATCGTCTCGACAGTCCGCAGCGTCTGTCCGGATGTCATCGTCAACGCGGCCGCCCACACGGCCGTGGACCGGGCCGAATCCGAGCCGGAATTGGCCGCAAAGCTAAATGCCGAGGCACCGGCGGCGCTGGCAGAACAAGCAAGCAAAACCGGGGCCTGGCTGGTGCACTATTCCACCGATTACGTCTTTGACGGCAGCGGCGACCATGCATGGATTGAAAAAGATTTGCCGGCGCCACTGAATGTATATGGCCGAACGAAGCTGGAAGGCGAAACGGCAGTGGAAAAAAGCGGCTGCCGCTTTTTGATTTTCCGGACCAGTTGGGTATATGCCGTCGGCGGCACCAATTTTATCCATTCCATCCTCCGGCTGGCGCATCAACGGGACCGGCTTGATGTCATTGATGATCAGGTCGGCGCCCCGACCGGGGCGGAACTGCTTGCCGATGTGGCCGCCCATGCCGTCCGGGCAGCGGTGCGTGCCCCCGATCTTGCCGGCATCTACCACCTCACCGCCGCCGGTGAGACCACGTGGTATGATTATGCCCGCCGGATTGTGGAATACGCCCGGGAAAAAGGTCTGCCCCTTAGGGTATCGCCGGAATCCGTTGAACCGGTTTCTGCTGCGGCGTTTTCTACAGCCGCGGTGCGGCCGAAAAACTCAAGGCTCGATACCGGAAAGATCGCGGCCGCCTTTGACCTGTGTTTGCCGCCGTGGGAAGATGGCGTTTTGCGGGTACTCGACACCATTTTAACCACCCCGCATCTCTTGCCGCCCTCTCACCCCAAACCCCAAACCCCCAACCCTAAACCTTTAACCTTTAACCTTTAACCTTTAACCCTATCCCCCCCGTTCCAATATGCAATTTGAACCAACCCACATACCGGACGTTGTCCGCATAAAACCCGGGGTGTTCAGCGATGCCCGGGGCTATTTCATGGAAAGCTTCCGTCGGGACCTTTTCCGTCGACACATCGGAGACATTGACTTTTGCCAGGATAACGAGTCCAGCTCCGGCTATGGCGTCATCCGGGGACTTCACTACCAGCTGCCGCCGTATGCCCAGAGCAAGCTGGTGCGGGCAATCGTCGGCCGGGTACTGGACGTGGCCGTCGATCTGCGCAGCGGCTCGCCCACCTTCGGGCGTCATGTGGCCACCCTGCTTTCTGAAGAAAACAAGTATCAGCAATTTATTCCACGCGGCTTTGCCCACGGGTTTGCCGTCTTAAGCAGCGGGGCGATATTTTCCTACAAGGTTGATGCGCCTTATGCGCCTGAATACGAGCGCAGTATCCGGTTTGACGATTTGCAGATCAACATCGACTGGCAGGTGCCGGAACAGGACCGGCGGCTGTCTGAAAGGGACCGGAAAGCCCCCTGTTTCGGGGAGGCGGAAATTTTTAAGGAAGACCCATGAATCGCAATCGCAAGGGCATTATCCTGGCAGGCGGAAACGGCACGCGGCTGTATCCCTTAACCCACACGGTATCCAAACAGCTGCTGCCGGTCTATGACAAGCCGATGATCTATTATCCGTTGTCCGTGCTGATGCTGGCCGGCATTACCGATATTCTCGTCATTTCCACGCCGGAAGACACCCCCCGGTTTGAACAATTGCTGGGCGACGGTTCGCAATGGGGCATTGATCTTTCCTATGCCATCCAGCCCGAACCGGAAGGCCTGGCACAGGCGTTTATTATCGGCGAGCAATTCATCGGGCCCGATCCGGTCACCCTCATTCTGGGCGACAATATTTTCTATGCCCACGGTCTGGCCAAGCGGCTTCAGCACTGGGCCCGCCGGGAAAACGGCGCTGCGGTGTTCGGCTATTACGTCCAGGACCCGGCGCGCTACGGGGTCGTGGCATTCAATGACAAGGGAAAGGTGCTTGGCCTGGAAGAAAAACCCGTCCGGCCCAAATCCCATTATGCCGTGACAGGCTTGTATTTCTATGACAACGATGTGGTCGATATCGCCAAACAGGTCAAGCCTTCCTGGCGCGGCGAACTGGAGATAACGGATGTCAACCGGGCCTATCTGGCACGCGGCGATCTGGAAGTGGAAGTGCTCGGCCGGGGGGCGGCCTGGCTCGATACCGGCACCCACGCCTCGCTTTTAGACGCCGGCAGCTTCATCCGGACCATCGAGGAGCGCCAGGGGCTGAAAATCGCATGCCCCGAGGAGGTGGCCTATCGCATGGGGTTTATCGATGCCGAGCAGGTGTGCCGGATCGCCGGGCCGTTGAAAAAGAGCGGGTATGGACGGTACCTGCTGCAGCTGGTCGGAGATGAAATCCGGTAAGGTCCTGTCTTCGGTCATTTTTTCGTTTTTTCATTTGTTTTGATTCGGATTTTCGTTTGTTAAACGGCAATGGTTTCGGACAACCGGGCTTTCTGTGACAACCAAGACGGACGCTGCTTTTTCCCTGCGCAAACATCTCGTAAGAGGGGCCGCCGGCTCCCTGTTTATCAAGGTGAGCACGACCCTTTTGACCATGGCCATGGCAGTGGTGTTGGCAAGGGTCCTGGGTGTTGAGGGGTTCGGCATCTATGCTTTTTGCCTGTCTGTAATCCAGGTTCTGACGGTGCCTGCCATGCTGGGCGGACAGCTGCTGCTGGTCCGCGATGTGGCCGCATACAAATCCGGGGGCGAATTCGGTTTCCTGCGCGGGCTGCTTTTGTATTTCCGGCGGGCAAACCTTCTGGTCTCTGCGGTTTTGGCCCTGGCGGCGGCTGCCGTAGCCATGTGGGTGTACCCGGACAGCCGGTTTCTGGCTCCTTTTCTGATCGCCGTGTCCCTGATTCTTCTGTTGTCCGGCATGCAGCTCCAGGGTGCCGCTTTGCGCGGACTTCACCATGTGTTGCTCGGACAGACGGCCCAAATGCTGCGGCCGGTGCTTGTCATGGGTATGGTGGCCGCCATGTCGGTTTTCTGGGATGGCGGCTTGAGGCCCGCGGATGCCGTATGGGCCCAGGTGGCAAGTACCGGGATCCTGGTTGCATCCTTTCACGTGCTGCTGTATCGCATGCTGCCGCGCCAGGTGCTGCAAGCCCGGCCGGCCTATGAAGCATCGAGATGGTGCCACAGCATGCTCCCCCTTGTTTTGGCCGGCAGCATGCAGATTCTAAACAAAGAAACCGCGGTGGTTTTGCTCGGGGCGATGCAGGGTCCCGAAAATGTAGCGCTTTTTCGGGTGGCCCAGCGTGCGGCGATGTTGATTCCCTTCGGTTTGCAGGCGGTCAACATGGCGATTGCCCCCACAGTCGCCGAGCTTTTTTCGAAAAAAGAAAAGCAGCGGCTACAGCGATTGATCAGCAAAAGCATGCTGGCCGTGCTGGCTTTTGCTCTGCCGGTGGCCCTGGGGCTCGTGCTCGGCGGCACCTGGCTGATTCCCCTGGTTTTCGGGAAGGATTACGCAGCGGCCTATTGGCCGATGGTCATTCTTTGCACCGGCCAACTGGTCAACGCGGGCATGGGCTCGGTGGGCCTGATACTCAATATGGGGGGGCGGGAACGCCTTACGGCCATAGCGGTGGCAATCGCGGCAGTGGTCAACGTGGTGTTGAATGTGATATTGATTCCGGTCTGGGGGGCGGCGGGTGCAGCCCTGGCCACCAGCGCCGGCCTGCTCGTCTGGAATGTGGTGCTGGCCGTCTGGCTCTACCGGGATACCGGGATTGTCAGTGTGTTCCGCCCGCGCCTGCTTCGATGAGCTGCAATACCGGTTTGTATATCAGCGGGCGCAAAAAAGACAAAATTTATCGATGGGATCGCGTTTCATGTTTCGCAGCATGCAGGGCATACGCCGGAGAACAAAACGGCTTTTCAATAAGAATCAGCGATGGGTCGATTTTATTGTTTGCGGGACCCAGAAGGGCGGTACATCCGCGTTGGATGGCTATCTGCGTGAGCATCCCGCCATATGCATGGCCGATCAGAAAGAGGTCCATTTCTTTGATGATGAAAAACGGTTTCGCAATAACAATATGCCCGATTATTCGGCCTATCATGCCTTTTTTCATCCCGGCCCGGCGCACGAAAGAATCGGGGAGACAACGCCGGTTTACATGTACTGGCAGGATGCCCCCCGGCGGATATGGCAATACAATCCCCGGATGAAGCTGATCGTGATGTTGCGCAATCCGATCGAACGGGCGTATTCCCACTGGAACATGGAGCATGCCAGAAAGGCCGATAGCTTGTCGTTCGGGGATGCCATCCGCAATGAAAGGAAAAGGTGCAGACAGGCGTTGCCCTACCAGCATCGGATTTGCTCTTATATCAGCCGGGGGTTTTACCTGGAACAGCTGCGGCGGCTTTATCAGTTTTTCCCGGAAGAAAATGTCCTGGTTTTAAAAAACGAACAATTGAGATATCATCCCCGGCAAACCCTTGAGACGGTATGCCGTTTCCTTCAAGTATCTTCGTTTGCCGGCATCCGGATCAAGGAGGTGCATTCCCGTCCCTATGCTTCTGAAATGGGGGCCGGGGAAAAAGAGTACCTGCGCAAGGTGTTCGAGTACGAGATACGCGGCATCGAGCGGGAATTGGGATGGGATTGCAGTGACTGGCTTTCCGGTTGATAAACCGGCCAAACGCACGGAGAAACCCCTTATCCGAAATGATAAAGCAAGCGGATCGTTTACATTCTCCCTTGATCCTCGTCGGGACCCACCGCTCCGGAACCACGATGGTGGCCGGGGTTTTGGATCGATTGGGCGTTTTTATGGGCCGGCGAAAGGATGAGAATAATGAAGCACTGTTTTTCCGGGATCTCAACCGGTGGATGTTAAATTCCGTCCATGCGCACTGGGATTACCCCCGGCCTTTTCCGGGGCTTTTGGCGGATCGGAAATTACGCGAGGTCTATGTGCAATACGTGCGCATCCTGTTGCGGTCCCCGCGGCTGATTGCCTATACCGGGGTGAAAAATTACATCCGGTACGGCCCGCCGGACCGGTGGAAATTTCTTTGGGGATGGAAAGACCCGCGCAACACGTTCACCCTGCCCCTGTGGCTGGAGATTTTCGGCGGCGCACGCATTGTCCACGTCCGGCGCCATGGAGTCGATGTCGCCAAAAGCCTGGTGGCCCGCAACGAAAAGAGCCGGAAAAAGGGGATCGCCCGGTTTGACAGATGGCGCAGGTATCCATTGATGTACCGGCTTCGTCCCAAAAAAGGCGGTTTTGTCCCCTCGATTCGGTGCAATACGCTGGAAGGGGCGTTTGAAATATGGCGGCAGTATATGACCCGGGCCGAAGAGGTGCTGGAAAATATCAACGTGCCGGTTCTTGACCTGTGCTATGAACAAATTCTTTCGCAGCCGGAGATCGAGCTCGAAAAGGTGCTCCGGTTCTGCGGCTGTTGGCACCTGCAGGACAGAATTGCCGAACTGGCGGCTGGATTTGATCCGGCAAGGGCCTTTGCCTTCCGGCGCAATCCGCAGGGGCGGCAGTTTGCTCTGGAACATGCGGATGCGTTAAACCGGTTCGGTTACAGTGCACACGGTAGAAGTGTTTGAAAATGATATTGTCGTAAAAAGCCGGTGAGCAGCCATGGAACAAGGGCAAACGGATATAGGCGGAACAGATCAGTTTGAGGCAAATCCGGGCGGCCACCCGCTGCCGAAAATTTTGTACGGCATGCTCGGTTTGACCGCGGCGGCGCTGCTTTTTCTTTTCCTGTTCATTCCCTTTTCCTATGCGGTCAAGCCCGTCAAGGTGGTTCTGCTGGGGGTTTTGCTCCTGTTTGCAGTCCTTTCCATAC
This sequence comes from Thermodesulfobacteriota bacterium, assembly GCA_051745395.1. Lineage (GTDB taxonomy): Bacteria > Desulfobacterota > Desulfobacteria > Desulfobacterales > Desulfosalsimonadaceae > JBNJEA01. The sequence goes on along the minus strand of JBNJEA010000038.1, from coordinate 7,752 downwards.
TCTTTCATGGACGGGCGCAGATTTCAAAAGAGGTGCTGGCCCTTGCCGGCTTTTTTATTGTCATAGCTTCGGTATTCAGCTTTTACGGGGTGTTGCGCGGGGCGCCCGGCGCGCTTGACAAATTCCGGCTCTACGCGGTCTGGCCGGCGGTCTATATTGTCCTGTTTTCCATCATGACAAGGCTCGGCCATCTCCGGCTGGTGCTGGTCACCCTCGTGGTAGCCACCATCGCGGTATCCGGCTACGGGATTTTGTATGTGCTGACGTCTCTGCCGATTTTACCCGACAGCTGGTTTATCGATTTCCAGGGCCAGTCTGCGATTCAGACGGCCGCCATCGGTTTTCACAAGGGCTATATCGAATATCGGCTCCTGTCCATTACCGGCATGCCGTTTTTGATTCCGTTTACCCTGGCCGCCCTGGTGACGTGGCCCAAAGCCGTCTCCCCGGTACCGCGAAGCATGCTCTGGGTAGCCCTTGCCCTTTCAGTCGTTGCCATGATCTTTACTGCGCGCCGGGCACTTTTTCTCGTGGTGGCTTTTGCACCGGTGATGATTTTTATTTTTCAATTGTTTCTGGCCGGCAGTTATGCAGCGGTTGTCCGCCGCAATCGGCGTTATGCCATTGTCCTGGCCCTTTTGCTCCTTCCGGTGGCCGTCGGCTCAATCAATACGTTCTACGATATCGATATCGGTGCCATGGTGCAGGATGTGGGCGCCGCCTTTGATCCGGGTCAGGATCGTGGCGCCCGGGTCCGAAGCAAGCAGATTGAAAGCTTTGTCCGTGAAATTGCCGAACGGCCGTTTTTCGGCAGCGGCCTGGGCGCATCAATAGCCGATATTTCCAGAAATCCGGATAAAAGGCAGTCCACGTACGAGTTGATGTATTTCACTTTCGTCTTTCATGTCGGCATTGTGGGCTTTCTGCTCTACAGTGCCGGCATTGCCTGGCTTTATTTGCGGGCTATTGAAATATTTCGCTCAGAAGGACAACTCGGTGTGCTGTCACTGCCGGTTTTCGTGGGCTGCGCCTGCTTTCTCATCGCCAATGCCACCAACCCCTATCTCGCCAGTTTCGAGTTTATGTGGACGCTCTTTCTGCCGGTCGGCATTGTCAACCTTTATCTTTTGCAGGCCCGGGATGAAAAAGCACTATGAGCCATAGCCAGTCCCCGAAATCCGTTCCTGTAGTACCGGACGGTTCCTCGGACCGGGTTTGTGCCGCAATGGTGACCTATAACCCGGATTTGCAGGTCGCCGACCGCATCGCGTGCTGGCGCCGGCAGGTATCCGTGTTCTGCGTCATTGACAACGGCTCGGGCAGGGCCCGGCTCAACCCCCTCCGGGATCTGGCGGCAAAAGGCTGGATTGTTTTAATCGAAAACCGTCAGAATCTCGGCATTGCCGCGGCATTGAACCAGGCAATCGATTTTGCAAAACACCAGACCGCTGGTTGGCTGTTAACGGTAGACCAGGACAGCGAACCGATCACCCCGGAGTATGTGGGGCACCTGTTTGCCGCCCTGGCGTCCTGTTGTTTTGCAGAAAAAGTGGCCATTGTCGGCGGCCGGGCCGTTGAACCCACTGTTTTACGAAGTAAAAACAAAGCGCCGGCCGATTTTCCCTTGTGGCGGACCGAAAACATCGTCATTACTTCCGGCAGCCTGTACCGGCTCGATATACTCGATCGCCTGGGCGGTTTCCGTACGGATCTTTTTATTGATGGCGTCGACACCGAATATTGCCTGCGTCTGCACCTCTGCGGTCTTCGCGTCATCGTTTCCGATCGGGCGGGCTTTTATCACCGTTATGGCGAGCCCCGCGTCGATGGTTTCGGCCCGTTTCGGGTGGTTCGGCATCTGTATCCGCCGACCCGGAATTACTACCGTTTCCGGAATAATATTTTATTGGCCATCCAGTGGCGACGGCAGGAACCGGCATGGGCAATACGACGTCTGGTCCGGTTGGTGCGGTTGGTGATAAACATTATTGTTTTCCATGAGCGGAAATCGGCCAATTTGCGCATGGCAAGGCGGGGCATATGGGATGGCTTGCGCGGCAAAACCGGGCCTTTGCGCCTGAATTTGGGCTGGGATCTGCCCCCGGAAGATCGGAGTATTGCCAATGAAGCAGATACTGGTTGTCATCGTTAGCTATTTCACGGAACAAGAGGTGTATGAACAGGTAACGCCGTTTAAAGATGCCGATGTTGGGTTTCTAATCGTAGACAATGGCAGTTCGGGCAGGGATCGGCTACAGGAGCTCGATTCGTTTTCAAATGTTTCGGTTGTGGCCCCTTCGCACAACCTGGGGTATCTAAACGGTGGGTTTTTCGGACTCAAAGCAGCCCTTGCAACCGGTGCGGCCCCGGATTGGGTGATTTTGAGCAACCCGGATATTGTGTTTGCCGGGTCTTTTTTTGAAAAGCTGTGCCGAATCAATGACAGGCATGTGGCAATGCTGGCCCCGTCGATTATATCAGGGCGTACCGGAAAGGACCAAAACCCCTATATGACCGCTCGTCCGGACCGCAAACACCTGCAAAGACGGATCCAAATTCATGAACGACCACTGGCGGCCAATCTATACCGGCTGGCCAGAGAAATTGCCAGAGGGCTGTCGGTATCAAAGCCAAAACCGGATACAGCGTGCGGCGATATCATTTACGCGGCCCACGGTGCCTGTATGATATTGGCTTTTTCGTTTTTAAACCATTTCCCGCGATGGAACTATCCGCCGTTTTTATTTTGCGAGGAGTTGTTTTTGGCAGAGCAGTCGCGCCTGCAGAGTTTACCGGTCATTTACCGGCCGGATCTGGCGCTTTGCCACAAGGAGCACCGCACTACCCGTGTTTTTCGAAATCGCCAATTGCTTCAGTATCATAAGGAGGCATTGGCCTATTGTCTCAATACGTATTACAGCAACGAATAGTCTGCCGAGATGCAGCGATTTAGGTCGGCTATCTTTTGCTGTGGTTTACGAACTCGATCGTTTTTGTTATGGTTTCTTTTTTCAAATTCAACAGTCCAATTCAACAGTCCCGGGTTCTGTCATTCCTGCGCCCCTGCCCAGGGCGCTATCGGGAGGCAGGAATCTATAACTACTTGATTATTAGGGATTGCGGTAAAAGTGGAAATCCCGGAGGGTTTCAGATTTTTAAATATAGATTGGTATAATGCTTTATGGACAAGGAGACGACGATATGAAGGTCTTGGTGCTGGGCGGCGACGGCTTTTGTGGCTGGCCCACAAGCCTGTATCTTTCAAAATACGGATATGAGGTCGTCATTGTTGATAACCTGTCCCGCCGCAAAATCGACCGTGAACTCGAATGTGAATCCCTTACCCCGATTCAGCCGATTCAAAAACGAATCGCTGCCTGGAAGGAGCTGACGGGCAACGATATCGATTTTCAGCATATCGATCTTTCTGACCAATACCATCGCATTGTAACGCTTCTGAAAAAAGAGCGCCCGCATGCGGTGATCCATTTCGCCGAACAAAGGGCAGCGCCGTATTCCATGAAAAGCCCCGGGCACAAGCGCTATACCGTAAACAACAATATCAATGCCACCCATAATCTCTTGTGCGCCATTGTGGAATCCGGCCTTGATATTCACCTTTTGCATCTGGGCACGACCGGCGTCTATGGTTACAGCTCGGTCGGCATGGAGATCCCGGAAGGGTATCTAAACGTAAAAGTCTCCGTCGATGGCCGGCAAAAGGATATGGAAATCCCTTACCCCTCCCAACCGGGCAGTATCTACCACATGACGAAAACCATGGATGCCATGATGTTTAACTATTACAATAAAAATGATGAGTTGCGAATCACGGACCTGCATCAGGGCATTGTCTGGGGCACTGAAACCGAGGAGACAGGCTTGGACGAGCGGCTGATCAACCGATTTGATTATGACGGCGATTATGGCACTGTGCTCAATCGTTTTGTGATGCAGGCGGCCATGGGTCATCCGCTCACGGTTTTGGGCTCCGGGGGACAAACCAGGGCTTTTATTCACATCAAGGATGTGGTCCAGTGTATCCGGCTGGCCATTGAAAATCCACCAGCAAAAGGCGAGCGCGTTAAAATTTTCAACCAGACCACGGAACAGCATAATATCCGCCAACTGGCGGAAAAAATATCTGATATGACCGGGACAAAAATCCTTTATTTCGCCAATCCGAGAAAAGAGGACCAAACCAACAGCCTTCAGATATCCTGCCGGAGTTTCCGCCGGCTCGGTTTGCGTCCGATAACCCTCGATGAAAACCTGATGGGCGAGATTTATGATATCGCCGTCAGGTATAAGCACCGTTGCGACAAATCAAAAATTTTATGTACTTCTGTGTGGCAGGAGAATATGGTGGTCGATACCGTGGGTTCGGAAACGCCGGTTGAAGAAAATGATTTATGCGGCACAAGCAATGCGACGCCTTGAATCAATGAAATGCGAGATGCCTCGGAACAAAAGCCGCATCCTGCTCAGCTTTCAGCATTTCCGGACCCCGAAAGATATGGGAGGGTTAAGATCCTGGCACATCGGCCGGCAGATGGTCCGGGAAGGCTGCGAGGTGGAGGCCATCATCCCTGCCGTTGATACCTTGAGCGGGCATCGCCGATGGCGGGGCATCCATTTTGTGAAAAAAGAAAGCATCGACGGCGTTACCATCAACTGGGTGGTTGCGCTGGGCAATAATCGGAAATCTAAATTTTCCCGCATTACCTATTTTATAAGCAATTCGATTCATCAGGCCGTCCTGCTTTTATTCGTTTCCAGACCCGACGCGGTGGTTTCCATGTCGTTTCCCCTTTCGGCCGTGTTTATCAATTTTCTTTATGCCAGAATGTGTCGGGTGCCTTTTGTCATAGATGTTCGCGACACTCATATCGACTCGGCTCTGGCAACGGGCTACATTCGGGAAAACCGGCTGGTTCGTCTCTTCAAACGTCTTGAAGCCTGGATTTTTCGAAAAGCGGATCTCAATATCACCGTCACACAGGGCATGGCAGATATCCTCGCCGAAAAAGGCGTTGTCCCGAAAAAACAAAAGGTGGTGCCCCTGGGCTACGACGGCGCGCATTGTTACGATGGGTATGTAGACTGGAATCGCGATATACGGGCAGAAATGGGGCTTCAAGACAAGTTCGTCGCCCTTTACCAGGGAACGCTTGGCTATGTGTTTGATTTGGATACCATCCTTGGCGCCGCAGAGATTTTAAAGGATCACACGGATATTGTATTTGTGTTTGCAGGCGGCGGGCAACGGCTGGCGGCGCTTCGGAGCCGGGCCCGGCAGAAGGGTTTGAATGCCCGGTTTTTGGGATTGCTGCCCAAGCACGAGGTGGCCCTTTTGTGTCGGCAAGCCGATGTGGCCCTTTATGCCGTACGGGATGAAAAGCCGTTAAAGGCGATTTTGGGCAACAAGGTGTATGATTACTTGGGAAATGGCACGCCCATTGTCAATGCTTCGCAAAACGGCGAGGTAGAGGCCCTGATCGAACGCACCGGCGGCGGCCGGTCGGTGCCGAGCGGCGATGCCATGGCAATGGCGGCAGAAATATGTGCGTTAAAGGCCGATCCGGCAAAATTAAGGCAAATGGGACGCGATGCCGAGGCCTACATCGGAAGGCACATGACGGCGGAGATATATATGAATACTTTTGGCCGCGCAATTCGGCAGATGCTCGGGCAAGCCCGTTAAGGGTTCGTTTCAAATCCAAGTCGGGCGTTTAGATTTTTACCCATAAATTGTTGTAATCCTTTTGGGTGTATGATTGTTTGACGCAATGCCCGGAAAGCGCTTTGGTATAAAGGCAAGGGCTGTTGATGGATGAATATGGATTATAGGCCTTTGATTATCATCGGTGCTCCGCGCTCGGGCACGAACCTGTTGCGGGATGCATTGACGCAGTTTGCCGGTGTTGCCACGTGGCCCTGTGATGAGATCAATTATATTTGGCGGCATTACAATGTGGTATATCCCTCGGACGCATTTGCCCCGGAAATGGCGCGATTGCCGGTGCGCCGGTATATCCGCGGCTGGTTTGACTGGGTGGCCCGTCATTACACGGCGGATACGGTGGTGGAAAAAACCTGCGCCAACTCATTGCGGCTCGGCTTTGTCAATCGTGTGTTGCCGGAAGCGAAATACGTGTTTATCCGACGCAATGGTTTCGATGCCGTAGCTTCGGCCATCAAGCGTTGGCAGGCGGGGCTGGAGCCGGGCTATATCCTGCGGAAAGCACGGTTTGTGCCGCCTTCGGATTTGGTTTTTTACGCGGCCCGATACATGATCAACCGCCTTTACCGGCAGGTGTCCCGGCAGCGCCGCCTGGCATTTTGGGGGCCAAGGATCGATGGTATGGATAAGCTCCTGCGGACACATCCGCTCGATGAAGTCTGTGCGTTTCAATGGCGGGCATGCGTGGATGCCGCTGGGCAATTTTTTGCCCGCCTTCCGTCTGACAGATGGCTGCCGCTGACCTATGAGGCGCTGGTGAGCGACCCGGAAACGGAGCTGCAGCGGGTATTGGATTTTGCTGGCGTCAATCAGGACATCGCCGCATGCCGGCATATCATCGCTGAAATTTCGCCGGAGAATTTGGGGCAGGGACGGCAGATACTGGAACAAGAGGCGGCAGCGCGCTTAACGCCCATTATTGCAGATACGATGAGCCGATATGGATGTAAATAACGAGGTCAGCGGTCTTACACGGGGCCAGTGGGTTTTGAAGTCCACCTTTGATTTCGCCCTGGCCGTGTTCGGGTTGCTGGCGGTGGGGTGGCTGATTTTGCTGGCCTGGTTGGCGGCAACCGTTGATACACGCGCAAACGGCTTTTTCATGCAGTATCGCGTCGGGCGGCATGGCCGGCTGTTTCGCGTGGTCAAGATCCGGACCATGAAACCCGATGCCGGGGTCAACTCTTCGGTAACAACATGCCGGGATTACCGGATTACCCGCCTGGGCCACTTTTTGCGCCGCACAAAAATTGATGAGCTGCCGCAGCTTTTCAATGTGCTGGCCGGCCAGATGAGTTTTGTGGGGCCAAGGCCGGATGTCGCCGGTTTTGCCGACCGGTTGGAAGGTGGCAACCGCGCCATTCTTTCCGTTCGCCCAGGTATTACAGGGCCGGCAACGCTGAAATTCTGCAATGAAGAGCAGGTCCTGGCCAATGCCGACGATCCGGAGCGTTATAACCGGGAATTCATTTATCCGGAAAAGGTGCGATTGAACCGTTCGTATGTGGAGAAATGGTCGTTTTGGCAGGATTTGGGTTGGCTCTGGCAGACAGTGAAAATGGGCGTCAATGGTGTCGATGCCGGTTCATTTGCCTCCGGATTGCCGTCAACGGAAATCAAAACAGCAGAAAACAAACGGCCCTGAAGAAAAAAACGGGTTTTGGCCGGTTTTTTTTGCCCGGGAAACCGAGCCCATACGCAGCCGCAGGCACCAGCTTTTTTACACCTTACCCCTTTGCCCCGATTGGAACGTGTGATGGCAGAAGAAAAGACGACCCGGTCCACAACCGAAGCGATCGACCTGGCCGATTTCGTTGCGGTGATTTTTCGATGGAAAGTTTTTGTCCTATCGGTACCGTTGCTTTTCGGCGTCCTGGCCTTGGCGGCGAGTTCAATGATGACGGAAAAGTATCAGGTAACCAGCATCCTGGAAATCGGGCAGGTCATGTCAGAACTTGAAATCGGTGAGTTTGTATCAAAACAGCAGTATGATCATGTGGAATCTGCGG
>JBNJEA010000147.1:0-7210 GCA_051745395.1 Thermodesulfobacteriota bacterium | reverse complement strand
ACTACGATAGAAAGGCTTCATTGTCATATTCCAGAAATTCGGGTTGATCCAATACGGGCTTGATGATAAGATTTCTTTAGTTAACTGCTTTTCTTAGTCTATATTATAAACCGCATGGGAAAAAAAGGACAAAAATGTTTAAGCTGTTTTTGTTTGTCAGCAGTTTTATCGCATTGATGATCGGGGGGTTGATCATACTCATCGGCATCGGCGCCATCACGGGCTGCGCCGGCGGGCTGCTGGTCAGTTGTGCCGGCGGCGCCATTGCCCTGATCGGGGCATGGTCCGTGCTGTCTTTTCTGCTGCCGCCTCCGCCGCAGGCACCCTTTGCCGAAAACGATGCCATCACCCTGATCAAGCAAAACGGGATATGGTCCTGATCGGACCGGCTTCAGCCGCCATCTTCGGCATGGTCGTTTTCCCGCGGCGCCTGCTGGATCTGTTCGTCGAGATGCCGGACCTTTTCGGACAGGGCCTCGACCTGTCGGGTCAGGGCGGAAACCTGCTCCTTGGAGGCCAGGTTCATCATGGACAGCACTTCGTTGACCCGCTGATCAATATTTTCCATCATCCATTTCCGCAAACTGCTGGTAAAACCGACCATTTCCTTTTTTAGGTTCCGGGCCTCGGATTCCGAAATTTCTTTTTCCCTGACCAGGCTGTTGATCAACTTCTCGATTTCATCCCGCGACATGAGCAGGGCACCTTGCCAGAGGGAGATATATTTCCTGCCATATCCAAACAGTGTCCCCCTGCCCTTTCGAAGCATCTGCATCAACACCGAAGTCGGCACGGCCCTGTCTTTGTCGGTTTTTTCCCGGGCCAAAAGCTGAGAAACCACCTGGGCCGTCAGATCCGAGCCGGTCTTGTTGTCGACGATCTTAATTTCCTCGCCGGCTTTAATGAGCCCCGAAAGTTCGTCCATGGTGATATATCGTTTTTCCTGCGTATCATAGAGTTTCCGGTTGGCGTATTTTTTTACCAAGCGCATGATCGATCCCCTTTTATTTGGCAGCCGAAGAAAAATTGACGTTTGACGTTTTTTCTCCTTCAGGCTTTTTTGAACCTGAACTCAGGTTGAATTATGACACATTGCGTTATCATGTCAACGTTTTTGCCCGCCGGGGCATATCAGAAAATTGCTGTGAAAACCAGTGCTTTTCAAATTTTGATTTGCAATCAGAAGCCCGCTTTGTTAATTTAATTCTATACGGGGAACCCGCCTTAAAAACGAAACAAGCAACCACACGGTTTCAGCAGAAATCGATTTCATCAAGGACCCATAACCGTATTCCCGGTTCTTTATTTACGGAAAAACACGGGAAGCGGATCTATTATTTTCAAGGAGGCAAAATATGAATAAACAGGTTGAAATCATGTCCAATATCGACAATTTCTGGCTGCATATGGACCATCCGACCAACCTCATGGTCATCACCGGTTTTTTACAGTTCGACAATCCCCTGGATTTTGAGCAGCTGAAGCAGACTTTCAAAAACCGCCTGCTGTGCTATGACCGGTTTAAAAAGCGTGTGGTTCGCCCCGTCACCGGCATGGGAAATGCCGTATGGGAACTCGATCCGCGATTTGACCTGCGCTCCCATCTCCACCGGCTTGCCCTGCCCTCGCCCGGGAGCAAGGAAGATCTGGAAGAATTGATCAGCGACCTGACGGCAACGCCGCTCGATCCCACAAAACCGCTGTGGCAGGCCCATTATATCGAAAACGTCGAGGGCAACGGGTCGGTGCTTTTCGTCCGCATCCACCATTGTATCGCCGACGGCATCGCCCTGATCCGTCTGCTGCTGTCAATGACCGACTATGAACCGGATGCGGCATGGAAAAACAATATCGAACAAATGGAGACCGAAAAGGCCACCACCTTTGATCTGTTCCAGCCCCTGGAGTCGGCATTTAAAAAACTAAACCGCGCCAGACGGCAGGCGCGCAAGGTCGCCCGTTTCATGGCCAGCGAAGTCGAAACTACCGTGTCTAATCCCTACCATCTGTTAAAACGGGGCAGGGTCGCCAGCAAATTCGTTCTGGACACGGTAACGGTGATGAGCAAGATCATGCTGCTGCCGGCCGACCGCAAGACCGTTTTCAAGGGCGAGCTCAGCGTCCGCAAAAGCGTGGCCTGGTCTGACCCCCTGCCGGTTTCCGACATCAAGTCCATCAGCAAATACTTCAATTCCACCATCAATGATATCCTTGTCGCCCTGGTCACCGGCGCGCTGCGCCGATACCTCCAACAGCGCCACAACCTCGTCGGCGACTTAGATATCCGCATGGCCATGCCGATCAACATCCGGCCGCTCGATTCGGAAATCGAGCTGGGCAACCAGTTCAGCCTGATCTTAGCCGCCCTGCCGGTCCACATTGATGATCCCGTCCTGCGCATCCGGGAAGTGCAGCGCCGCATCAGCGATCTCAAGGAAGCCCCGGATGCGGCCGTTGCCTATACGGTTTTAAACGCCCTCGGCGTGTCCTCGGCCAAGCTTGCCCAGAAAGCCGCCACAATGTTTGCCAATAAAACCACCGGGGTTTTGAGCAACGTGCCCGGCCCGCAGCAGCCGCTTTATTTTGCCGGCGAAAAAATCAATAAAATCATGTTCTGGGTCCCGCGAATCGGCGGGCTGGGCATCGGCATCAGCATTATCAGCTACAACGGCGAGGTCTCGCTCGGCATCGCCACCGACGCCGGCCTGGTCTCCGACCCGAAATCCATACTCGACCATTTTGAAAACGAATTTCACATGCTGCTGGGCATGTACAAGGCCGGAAAGATGGAAAAAGAACCCCTGGTCTTCAACGACCGGTCCATGGATCCGAGCGTGGCGGAACCGGCCCAAAAGGCCAACGTGCAGTCCATCCGCTGCAAGGCCATTACGCAAAGCGGCGCCCAGTGCCACAACCGGGCGGCGACGAATTCCATGTACTGCACCCTTCACCTGTCGAAATACGAAAAACTGGCCAAAGAAGAAGAAAGCAGTGATGATGGCGGGCAGGAAACGGTCGGATAAAGTCCGCCATTGATTTCCAATTTTACCGCATCTACTGCGTCAGATGCAGCCTCGCATAGTCCACTATAGCTCGTCTGCATCTTTCTTGTATCTGCGGCAAACTTGAAAATCGCTCCATTTAGGTGGAAAGAAAATCACAGATCTTCTTCAGGCTGGCGATATCGGTGACCTCCGTGTCGGCAAACGGTACCTGGCGCACGCCGATTTCGGGGGGGAGTCCGGCTTTTAACTCGGCAATCGCAGCGGCATCGTTTTGTGAAAGCCTGCCCAGCCGTTCGTAAGCGACCCGGAGCTTTTCGATCATTTCCGGGTCAAAGACTTCGCCGTCTATGGCGGACAATTCATCGAAGAGATTGCCTGCCGACGGCCGGGATTCAATGTCGTGGACCCGGTTGACGATAAAGCCGGCAAACGGCATCTGCCGTTTTACCAATTGGTGGTAGAGATAAAGCGCTTCATCCATGGGGGGCGCCTGCGGCGTGGTGACGGCCAGAAAAGCGGTCTTCGGATCGGCGAGCAATTTTTCAACCGCCCGGGCCCGTTGCCGAAAGCCTTCAAACAACACATCGTTCCATAACCGGAAAAACGCAAACAAGTCCTCCATGGCCTGGTTGCCCACAATCTGTGAAATGGCCTTAAATACCGGGGCCGCAACCAGGTTAAAGACTTTCAGACCGAATCGCCCCGCGCTCATGTAGGGTTTGAACAGTTTTATGAAGAATTGGTGCCCCAAAACATTGAGCATCCGCTGGGGGGCTTCCAAAAAATCCAGTGCCCGACGGCTGGGCGGCGTATCCAGGACGATGAAATCATAGTCGCCCTGGTGATAGATTTCATAGAGCCGTTCCATGGCCATATATTCGTGGGAACCGGCCATGTTATTGGAAAGGTGCTGGTAATAGCGATTCGAAAAAATCCGCGGCTGCATTGACGGCGGTGCATACCGGAGGATCAGGCGGTCAAAGGTCCGCTTGGCATCCAGCATCATGGCATGGAGTTGCCCCGGCGCCTCTATGTATTGTTCCAGGGGCACGCGCTGGGCTTCTTCCTGGAATTCGCCGATTCCCAGGGAATCGGCAAGCCGGCGGGCCGGATCGATGGTCAGCACCACGGTATTCAAACCGGCAAGGGCGCCGCACAGCCCGATCGCAGCCGATACGGTGGTCTTGCCGACGCCGCCGCTGCCGCAGCATACTACGATGCCGGGACCGCCGGGTTTACCGATCGTTTCCAGCATCCCTGCCATTCCGTTCGTTTTTTTCCGGTGGTTGCAACATCGCAGCGATTGACTCCATGTCTTCGAAGGTCAACTGGTTGGTAAAATAGTACGGAATCGGAATCACCGGGCAGGCCGCATCCTCGCCGAGTTGTTTTTGATATCCCTGGTGAATGCGTTGACGGATCGATTGGTGGACGGCCGCCCGGAGCACCGAATCGAGGCCTTCGGGATCGGAAAAACGCGAGCGCAAGGCCTGGCCGGCCCTGCCCTGTTCTGTGACAGCCGCTATTTTATCGGCTTGGGCCGGTGTAAACAAGGCGGGATAGACGCCGTTTAAAAACAAGCTGCGGACCGGAATACCAACATCATCCCGGGCGGTATCCATTAATGCCAGAGATTCTTTCACCGACAATTCTTCGGGCTGGGTCACCAGGCAAAGCCACGTGATTTTTTCGTCAGCCAGTACGGCCTGCAGGTCCCGAATCTGAGCGGCCACGGGACCGATGCGGATCATTTCGATCAAAAGCTTCGGCAGGCGCAACAGCCCCAAACCGTGGCCGGTCGCCGGCGCATCCACAATAACGGTGTCGTAGATATAACGGCCGTTTGGATCCCTGGCGGCTTCCCACCGCCAGATCCGGCCCAGAGTCATGACCTCCTTGAGTCCGGGGGTGGCCTCGGCCAGATAATCAAACAGCCGGCTCCGGGTAATCCGCCGGGAAAGAAACCGGGATTTGATATTGGTGTGGGTGTAGGTTTCGAGTTCGGACTTGGGATGTACCCGGGCGATGCGGATGTTGTCTGAAACCCGAACCGGGATTTCGCCCAGTTCCTGCTGGTTGAAAAAACGGCTGATGGACCGATTTTCTTCGGTTTCGGCCAGCAATACCCGCTTGCCCAGAGCTTGGGCGGCATAGGCGGCGGCAATGGCGAGGGTGGTTTTTCCCACCCCGCCTTTGCCCATGACAAAAATCAATCGGCGGGCAAACATGTCGGCCAACGTTTCCGATCCAGCTTCCGACTCCATCAATCAATCCACCCAGACGACGATCGGCAACCCCGCCTTTTCAACTGACAAGCACCGGCCGTTTTGCTGTCCGGCCGGTTGCGCCCTGCTTTCCGGCCGCTTTCTGCCCGAAAACACCAAGGCATCACGCGGTGGTTTTGGTTGTCTTTTTGGCGCTGCTTTTCCGGCTGCTGCTGGATTTTCCGGTCTCTTTTTCGAGTTCCTGGATCTTTTTGTTCAGCGCGTCAATCTTTTGGGTCAATTCCACAACCTGTTCGCGGTTGGCCAGGTTCATCCGATTCAACACCTCGTTGATGCGGCGGTCAATGTTGCGGGTAACCCAGCCCTGAACATTGTCGCGGTACCGCTCGATTTCGGCCTTTAATTTACTGCCTTCGTTTTCCGAAATCTCGTTGTCTTTGACAAGTTTATTTACGACCTTGTCGATTTCGTCCCGGGACATGTTCATCAGGTTCTGCCACATGGCGGCATAGCGTCTGCCGTAATCATAGAGGGTATCGCCGCCTTTGCGAAACATCCGGGCCACCCCGCTGACGGCCTCTTCCGCCCCTTTCTTTTCGGACTTTTCCGACTTTCCGGACTTTTTCGATGTGGTCTTTTTCCGCCCGGTTTGCTTTTGTTTGTCCTTTTGCCGGTCCTGGATCTGGCCGGCAATCTGTTCGGTGATATCCTTGCCGCTTTTTGTATCAATAATGGAAATCTTGGTGCCCGATGCCATCAGTTCGGCGATTTGATCCCGGTTAACGAAATTTTTGTTCACGGTATCATAAAATCGACCATTGGCATATCGTTTAATCTGATGCATTGTATACCCTCCTCCCCTTGGAAACCCTCACAATCTTGCAAGACAAAGCGCGTTCGCTGTCAACTGCGGCTGCCGCGCCCGTCGCAGCATATGCGGATGCCCGGCCGAAAGGCAATCGGCCGGGCATCAACGTTGTTATTGCTGAACCTGTTGTTTTTTCAGGGATTCAATGTTGGCGTTTAAGGATTCCATGGCCCGGGTCAGTTGATCAATATCGTTTTTGCCCGGCAGGTTGACCACGGAAGGCACGGCGTTCAAACGGTCGCTTACCCGCTTTTCAATGGTTTCGACCATGGGAACCTTGTACATGAATTTCCGGCCGCTGGCAACGTAGGCATCGATTTTCTTCCAGGCGTCCTTTTCCAGGGAACGGCCCTTGGCCAGCACGTCGTCCATGGTGCCGGAGACTTTCTTGTAGGGGCCGTCGACGTAGGTTTTGCCTTTTTCAATGGCCTTGTTTACATACTTGTCATTGTACTGCTTAACGGTTTCCCGGCCTTTTTCGACGGTTTTGGTTACATACTTTTCGTTGTAATCCTTGACCCGCTCCTGCAGCGTTTCGGCCGCCTTCTGGACCCGGCCGGTGAGGTTGACTTTTTCCGTCTGCTTTTTCTGGGTCTGTTTTGCTTCTGCCATGATGATTCCTCCTTTTTGAATTTACAATTCTGTGCTATTTTCTTTGATTCAGTAAATAAACAAATACCGTATTGCGTTGCTTGAAATCCAATTTATGACGCAATGCGTCATAAGTCAAGTAAAAAATTTTCATAAACCCGAAAAAATTGATTTCCTTGAATATGACGCACTGCGTTACAAAATGTCAAGCTTTTTTATGAACGGTATCGCGGGCCTTTCGAATCCTCTTGCAACCGATAGTCCAATGACGGGATAGTCCAATGACGGCAACTCTGAAAAAAAACACGATCGACAGGGCCCTGATCCTTTCCGGAGGCGGCGCCCGGGGGGCCTTCCAGGTGGGGGTGCTCAAATACCTGAAACGATGCGGGTGGGAGCCGGACCTGATCTGCGGGTCATCGGCCGGCGCCATCAATGCGGCGGCTTACGGGGCCGGCATGTCCCCGGAGCAATTGACCCGGCTCTGGAAACGCTATGACCGGAAATGGCTGTATCGGATC
>JBNJEA010000146.1:0-7421 GCA_051745395.1 Thermodesulfobacteriota bacterium | reverse complement strand
CTGGTCGGGGCGGTAGGATTTGAACCTACGGCTTCCTGCTCCCAAAGCAGGCGCGCTGCCAGACTGCGCTACGCCCCGATTTATTCCCGGTCATTGTTTTGTGCCCTTCTACCATCCTTTTGATCCGGTTTCAAGGCCTTAAAAACAGACATTATTTTTTCTCCAGAAATGCGACAACAGCTCCGGCAATGGCATCGGCCACATCAGAGCGATAGGCGTCACCGGACAGGGCCCTGGCCTGGGCCGGATGGGTGAGGTCGCCGGTTTCAATCATCACCGCCGGCATGTCCACACCGGAAAGCACCAGAAGGGGCGCCGGTGTGGTTTCGATCTCCTCTGTATCAAGGCCGGACTGCAGGTGTTGTTTGACGGTTTCGGCAAAGGCGGCCGAATCCCGGGCATGGGGGTTTTGCAACTGATGCCACCTGCGGGGCCCGGCGTCGTGGGCCAGATGGGGCCCGCTGTTTTGGTTGCGATCCCGGCAATAGATGGTCCAGTTGTTGATGGCCCGGCGATGGCTGCCCCCGGTGTGCAGGCTGACAAATAAATCCCCCTGCCGGTGATTGGCAATCGAGGCCCGCTCGTTTACGCCCACCCGGTAATCGCCGGTCCGGGTCAGGCGGACCCGACAGGCCGATGCCAGCTTTTTTTTGACTGCCTGCGCTATGGCAAAGACAACGGTTTTTTCCGCACCCCCGGCCGGTCCGGAAACACCCCGGTCCGGTCCGCCGTGCCCCGGATCGATCACCACCACCGGCTTTTGGGAGCCGCCGGCGGCTTGACCCACCTGCACTGCCGTGGTAAGGGTGAAACCCAATACGCAGCAGACAATCGCACCCAGCAACAGCCCGCGTCGTTTACAACCCGTGTTTTGATTTGTCATCAGATCCAATCGGTCCCCAATTTTGCTTGACACTCTATGGAATTAATATTATTTTAAAAGAGTTTTAAAATACATTTTGCTATAATCTCAATAGGTTGATGGCAAATTTGCTTCTACGATACGCAAACTTGACCATCATTTTTTTTGGCGTTTTTTTATTGATTCTTTTACCGGAAGACGCCGCGGAACAAAAGAAAAATATTTGCGAGAGTGGCGGAATTGGTAGACGCACTGGACTTAGGATCCAGCTCTTGAAAAAGAGTGGGAGTTCGAGTCTCCCCTCTCGCACCAAACCTGCCATCCTAATATTTCGCCGTCAAAAACGGGCGGGCGTCAAAACATTTTCTATAATAAGGAAGGGATTGTCATTATGCAAGTTACAGTGGAAGACGTCAGTGATGTGAAAAAGAAAATCCACGTCGAAATTCCCCGGGAAGAGGTAACCAAGGAAGTCGACAACGCATATAAGGAACTCAAAAAAAACGCCAAAATCAAAGGCTACCGACCGGGCAAGGTCCCGCGCCCCGTGCTGGAACGCCATTTCAAAAAAGACGTCCATGCCGACGTGATTTCCAACCTGGTCCAGAATTCTTATCCGGAGGCCCTCAAGGAAACCGAGCTGGCCGTCATTGAAACCTCGGACGTCGATACCCCGGAACTCGATCCCGATGCGGCCTTTACATACAACGCCACGGTTGAACTGAAACCGGAGCTGTCCGAGGTCGACTTTAAAGGGATGGAGCTAAAGCAAACCGATTACCGTGCCGATGAAAAAGAAGTAGATCAGCAGATCGAAATGCTGAGAAAGCACCTGGCCGAATACCGAGCGCTCGAAGAAGACCGGCCGGCTGCAGAAGGCGATTACATCACCATCGATTATGAAGGTTTTAAAGACGGTCAACCCTATGAACCCACGGCCCGCACGGAAGATCATGCATTCAAACTGGGGGATTCCGGATTTACGGAGGATTTTGACAAGGCCATTGCCGGCATGAAAGCCGGTGAGCAAAAGGAATTTGGCGTGACTTTTGCCGACGATCATACCAATGCCGACCTGGCCGGCCAGACCATCGCCTTCAAGGTGACCCTCAAGGAAATCCGGGAGGAAATTCTGCCGCCCGTCGATGATGACATGGCCCAAAAACTGGGGCAATTCGAAAGCCTTTCGCAACTGCGCGATGAAATCGAAAAACACCTCCGGGAAGGCTATGAAAAACGAAGCCAGCAGGAGCTGCAGGAGCAGATCTTTGACAAGCTGTTAACCGAGGCATTTGAAATCCCCGAAGTCTTAGTCCAGCATGAACTCGATGAAATTGTCAAGGATGCCGAGCAGCGGTTTTCGCAAAACGGCGTCTCCATGGAGCAGCTCGGCCTGACCCGGGAAGTAATGGAGCAGCAATACCGGGACCTTGCCGAACAGCAGGTCCGGCGGCACCTGCTGCTGCACAAGATCAGTGAGCAGGAGGGCCTCGAAATCTCAGATGAAGACCTTGCGGCGGAATTTGAAAAAATCTCCGAATCCACGGGGCAACCGCTGGAAGTGATTAAAAATTATTACCAGCAGAACCCGGAAAAGCGAGACGGGTTCAAACATGCCCTACTTGAAAAAAAGGCGATTGATCTTATAATTAATCATGCAAATGTAGAAACGGTGGCGCCCGAGGAATCTACAGGGGCCGGAGACACGGCGGAAAACGCCGAATCCGAATCGGAAAGCAGATAAACTTTAACGCAAGGAGGCCCAAATAAATTGCCATTAATTCCGATGGTTGTTGAACAGACCAGCAAGGGGGAACGGGCCTATGATATTTTTTCAAGGCTCCTAAAGGACCGGATTGTATTTTTAGGCACCCCCATGAATGATGAAGTTGCCAACCTGTTGATCGCGCAGTTGCTGTTTCTCGAATCCGAGGACCCGGACAAGGATATCAATTTTTATGTCAATTCGCCCGGCGGATCCGTGACCTCCGGCATGGCGGTATACGATACCATGCAGTACATCAAGCCCGATATCGCAACGGTCTGCATCGGGCAGGCCTCGAGCATGGGGGCTTTACTGCTGGCCGCCGGCACCGCCGGCAAACGATATTCGCTGCCCAATTCCCGGATCATGATTCACCAGCCCATGGGCGGCGCGCAGGGGCAGGCCTCTGATATTAAAATCCAGGCCGAGGAAATTATCCGGCTGCGTTCCAAGTTAAACGAAATCCTGGCGTTTCACACGAAGCAGGATCTGAAAAAGATCGAGCAGGACACTGACCGCGATTTTTTCATGAACGGGCAGGAGGCTTGCGCTTACGGGATTGTCGACCATGTCATCAACAACCGCGACGATCTCGACAATATAACGGATAAGGAGGCATAATATGTCATCATACCAGGGCGGAGAAGGCAACGATAACCTCTTCTGCTCGTTTTGCGGCAAAAATCAGCAGGAAGTCAAAAAGCTGATCGCCGGACCGGCCGTCTACATCTGTGATGAATGCATCCAGTTGTGCAGCGAGATCATTGAAGAAGAAAACATCAAAGACACAGATATTGCCAATCGGATTCTCGCGCCCGCGGAAATCAAGGAACAGCTTGATGAGTATGTCATTCAGCAGGACCATGCCAAAAAGGTCCTGTCCGTGGCCGTCCACAACCACTACAAACGGCTCGACTCTGCATTGGCCACCAATGACGTGGAAATCCAGAAAAGCAATATCACGCTGATCGGCCCGACCGGCTGCGGCAAAACCTTACTGGCCCAGACGCTGGCGCGGTTTTTAAACGTGCCGTTTACCATCGCCGACGCCACCAGCCTCACCGAGGCCGGCTATGTCGGCGAAGACGTGGAAAACATTATCCTGGCGCTGCTGCAGAATGCAGACTATGATGTGGAAAAGGCCCAGCGGGGTATTGTCTACATCGATGAAATCGATAAGATCGCCATGATGTCCGACAACCCCTCCATCACCCGGGATGTTTCCGGCGAGGGCGTTCAGCAGGCCCTGCTGAAAATCATCGAAGGCACCCAGGCCAGTGTGCCGCCCAAGGGCGGACGCAAACACCCCCAGCAGGATTTTGTCAAGGTGGACACCAGCAATATCTTGTTTATCTGCGGCGGCACGTTCAACGGCCTGGAAAAGGTGGTCGAAAAACGCATCGGATCGCATTCCATGGGTTTCGGCGCCAATATTGTCAGTTACCGGGACAAAACCACCAGCGACCTGCTGGGGATGGTGGAAACCGAGGACCTGATCAAATTCGGCCTGATCCCGGAATTCGTGGGCCGGATCCCGATCATCGCCACCCTGGAGGATCTCGACGAATCGGCGTTGATCCAGATATTGAGCGAGCCCAAAAACGCGCTGATCAAGCAGTTTAAAAAGCTGTTTGAAATCGAAGGGGTCAACCTCCGGTTTACGGACGGCGCCCTGGCCGCCATTGCCCGGGAAAGCCTGAAACGAAACTCCGGGGCCCGCGGCCTGCGCGCAATACTGGAAACCCGGATGCTCGACATCATGTACAAGCTGCCGTCAATTCCCGGCGTGAAGGAATGCGTCGTCGGCGAAGAAGTGATTTTAAACAACGAAGAACCGATTCTGCTCTATGAGCAGCAGCCCAAAAAGCAGGCATAAATCGTCCCATAGCACCGCACAACACATACGCAAGCCGTTTTTACGCTTTTTTACAGCGTATCAAAAACACAAAACAACCTGTTTTCCCGCATCCGCCCGGCCGCTTGGCCGGGCCCGGGATGCGGCAAAACGGGGTGTTTAATCCCCAAAGCCCATAGAATACATTATGATTCATATACCCAAGATTTTCAAACAAAGTGATGCGGCCCATCGCAACCCGACCCTGCCGCTTTTGCCCTTGCGCGATATCGTGGTCTTTCCCTACATGGTCTCGCCGCTTTTTGTCGGCCGGACCATGTCGATCAGCGCCCTGTCCGAGGCCATGAATGACGAGGACAAATACATTTTCCTCGCCACCCAGGCCAACCCGGGCGACGATCATCCCGAGCAGACCGATATCAACCGCATCGGCACGGTGGCCAAGGTGCTCCAGATGCTGCGCCTGCCCGACGGGACGGTCAAAACCGTAGTCGAGGGCAAGCACCGGGCCCGGATCGTGGCATTCGAGGAAAACGAAAGCTTTTTCCAGGCCCGGCTCGAGATCCTGGAAGAACCGGAAATCGATGAACACGAAAAGCCGGCCTACTTTGACAACTTAATCGACAGTTTCAAACAATACGCAGAGCTGCACAAAAACATCAGTCAGGAAACCGTCGACAAAATCGCCGCCATTACCGATCCCGTCGAGCTGCTGTATACCACGGCAGCCCAGTTTTCCTTCAAGGCCGGCGATAACCAGAAACTGCTCCAGACCCATTCGCTGGGCGAACGGCTGACCCTTTTAATCGAGCTGATCAATCAGGAAACCGTTATTTTAAAGACCGATCAGCAGATTAAAAGCCGGATCAAAAAGCAGATGGAGCAGAGCCAGAAGAACTACTACTTAAATGAACAGATCCGGGCCATTAAAAAGGAGATGGGCGAAGACGAAAGCGAAGACGATGAACTCCAGGAGCTCGAAGCCCGCATCCAGGAAAAACAATTGCCCGAGGAGGCCGAAGAAAAGGTCTGGCATGAGTTTAACAAGTTAAAAAAGATGACGCCCATGTCGGCCGAGGCCACCGTGACCCGGAATTATATCGACTGGATTCTCACACTGCCCTGGTACGAAAAAAGCGAGGTTTCCGAAGACCTCGAGGCGGCCGAAAAAATCCTGGATGAAGACCATTACGGACTGGAACGCCCCAAGGAACGTATCCTGGAATATTTGGCCGTCCAGACCCTGGTCCAGAAAATCCGGGGACCGATTCTGTGCCTGGTCGGCCCGCCCGGGGTGGGCAAAACCTCGATTGCCAAATCCGTTGCCCGGTCAACGGGGCGCGAATTTTCAAGGCTGTCGCTGGGCGGTGTCCGGGATGAGGCCGAAATCCGGGGCCACCGGCGAACCTATATCGGGGCGATGCCCGGCAAGATATTGCAATCGCTGAAAAAAGTAGGTGTGAACAACCCGGTGCTCTGCCTCGACGAAGTCGACAAGATGAGCATGGACTTCCGCGGCGATCCCTCGGCAGCCCTGCTCGAAGTCCTCGACCCGGAGCAGAACTTCGCCTTCAACGACCATTACATCGATCTGGACTACGACCTGTCCGATATTTTGTTTATCACCACGGCCAACACGCTGCCCGACATTCCGCTGCCCCTGCAGGATCGCATGGAAATCATCCGGCTGCCGGGCTATACGGAGTTTGAAAAATACCATATCGCCAAGCAGTTTCTCATCCCCAAACAGGTCCAACACAACGGCCTGGAGGAAAAAAAGGTCAATTTTTCGAAAAACGCCATCATGACCCTCATCCGGGAATATACCCGGGAGGCCGGCGTGCGCAGCCTGGAACGCGAGATCGCCTCGGTATGCCGGAAAATCGCCCGAAAAATCGCCAAGCCCGGCGGCAACCGCGGCGTGGTCAACGTCAATACCAAGTCGATACACAAATACCTCGGTCCCGCCCTGTACCGGCAAAGCCAGGTGGAGCGCGAAGACCAGGTCGGCATCGTCATCGGATTGGCCTGGACGCAGTTCGGCGGTGAGCAGCTCTGCGTGGAAAGTGCCATCATGCCCGGCAAGGGCGAGTTCCGGATCACCGGAAAACTCGGCGATGTCATGCAGGAATCGGCCCGGGCGGCCATCAGCTATGTGCGATCCCGCGCCGAGCAGTTCAATATTGACCCGAAATTCTACGAAAAATACGACATCCATGTCCACGTCCCGGAAGGCGCGATACCCAAAGACGGGCCGTCAGCCGGCATCGCCATGTGCACATCCATCATTTCGACACTGGCCCAGCTGCCCGTCAAACGCGATGTCGCCATGACGGGCGAAATCACGCTCCGGGGCCGCGTGCTGCCCGTCGGAGGCCTGAAGGAAAAGGTGCTTGCAGCCCATCGCGGCGGCATTAAAAAAGTGATCATTCCGAAGGAAAACGAAAAGGATCTCAAGGATATTCCCAACTCGATTGCCAAGCAGATCGAAATTGTGGCCGCGGATCACATGGACGAAGTCATCGCCCATTCCATCCTGGTGGAAGAAGGCCAGGCGCTCTACAAGGACCCGGCACATTACCAGATCCATCAACCCGAAGCCGACCGGACCCGGGCGGCGATCGGCGGCATGGAAAAATCCTGCGGCCGGCATCGTTTTTGCCTTGACAGTGATATGAAATGCTGGTAGGTATCAATTTTTAACTCGGTATTTTACTTTGCCCCATTCAAGGGGGTTCTTTTACAAAACAGGGATCAATAAGCGGGCGGGTAGCTCAGTTGGGAGAGCGGCGGCCTTACAAGCCGTAGGTCACAGGTTCGAGCCCTGTTCCGCCTACCAGATCCTTCATCGACAAGCATCATCACATTCGGGGGCGTAGCTCAGTTTGGTTAGAGCGTCCCGCTTGTCAGCGGGAAGGTCGCTAAGTCGAGCTTGGCCT
>JBNJEA010000145.1:0-7449 GCA_051745395.1 Thermodesulfobacteriota bacterium | reverse complement strand
ATAGGGTTGGGACCCACAATCAGCCCGTCTCTGTCATTACCACATCTTATCCGCATGTACAAGGATTCGATCCCGTCCGAATCTGTTCAAATTCAAGCAGTTGCTTTTTCACGTCCAAACCGCTGCCAAAACCGCCCAGCCCCCCGTCGCTGCGGATAACCCGGTGGCAGGGAATGATAATCGGGTATGGATTTTTACCCAGCGCGTTGCCCACAAACCGGCATGCACCGGGACGGCCGATTTTTGCGGCCAGGGCTTTATAGGTGGAAAAAGTGCCGAAGGCGATATCGGCGGTTTTCTGCCAGACGGCACGCTGCAGGGCTGAAAACGGCGCAAGGGCCAGCAGGTCCCACGGAGGGGCGATCGGGCGGCCTTCAAAATAGGCCGAAAGCAAGGCGATGATACAATTAACGGGCGACGGCGGCGAAGAAAAGACGAGTCCGGCAGATAACGGCGCTTGAAAAGCTGATGGCGGCAGCGAGAAATAGATGCCGGTTACGACAGGGTCTGCGGGCCGGTAGCCGACATGCAGCCTTCCGATGGGCGAATCAAATGCAAAGCAGTGTTCACGATTCGGATCCATGGGGGTAAAAATCCACCAGGTTATCGGATGCGTCAAATGCCATGGGCTGCCATGCCGAAATCCGGCAAAGCCGCTGTTGGTCTTCCACCTCGGCGGCCAGGGCTTTTGACACCTGGATGTATTGCAGTGCCGCCGTGTGCTTGATCCGGACAATGCGGGCGGACATGGCCGAAGTTATGCCGGCGGTCTGCATGCATGCGGCCAGACATTGCCGGTCGGTTTCAAAGTGCAAGGGAATGGCGGCTTTTTCGGGAGAAATGGCGGTAATCGCGTTGACAGCGGTTTTTTCCATGTCGAGCCGGGATACCAGCCGGTCGGTGGTGACATCGGCCAATCCGATGCCGTTGCCGTTGCCGTCCGAAGCCGGGGAAAGGTCGCGGACAAAGATCCGCCCGGGATTCGGCGGCCGGCAAAAATCCCCGACGATGTCTCTGTGCCGTCCGGTCACGTTGGAGTCCATGCCGATGCCGGAAATGTCTTTGCCGATGGCATCGATTACCAGGATATCGAGGGCATCCAAAAAAATGCGCCCCATCAAGGCATCGGCCGTTTTCAGCAGCGCTTTTTCGCGTTCAATGAGATTTTCCGGCGGTACCGCCTCGATTTGCGCCAGGCGCCCCTGCCCGTCTTCGATCAAGCCGACGCCGAACAACACGTTTAACCGGCCCAGCAACGCTGCCGCCGCCTCTTCGATGATGCCGAAAGACCGGCGGACGGCCCATTGGTGAAAAACAGTAGCGCCGTCCTGCTTTCCCAGGCCGATGGTGAGCATCTTGCACAGCCCGCTTTCAATGGGCGCCTTGAACTTGGTATGGGGCTTGATCCGGTTGATCAACACGATGTGATCGGCGGCAAGGGCGGCGTCGGCCACATAAAGTGCCATTGTGCTGTCTGAATCAGATACGCGGCTGGTTGGCATTTGAGCGCAGATGGGCACGCCGGTGGTAATTTCGGTGATATTGTATCCGGCCAGAACCGCCTGTTGCCCCTCGGGCGTGGCCCCGCCGTGGCTGCCCATTGCGGGGACGATAAATGGACAAAGCCCGCGATCTTTTAAAGACCGGATGCATTGGATCACCACGGTGTCGAGTTCGTCGATACGGCGGCTGCCCACGGCCACGGCAACGGACTGCCCGGCCTGAAAACGTCCATCCAGCGACAGGGCATCGATTTTTGCCCGCAGGCAATCGGCGGGCTTATGCTCAAGCCGGCAACTGGCCACCGACTGCTCGACAACAGCCATTTCGGGAAAATCGATGGCGGCATTGGTTTTCATGCGGATTATGGTGTCAGCTCAAATGACAGAAGGGAAAAATTTGAAAAGCGGAATCTATCAAAACGGACCGGAAAAACGTTGCAAAAACGCCTTTTCCGGCCATGGCACCATGGCCGGAAAAAGCGGTGAAAATCAGAGAAAATTACGTCTCTTCCACTGTGATGGCGCCGGGTTCGCAAACCTCGATGCAGCTTTCACAACCGAGGCATTCCTCGGCATTGACCGGCACGGATTTGCCGTCCTGCATTTCAAATACTTCCACCGGGCAGACATCGACACATTCCTCACAGCCTTCACATTTCTCTTGATCTACGATCGGGTTAAAAGCCATTGTCTTCTCCTTTCATAATGCGTGTTTATGTAAACAATCCCATTGGCGTTAACTGCAAGATTTTTCCAATAGCCCATATGAACCATCGCGTCAAGGGGGCATCAAAAGATTTTATTCTAAAACCGGCAGCCCCCCCCAATACCGGGGCCCGGCACAGTTATTAGGCCCGGGGCACCAGGCAGAACAAAAGGGTTGGTTGAATCGGATCTGACGGTTTGCGCCCGATAGCGGGCGAATCAGCGCACGCGGCAACAAAGGTTTCCGGATCGCAGTCGGAAATGACATGGGTTTCTATGACGTAACCATCGTCTCCGGACCAGTCCATGGCAGTTAAAGCCAAAGACACTGCATCCGGTTGCCCGCCGGCATCGGCCAGTTTACGCGAAACCGCCGGCAAAAGCCCGCCTTCCGGCAAGCCGGCCTGGGTATCGAGATGGGCAAGCGAAGGAAACTGCTCGGCCACCTGTTCCACAATGGCGGGACTGTGTGTAAGAAAAGCACCGAAACAAGTCGGGTCGAAGCCCGCCAGCATCGACCATGCCGTCATCCGAATGCCGGGCATGTAGGCCCCGGGGTCCTCGACGACGGCCTGGGGCCCGGCAAGGCGGTTGCGCTGATCGAATTGCCCCGCGCCTTTTAACTGTTCAAACAGGTTTTCGGCGGCCAGATCGGCGGACTTGAGGTTCTGTGCGATTTCGGCTTCGCGGATATCGTATTGCTGAGCCAGCTGGAGAAAAATCCGGGCGTTGATCACGGGATCGGATTTTTCCGGCGGCTCTGCTTGCCCGGATTTCAGGATTTCGGACCGGATTTCGGCGGAAAAGGCTTCATTGTAAAAGCCGCTTTGGGCCAGCTCTTTCATCCAGGCCGCATCACTGCCGTGCATGGCGCCCCACTCGGTAAACGCCCGGCAAAGCGATGTAATTCTGGCTTCATCGCCGAGGACCGGAAGGCGCAGTTCAATAACGCCTTGATCGGATAAGTCCGCAAGCAATTCCGGCGCCTGCCCCTTGACCGGCTGGCACACCGCGAACCGGCCGAAGCGCCGATAAAAGGCGTGGGCGGTTTCTTCGGGGATAAAGGTAAACGGGAAAAAAACGGGTATCATGATTTCTCACTTTTCTTGCTGACTTTTTGGGTATCTGCGACGGCAACGCCCATCCGGTGCAAACGATCCCGGATTTGGTCGGCCCGCTTGAAATCTCCGGCCGTGCGGGCGGCTTCGCGTTCGTCGATCATGGCCTGGACCTCGGGGGAATACGAAATCGATTGCAGGTCGAAAATGTCGACCACCGTATTGATGCCCTCAAAGGCCTTCAGGATTTTGCCGGCATCCTGCTGGCCGAGCCGGTTTTCGGCGATTAATCGATTGACCTTTTTAATGGAGGTAAACAGCTCGGCAACAGCCCGGGGCATGTTTAAATCATCGTCCATGGCATTGATAAACCCCTGACGGATGTCGTAGACCAATTGGTCGATTTCCGGATAGGAAACCGTGCCGGTGATGTTGCCAAGCGCCCAGACGCAGGCATCAATGCGTTTTAATGCGTTTTTCGCCTGGACCAGGCGATTTTCCGAAAAATGAGCGGGACGCCGGTAATGGGCCGTGATCAGCCAGTACCGGACCTGGCGGGGGCTATACCCCTTTTCGATCAATGCCTGGAGCGTGGGCAGGACTGCCTTTCCGGTATCGGTATCGTCTCGCCGTCCGGGGGCCGCATCAGCGGCTTCGATGTCTACCTGTTCGCAGTGAATCCAGTACCGGGCCAGCGGCCTGCCGGTTGCCGCCTTTGCAATGGCGCGCTCGTTTTCGTGGTGGGGAAACACCAGTTCCCGGGTACTGGTATGGATATCAAAGGTTTCCCCGAGGTTTTTCATGGAAATGGCGGCGCACTGTATATGCCAGGACGGCCGGACGTTGCCCCATTGGGTTTTTACGTAAATGCCGCGCTTTAATTCCGACAGGCGGGTCCGTTTCAAGAGGGTGAAATCCCGTGGATTGTTTTTCTCGTAATCATCGAGGTCCACCGTGGCCCCCAGCCGGATCTTGTCAAGATCGATGCCGGAGAGCTGCCCGTATTCCGAAAACGCGGCGATACTGAAATACAGGGATCGCAGTTTTTCGTAGGCATAGCCCTTTTCGTAGAGTTTCTTGGCCAGCTCGACCATATCGCCGACATGTTCGCTGGCCTTGGGGTAATGATCCGCCGGCCGGATGTGTAACGCGGCCAAATCGGAGTGAAAAAGCTCGATGTAGCCGCCGGTATAATCAGCCAAAGACTGGCCCGCCGTCTCCGAGCCCTGGATGGTGTTGTCATCCAGGTCCGTGATGTTCATGACGTGGTTGACCTGAAACCCCCGGTATTGCAAATAGCGGCACAAAAGATCCGAAAAGACAAACCGCCGGCATTCATTGAGCGAAATCCGCTTGTTGACCGTCGGCCCGCAGGTATAGACCGAAACCCGTCCCTCCCGAATGGGTTCAAACGGCGCCTTGGCCCGGCTCATGGTGTTGTATAAGACAATATCGGCCATTTTTTTCACCGCAAAAAGCGGCGTGCTCAAGTACCGTTCCCCGCTGTCGGCAAACAGCACCACGATGGTTCCGGAGGTCATCTGTTCGGCCGCACGCCTGGCAATCAGCATCGCCGCCCCGCTGCTCATGCCGACAAAAAGGCCTTCTTCTTTTCCGAGCCGGCGGGTCATCTCAAAGGCTTCTTCATCATCGACGTTGATTTTTTCGTCCATTAACTTCTTGTTGAAAATTTCGGGCTGATATGCCTCCTTTAAGTTTTTCAGGCCCTGAAGCTTGTGACCCAGATAGGGTTCGACCCCGATGACCTTGATGCCGGCATCCTGTTCACGAAACCGTCTGCCGCAGCCCATCAAAGTGCCCGTGGTCCCCATGGTGGCGACGAAAGCATTGAAATCCCCCCCGGTCTGACGGATGATTTCCTCTGCCGTGCCGTAGTAATGGGCCTGCCAGTTGGCCGGGTTGTTGTACTGGTCCGTCATGAAATAGCGATCCGGCTCTTCCCGCACCAGGCGATAGACCTCTTCAATGGCGCCGTCGGTGCCCAAATGGCCGGGCGTGAGCATGATTTCCGCACCCCGGGCCTTTAAGATCTGCCGGCGCTCCATGCTGACGGCCTCGGACATGGCCAGCAGCAGCCGATACCCCTTGACAGCGCAGATCATTGCCAACCCGATGCCGGTATTGCCGCTGGTGGCCTCGATCACGGTCTTGTCCGGCGTCAATTCCCCGGACCGTAATCCGGCTTCGATCATATACAGCGCCGGCCGGTCCTTGATCGAGCCGCCGGGATTGACGTATTCGATCTTGGCCAGGATCCTGACATCCGGATTCGGATTCAGGCGCTTGATTTCCACCAGGGGCGTGTTGCCGATGGCGTCTAGTATGGAAGAAGGCATTGCCTGCTTTTCCCCTATATTTTCCAGATTGCGATTTCACACGGCGGTTTCCGGTATAAACCGGCGCAATTGCCCTGCCATTTCAGCCCATACCGCTTCGGCGTCCCGGCTGGCATCGATAACGCAGAAACGCTCCGGTGCTTCGGCGGCTATGCGTTGATAGCCCTGCCGGACCTTTTCGTGGAATTGGATCCGTTCCTGTTCAAAGCGGCTTTGCCCCCGGTCGCGCCCGCCGGAATCAATCTCTTTCCACGCCCGGGATAAACCGATTTCCGGCGGCAAATCAAGTAAAAATGTGACATCCGGGGCAATGCCGGCAAGCACCCGCCGGTTGATTTCCAGTATGGTATCGGCATCAATGCCCCGGGCCGCGCCCTGGTAGACCACCGTGGAATCCAGAAACCGATCACAGATCACGGTTTTGCCGGCCGTTAACGCCGGCCGGATGCATTCACTGACGTGCTGGGCCCGGTCGGCGGTATACAGCAGCAGCTCCGCCATGGCATCGAGGCCGCGATGATCGGGATCGAGCAGGATGCGGCGGATCTTTTCCCCGATCACCGTCCCGCCGGGCTCCTTGGTCACCACACAGCAGCGGCCCCGGTCTTCGAAATACCGGGCGAGATGACACATCTGGGTGGACTTGCCCGAACCCTCGATGCCTTCTAAGGTCACAAACAACGCCGTTTTATCCGCTGTTGTCATTATCCGGCCTGCCTTTGTAAAAAAAACGTTCGAGCGGCTTGTGGTAGCCTGTCCATTGCGAGCCCGGGTCCTGGTTGTTGATAAATTCCCGGACACCATTGACCTTGGAATCGATTTCATCGAGGTAATTCAACAAGACCGCATCAAGGGTCTTGGGCGGCTCCGGCGAGCCGAACTCCCTGCTGCCGTGGTGGCTGACAATTAAATGCTTCAGCAAAAGGGCGGTTTGCTCCGGAAAAGCCTCTATTTCGGCTATCTTTTCCTCCATCATTTGCACGCCGATGACGATATGATTGATCAGCCGTCCCTCGTCGGAATAATCGATCCGGCTGTTGAATTCAAATTCCCGGATCTTGCCGATATCGTGGAGCACGGCGCCGGCCATGAGCATGTCCCGGTCAATGCCGGCATAATGATCGGCCACCCGGTCGACCAGCAATGCCAGGGAAAGCGAGTGTTCGAGCAAACCGCCGATATAGGCGTGGTGCATGAGCTTGGCCGCCGGTGCGGTTTTAAAGGCCCGAACAAAGGCATCATCTGCCCAGAACCGCTCGATCAGGGCGCGCAGACAATCCGTTTCAATGGACCGGCAAAGCGTTTGCAAACGCGAAAACATCTTTTCGGGATTGCGGCGCGATGCCGGCAAAAAATCCGAAGGCGCAATATCGCGGTCTTTTTCGACGGCCATTGCCTTGACCACGATCTGCATCATGCCCCGGTATTCCGATACACTGCCCCGGATGTGAACAAAATCGCCAGCGTCGATCATCGGGGCGATTTCACCGACCCCGTCCCAGACAACCCCCCGCATGCGGCCGGTTTTATCCGATAACACAACCGAAAGATACGGATCCCCGTCGCGCTTATGACCCATGGTTTTTTCCGATAAAACGAACACATCGTCCACGGTTTCTCCGGATTGCAATTGATCGATAAAACGCTTTTTCATGGGGTTATTGCCTTGACTTTTTGTGATCGAAAGTCCAAAGTGCTGGCATTCCTGCAAACAGGCCCCGATGCCAAGCAGGGCGCAGGTGGTGGTTTAATGGATGCGGCGTTATCTCTTTAATATCCCGGTTTTTCTATACTGGAAATTGATCCGGCCATCAAGCTATTAATCGA
>JBNJEA010000144.1:0-7573 GCA_051745395.1 Thermodesulfobacteriota bacterium | reverse complement strand
CAAGGGTGCAGCCCTCTTCGTCGCTTTCCTTCAACGTGGGCAGCATTTCCTTGATCGCCAGGGTCCTGGCTTCCGATACGATCATGTCCACGGTTTTTTGGGTGAATTCGGCAAATTTTTCGTGTTTGGCCAGTTCGCCCACCTGCATTTGCTCATGCAGGACAAAATCGACGTCCCGGCGGTCGGCAATGTATTGTGCCATGATGCGATGTCTCCTTCCTTTATTTGAGGTGATATTTGATAATGCAGTATCCGGTTTCAAAATGCACCGGAGTTGATGAAATCATTAGAATAATCGACATGTAAAGTCAAGTCCCGGAACGGCCCGCCCCTTTCTGTCGCCCGATCGAAACCGGTGCGGGCGGGACCGGGCGTGCAAAGGGTGCAAAACGCCACTTTGCCAACTTGGAAAAAATGATTAAAGTTTTTTGTAAAAGAAAAAAATATATAGTTTATTGAAAGCCTTAGCAGGCTATGTTCTTTTGGGTCTGCAGGGAAGGGGCCCTGTCAAGCCGGAATGCCTTTGTCGCGAAAAAAACCACGAGGCGAATGAAAGGAGGCAAAAAATGGATAAGAAAATCACCGTGAGTGTCATCAAGGCGGATGTTGGCGGATTGATCGGCCATTCTTCCATTCACAGGGATTTGATCGAGGAAGCCAACAATCGCCTTGAAGGCGCCCATCACCAGGAAAAAATCATCGACTACCACGTCACGGCCTGCGGCGATGACCTTGAACTGATCATGACCCATCGTCAGGGTACCGAAAACAACGAGATTCATAAACTTGCCTGGGATATTTTCAATGCCTGCTCGGATGTCGCCGGTAACTTAAAGCTCTATGGGGCCGGCCAGGATCTTCTCTCCGATGCGTTTTCCGGCACTGTCAAGGGCATGGGGCCCGGACTTGCCGAAATGGAGTTTGATGAACGAAAATCCGAGCCGTTTGTCGTTTTCATGGCGGACAAGACCTCGGCCGGCGCATGGAACATGCCGCTTTATAAAATGTTTGCCGATCCGTTTAATACGGCGGGGTTAATTATTTCGCCGAGCCTGCATGACGGCTTTACCTTCGAGGTCCACGACGTCAAGGGGCATAAGCGGATTTTCTTTGACTCCCCCCGGGAGATCTATGACCTGCTGGTTTTCATCGGGGCGCCGAGCCAGTATATGATCAAGGCCGTTTACACCAAGGATGGCGCCATTGCCGCCTCGTCGTCCACGGAACGGCTGGCGCTGACCGCCGGAAAATACGTGGGCAAAGATGATCCGGTGTTGCTGACCCGCTGTCAGGGTGATTTCCCGGCCGTTGGGGAGGTACTCGAACCCTTTACCAAGGCCCAGTTGGTGGAAGGCTGGATGCGCGGCTCCCATTGCGGCCCCCTGATGCCGGTGGCCGAACGCGACGCCAACCCCAGCCGGTTTGACGGGCCGCCGCGGGTTACGGCGCTTGGCTTCCAGCTTGCCGGCGGCCACCTGGTGGGACCGCGGGATATGTTCGATGACCCCAGCTTTGATGAAGCCCGCAACCAGTGCAACCTGCTGGCCGATCACATGCGGCGCCACGGTCCGTTTGAACCCCACCGGCTGCCCATGGAGGAAATGGAATATACGACCATGCCCGATGTCATGAAGCGGCTCGAAAACCGGTGGGAGGATCTGCCGTAACCGTCATCCATTTATTTTCTTACTCTTACTCTTACTCTTGCTTCTCCCCGGAAAACAAAAAGCCGGGGGCAATGGCGATGCGATTGCCCCCGGCTTTTTTATACGGAATTTGGCGATTTTTCGGTTATTTCAGCCAGCCCTTGAGTTCATCTGCTTCGTATTGTTCCTGGTAAACGGTTAAGTCCAGGTTGCTCATCAGCCCCCCGTGTTGCTGTGCCTGGGCGTCGCCCTGCAAATTCAGATGAAGGGCCAGGGTCTTTTCAATGTCTGCCAGGGCCTTTTTCAGCACGGCATCAAATGATTTTTCGGTGTGGGACTCGCCGGTGGTCAGGCGCGGTTCCATGCCGTTTTCCGCGATTTCTTCTGCGTTGTGGGCCAGCTGTTTCATCTTGGTCATGGAAAAATCCATCCGTTGCCAGGCCGGCACCCCCTGGTCCTGAAACACCCAGCCGTCCCGGATGGTTTGCAGCATCTGCCGGTACTTGGCCGCCACCGCTTCCTGCAGTTTTTCCACCAATTGCTGCGGCAGTTCATTTTCTTCCCCCGGCAGACTGTTGGCCTGCTCCGGGGTAAGCTTTTTGGCCATTTTCCGGAATTTGTCAGCGTGCATGGCCGACTCCTTGGCTTCGCGCAGCAGCACCCGCTTGACATGCGGATCCTCCACCATTTCGGCTTCCTTTTCGTAATGGGGCACCAGTTTTTCCTCGTACTCCACGTAGGATTGAAAGATACCGGCCCGGCTGGTGCCGTCATAGGGATAAGGCGCCGGTTCCATGTTGGGTTCGCCGCCGGATTTGCCGATGATCATGCCCAGCCAGTGCATGTGCCACATCTCTTCCCGGGCCCGGGAAAGGAGCTTGGCGCCGATGGGGGTGTCTTCGCCTTCCAGGTAACTGTGCACCAGGTAGCGCAGGATGGCGGCATGTTCGTCGGCCAGGTCCTTGTTTAGCATATCGATCAGCTGCTGTTGGTCCATGATCTCAACTCCCTTGTATTGATTCGATGAACAGTTATATTTTGTCTCTATGCGGTAGAAGATAATGCCGGTGGCGTATGCCAACAAATAAAAAAACCGGATCTGGTTATCCGGTTGGCTCCAGTACGTGAGGAGTCGTTGCGTTGTTTTTTTTATTTTCGCGCAACGCCGCCAAGAGCGCCAAGATAAGGTTTGAGAGCTTTGCGTCTTGGTGCCTTGGCGCGAAAATCGGCTGTTACCGAAGTAAATTTGGATAACCGGAAAAACCCGGCGGCGGGCGTCAGGGGGTTGGCATATCGTGTTGCCGGTCGGTCACCTCGGCATTGTTGAAGTTGACCCAGTACCCCTTGTCATAGCCGTCAAGGTTCAGGGAAATGGAGAATTCGGGGGGTTGGCTCTCCGGTTTGTGATCTGCATCTTTCATCGTGATTGTTTTTTGGCCCAGGTTCAATCGATGACCGTTGTATTCCGGCGTATTGTCAATGCCGTCATCAATGGTGCCGCTGAAACTGATGAAATTGGCGGAAAGGTCCCCGATGACCTCGGTGGCCCCGAAGGTTATGGATTTGAGTTCCCGGCTGTCGGCTTCGCCGATATTTTCAAACTCGGCTTCAAGAAAGGCCCCTTTGGTCTGGAAATCGCCGCTGGGATCATCAACACTTTCGCCGAAGACCACGTCTTCCCAGTTTTCGTCCCAGCCCATTGTCGCGTTTGGGTCCTTGTAGTCATATTGGTCATGGTAGCCGAGTTTGAGCGAATCGATGGTGATATAAGAATACGTGTTGATATTAAACCATGCCTTTGTAGTGCCGTTTTCAATGGTAAAATCCGAAAAGCCTTCGGCGTATATCTCGGAAAGTTCGGCGTCGGTCATGGCCTCCATTTGGGCGGCGCTGTGGGGGGCCAAAAGGCAGACCGTAAGGACGGCTATGGAAAATATACAGATATATTTGACGATCGGAGGCGGGGCAAAGCACTTCATAGGATTTTTGCTCCAGTATTCGATAAAGAATTTATATATTTTATCAACCAAATAAGATAGACGAAATCATAAAAGTATTGTTTCGAAATGTCAACCCGGTTCATCATCGCAAAAATCTGAAACGGTTTGTTTGTAATAAATTGAAATTTTACATAATGCTTTGGATTGTCGGAAAAAACTTGCTGAAAAAGCGGTAATGGATTATATCGGAAAAAACCGGATGCCCCAAAATACTGGATTACTATAAACGAGGGTCGAGTTGAAACGGATCGGTTTGTACGTCAAATATGAAAAGGCCGCCCAGGAAAAAGCCGACCAGTTGCAAGCCTGGCTTTGCGATCGCAACCTCGATGTCGTGCGACAGGAAACTTTCCCGCCGCAATTGAGCAAGGGCCAGCATGCGCATTCCTATGCGCCGGATGACCTGGACTGTGTTTTTGTGCTCGGCGGCGACGGGACGTTTCTGAGTGCCTCTCGCTGGATCGGCGATGCGGACACCCCCATGATCGGGGTCAAGTTCGGCGATGTCGGGTTTATGGCGGAAGTGACCGAGGACAACCTGTTCGAGGCGGCGGAAGCCGTTTTGTCGGGCAACTATACCATTGAGCCCAGAACGCGCCTGAAAGTCAAAATTATTCGCGAGGATTCGGTTTACGCCGATGAAAGCGTGTTAAACGACGTGGTGATCAACAAGGGCGCCCTGGCGCGGCTGGCCAGCATTGAAACCTATATCGACGACCATTACCTGACCACTTACCGAAGCGACGGGTTAATTGTCGCCACCCCCACGGGATCCACCGCCTATTCCCTGGCCGCCGGCGGCCCCGTGGTCCATCCGGCGGTAGAAGGCATCGTGATTACGCCGATTTGTCCGTTTACCCTGACCAACCGGGCCTTAATCGTTCCGAACACGGTTACGATCCGGATCCTGCTGGAAGAAAAAGCCTCGGATATCGTGGCGACCTTTGACGGCCAGGAAGGGCTTCAGATCAATTCTTCGGACACGATCATCATCGAAAAAAGCCGCAAGCAGTTAAACATGATGTGTCTGCCGGATCAGAATTATTTCGATATCTTAAAGGCCAAGCTGAGGTGGAGCGGCGGCAGAATGTAACCTTCAGAGTTACTTCAACCATTCATCCAGCCGCTTTCTTTTACGGGTCTGCATGGCCGAAGCGCCGATTGTAAGGGCGCCTGAAAGATCGGCTATCATCTGCTCCACCTGCGGCTCCGGCGGGTCTGACTCGCGATTGAGCTGATGGAGCCCGGTGGCCAGGTCATCCGCCGTTTTCCGGAAATACAGCCCCAAATCGATTTGATCGTCCGATGCGTCTTCGGCTTCAACGGATAGAGCCGCCTTTTCGGCAGCGGCTTGCAGCCCGCAAAGCGCAAGGTAGCAGTCAAACAGCCGGTTTTGCCGTGGTTCCGAGATGTTTTTCGCCACGGCCCCCAGCCGCGTGATTGCAAACCCCAGCCCCCCGGCCAGGACCCCCATCATTAAAGCCTCCTCGAGTACCCGGAAAGGCCGTACCATCGTGTCGTAGGCAAAACCCGCGGGCCCGAGAACCTGCGACGCCTCTGCCGGGCAGTTGTCGAGCCGGATGGTGCCATGCGGCGCCGGCCGGAGGAAAGAAAGGGCCATCGGGGCGTCAACGGTCAGGCCGGGGGCGTCTCTGGTTACCAAAAACGCACTGTATTGGTGTTGCCTCCCCTGGATCTCCGTGATGGCGATGACAATGAAAACATCGGCGATAGGGCCGTTGGTGAGATAGGTTTTCGTCCCGCTTAACCTGTAATCGTTTCCGTCTTTAACGGCCGTTGTGTTTAAATACTTTGGATGGGCGCCGGCATCCGGTTCGGATACCGCAAGGCAGACGGTGGACGTGCCGGCGGCGATAGCCGGCAGAAAGGCCTGCTGCTGCTCCGCGGTGCCGAAACGTCGGATGAGGTATCTGCCGGTCATTTCATGAATCAGCCACGAAAGGCCCATGCCGAGATTGCCGCCGTTTTCCACTATCCGGCGGGCGCCGGCGGAAAGCGCTGGGGCCGCTTCGCCGTATCCGCCGAAGCGCTGCGGCAGCCCTGCGCCGAAAAGTCCAAGAGCGGCCATTTCCCGCCACAAATCGGCAGGAAATTCCCTTTGCCGGGAAAGTGCCGGCCGGCTTGCGATTTTGTCTGCCGCAAATGCGGCCAGCCGGCTTTCAAGAAGCCGCCTGCCCGTGCTGGGGTCTTCCAAATCGATTTTCCTCTGTTTAGGGTCTATAGCACCAGGTCCTCGATGAAATCGATCAGCTGGTTTAGGTTCTGGCAGGGGCGCAGCTCATGGCAGAAGGCCTTGTAGGTGTGCATTTCACTGTCTCCGGTGCCCCAGAAGGACTCGGCTTCGGGGTTTAACCAGATAATCCGGCGGCATTTTTCCCGGATTTCGGCCAGCACCTGTTCGCGGGGGTTGTGGTAGTTCGACCGGCCGTCGCCGACGATGATGACCGTGGTTTTTTTGTTTAGCAGGTGCATGTGGTCCCGCTTGAACTGGTAAAAGACTTCGCCGTAGTCGGTCAGGGCGTTAAAATCGATTTCCGGGTCGGACATGACCCGTTCAATGGCCTGGTTGATTTCGTTTTTTTCGAAAATTTCCGTGATATCCGTTGTGCCGGAGACAAAGGCAAAGCTGTGGACCGCGGAGAAACAATCTTGCATGGAATAGATCATGCTGAGCATGAACCGGGCGGCGGACCAGACCGAGCCGGACACGTCGCACAGGGTGACGATCTTGGTTTTTCGGAGCGGGCGGTGGCGATACTTGATCTCGATGGGCACGCCCTGGAACCGGCCGGCATGGCGCAGGGTCTTTTTGACGTCTAAAATCCCCTTGTTTTTAGCCGCGTACCGGCGGCTCATCTTGTCCTTTAATTTGCGGACGAGTTGCTTGATCACATCGCGCATCTCCTCGATTTCGGCCGGCGAAAGCGAGGAAAACAGGCGTTCGCCCAACTGCTCGTAATGCTTCTGGTGGGAGCGGACCTGGGTTAACCCGTCGTTGTGGGGCCGGACCTCTTCGGTGAGCATCCGGTAGGCCCGGTCCAGGCGCTGGGCGAGTTGGTCGGCGGCGGCCTTTTCCGACGGCGTCGGCGGTCCGCCGCCGCCTGCGCCGGTCTGCATCCGGCCCACCTGGCCGCGCATGTTGTTTAACCGCAGCATGACTTCCAGCCGGCTGGAAAGCTGGCCCAGGTTGGATTTCAAGCCCTTGGGCGTGTATTCGTTCTGGTTTTCCAGGCGCTGCATTTCCTGCAGGTAGCTTCCCGGGTCGCCGGCCAAAAAATCGAGCAGGGCGGCATCGATGGGATCGGCTTCATCGGCGTCGGCTTTCAACCGGTCCACCAGTTCCTGGATTTGTTCGGCCTGGTGGGCGTCCGGGCTGAGATGGTCCTCGGTCTGCATGTCATGGAAAAACAACGCATAGAGGCGGTCGAAGTTGCGCTGGTCCCGGCGGCTTTTGGCGAAATTGCTGCGCAGGGTGGTCTTGAACTGGGTTTCATCCAGGGCATCGACCCACTGGAGTTGCCGTACGCAGTCGATGACCTCGGCGGTCGATACCCGCAGATCCCCGGACCGGCAAGTGGCGGCAAATTGTATGATCAGGTTCAGCATTTTGAAGTCCTTAAAAAAGGGACTGAGGGACTAAGGGACTGAGGGACTGAGGGACTAAGGGACTGAGGCACTGAGGCACTAAGGCACTGAGGCACTGAGTTTTCCCTGATGTGTTGGTTCTCTGAAAAACCCGGTTAGTTATTTGGGATCATTATTTTAACCTAAACTGAGCGATTTTGTTTTTTGCGGCACGATTTCACCTTTGCCGCTAGCCATAAGTCCCGAGTATATTTCGGCGCCGGGGCGGTGGCCCGATAAAATCAAACAGAAAATACTATTTTTTTGTATTTAGTAAGTATT
>JBNJEA010000037.1:0-25530 GCA_051745395.1 Thermodesulfobacteriota bacterium | reverse complement strand
AGGCGCGCGAATCTCGAGGAATGAGGCGTACTTACTCGTACGTTGAATGACGAGAGATGAAGCGCAACGCAGATATTGGACTTTTTACGAAGCCGTCAAGGCATTCAACCACAGAGTACACAGAGGCCACAGAGCATACGGATTTTCTCTGTGCTCTCTGTGTACTCTGTGGTTTTTCAGTGGTTTTGATCAACACATAAGGAGGAAAACAGATATGGCAGGATACGATCCCGAAAAGGACAAACTCATAAAAGAATGGTTTAATGATGAAACCGGGCTGCGGATTTCGATCAACCAGTACGGCGAAGGCGAGCCCAAGCTCCAGATCGGGCCGCGGATTTTAAAGAAAAAGGACGGCACCGACCGGGCGCCGGCCAAGGCCGGCCGTTTGAGCATTGAAGACGTCTTGTGGCTCTATGATATCATCGACGAGGTCAAGGACGAACTCGCCGATCTGGCCAATCCGATGGAATAGGGAGCCGGGGGAGTTTATCGATGCGACAAACCGCCGATCCGGAGACAAAAAAACGCGCCGAAGCGCTGCGAAAAAAGCTGCGGCACCACAATTACCGGTATTTCGTGCTCGATTCACCGGAAATTTCGGATGCGGAATACGACCGGATGATGCAGGAGCTCATCGACATCGAGACCCGGTACCCGGATCTGGCCACCGACGATTCGCCCACGCTCCGGGTGGGATCGCCGCCGCTGGAAAAGTTCGACACGATCACGCATGCCGTGCCCATGCTGAGCCTGGACAAGGGGTTTGACACCCCGGACATCGAGGCCTTTGACCAGCGGGTCCGCCGGGGCTTAAAAATCGATGGCGATGTGGATTACACCGTCGAACCCAAGGTCGACGGGGTGGCCGTATCGCTTATCTATCGAAACGGCCGCCTGGAGACCGGGGCCACCCGGGGCGACGGCAGCACCGGCGAGGTCATCACCCCCAACATCAAAACCATTCCCTATATCCCCCTGGTTTTAAACCGCTCCGGAGATGTGGCCTATCCGCCCCTGCTCGAGGTCCGGGGCGAGGTATACATGGATACGGCGGATTTTAAGCGATTGAACCAATGGCGGGCCGAGCAGGGGTTTTCGCTGTTTGCCAACCCGAGAAACGCTTCGGCCGGGGCGCTTCGACAGCTCGATTCCGCCATTACGGCCAACCGCCCCTTAAAGATGTTTGCCTACGGCACCGGCCGGGTCGAAGGCATCCATGCCGAGACCCATGCGGAAATGCTCGATATCCTCAAAAAGCTCGGATTCCGGATCAATCCGCTGGTCCGCTGCCGCCTGCCGGTATCGGGGGTCATCGACTATTACCACGAAATCGATGCCCGGCGACAGGATCTGGCCTACGAAATCGACGGCATCGTGGTCAAGGTGGACCGGTATGCCTATCACCAACAGCTCGGCACCACCTCGCGCAGCCCTCGCTGGGCCATTGCGATCAAGTTCAAGGCCTCCCAGGAGCGGACCCGGGTCAAAGACATCGCCGTCCAGGTCGGCCGGACCGGGGCGCTGACCCCGGTGGCAAAACTCGAACCCGTCAACATCGGCGGCGTGACGGTCAGCCGGGCGAGCCTTCACAACGAAGACGAGGTGAAAAACAAGGACGTGCGCATCGGCGACATGGTCTTTGTCCAGCGGGCCGGCGACGTGATCCCGGAAGTGGTCAAGGTGGTGACATCCGAGCGAAACGGTTCGGAAACCCCCTTTGAAATGCCGGACAAATGTCCGGTCTGCGGCGAAGATGCCGTCCGGTTGTCCGGGGAGGCCGCCACGCGCTGTATCAACAACGCCTGCCCGGCCCAGCTCAAGGGCAACATCGAGCATTTCGCATCCAAACCCGCCTTTGACATCGACGGGCTGGGGAAAAAACTAATCGACCAGCTCGTGGAAAAGCAACTCGTGCGATCGGTGGCCGATATTTTCCGGCTGGACAAGGAAACGCTCAAGGGCCTGGAACGGATGGCGGAAAAATCGGCGCAGAATCTGATCAACGCCGTCGAAGACAGCAAGAAGATCCCGTTTTCCAGGTTCTTATACGCCCTGGGCATTGAACACGTGGGGCTCTACATCGCCCGCCTGCTGGCCGGACACTTCAAAGACATCGACGAGCTGGCGCAGGCATCGAAAGAAGAACTTGCCACCATCGAAGGCATCGGGCCGGTGGTCGCCCAGAGTATTGCCGAGTTTTTCAGCCGGCAGCAGAATAGAGACACCATTTCCGACTTAAAAGAATTGGGCGTTGAAATTGTTTCCGAAAAAGCCGCGAGCGAAAAAAACGCGGGGGAACTGGCCAGTGCCACCTTTGTGCTCACCGGCACCTTCTCCGGCATGACGCGGAAGGCGGCAGGGGAAAAAATCGAGGCCGCCGGCGGCAAGGTCACCGGATCGGTGAGCCGCAAAACCGACTATGTGGTGGCCGGGCAAAACCCGGGTTCCAAGCTCGAGCAGGCCCGGCGCCACGGCGTAACCGTTCTAGACGAGTCGCAGCTGTTGCAGTTGCTCGCCGATGCAGGTGTTGCCCAGTAGTTAGTTGACGATCATTGCTTCCGGGATTATTTTTGTTCATCAGTGAGTGGACTATCTGCGTGGCCATGAAAACTTTATTCCCGAATCGATTCTGAGCAGGAGGTGTTTGGCTTATGGCGGAAAAAAAGGCAGTTCATGTCAATATCAGTGGAAGGGTGCAAGGTGTTAACTTTCGAATGGAAACCGCGCGTGCTGCCGAGGGTTACGGTGTCAACGGGTGGGTGATGAACAAATCCGACGGCTCGGTAGACGCCTATTTTGAAGGCGATGCGGACAATGTCGACGCCATGCTGAGCTGGTGCTGGAAAGGTCCGGCCATGGCCTCGGTAAAAGATGTGGCAGCCACCGAAGAGCCCTACCAGGGCAAGTATAATGATTTCAGCGTACGCCACACATTTTAGCCTTACCCCTTGAACCTTGCACCTTATCCCTTGAACCTTACACCTTACACCTTGCACCTGAAATTCCCGCGCCATCTGCGTGTGCCCATAAAAAAAGGGGGCGGTTTTGCGACCGCACCCCTTTTTCCGTAAAACAGATTCCTGTTCGTAGTTCTAAATCGTTTCCCGCAGTTGTTTTCCGGGCTTGAATTTGACGACGTTGCGCGCCTTGATCTTGATCGGGTCCCCGGTCTGCGGATTGCGGCCGGTACGGGCTTTGCGGCGTACTTTCTGGAATGTACCGAAGCCGACCAGCGTTACCTTGCCGTCTTTTTTCTTCAACGACTTGACCACCCCGTCCATGAAGGAGTTGAGCGCGGAGGCCGCGGCAACCTTTGAAATGCCTGCATCTTTCGCCATCTTTTCCACGAGTTCTGCTTTGGTCATGACTTTTTCCCTCCCTTGTTTTAAGGTTAATATGAAAAGCCCTGATTTTACTAAAACTTAAAGTAGCTTTTTTGCCTTGTCAACACATAAAACACGATTTTCTCAATTTTTTTTAAAATTCGTGTCTGTTAACCGTTGTCGGGAAAGGGTTTGGTGGCGGCAAAAAGCTCAAGACCATGTATGCTCAAATCCCAAAATGCCTGTATCATGCGTATTGGCGCCCCATGGTCATGTACGGAATCGAAACGCAATTTTTTCGGGCGA
Organism: Thermodesulfobacteriota bacterium; assembly: GCA_051745395.1. GTDB lineage: Bacteria > Desulfobacterota > Desulfobacteria > Desulfobacterales > Desulfosalsimonadaceae > JBNJEA01. Next base: position 21,898 of record JBNJEA010000037.1, on the reverse strand, counting down.
GGGCGCCTGAAATCCGTGCTTGATTTTTTCTCGGCGGAAAAATCTCATGAATTCGGCGGTTGATAAGGTCCAAAACGTGTAAAAGATTTAAAAAAGGGCATCGACAAACCGTTCGGGGTCAAACGGCTGAAGATCTTCGATGGTTTCGCCCACGCCGATGTATCGAAGGGGCAGTTTCATGGTGTGGCAGATGCTGACCACGATCCCGCCCTTGGCCGTGCCGTCGAGCTTTGTCAGCACCAGGCTGTTGACGCCGATGCCCTCGGAAAAGAGCCGTGCCTGGGAAACGGCGTTTTGTCCAGTGGTGGCATCGAGCACCAGCATGACCTCATGGGGGGCTTCCGGCATTTTTTTGCCGATGCTGCGTTTGATTTTTTTGAGCTGCTCCATAAGGTTGACCTTGGTGTGCAAACGGCCGGCGGTATCAATGATGACGATATCGCTTTGCCGGGAAATCGCCGCTTCTATGCTGTCGTATGCCACGGCTGCCGGATCGGCGTTTTCCCGGTGCTTGACGATATCGGCATTGGCCCGGCCGGCCCATATCTCAAGTTGTTCCACGGCAGCGGCCCGGAAGGTGTCGGCAGCACCGATGAGCACCCTGTTGCCCTCTGCGGCGTATTTGTGAGCAATTTTGCCGATGGTGGTGGTTTTGCCCACCCCGTTTACGCCGACGACCATGATCACGTAGGGCCTGGCCATGCGTTGTTCCGGCGGCCCGGCGATTAAGTAGCGGCGCATTTCGGATTTGATCAGTTCCCGCAGATCCGCGCTGCTTTTCAGGCGTCCGGCATTTTCTTCGATGGTTTTGATCAATTCCATGGTGGTGTCCACGCCCACGTCGGAGGTGATCAGGGCTTCCTCGATTTTTTCGAGGGTTTCGTCGTCTATGGTCTTTTTGTCGGAAAAGATGGTTTCGAGTCGGCCGGAAAGCGATCGCCGGGTTTTGCCCAGTCCGCTTTTAAGCCGGTTCATCAGGTTGGCCGGCGTTTCCGGTTCGGGTTCCGGCAGCGGCGCTTCGGCTTGAGCTGCTGCGGGTTCGGGCGCTTTTTCTTTATCGGCTTCGGCGGCTTCCGCCTCTGATGCAAATTGTTGCGATGCGGCCGTCTCGGATCCGGCGGCTTCGGTCTCCCCGGCGGGCGATTCTTCGGTTGCGGCGCGGCGGGCTTTGGCCTTTTCTTCGAAAGCCGATTCGGCCGCTGTCTGGATTTGGCGGATTTTTTCCCGTCGTTTCCGGATCCGCCGCCAGGTCATTAACAAAAGCACGACTGCCCCAATGCCGACACTTTCGGCCGGATAGGTCGTGGTGGCCGTTTCGTGGATTTGCCCGATGTATTCGAATATCCTCTCGAAAGGGATGGCGTTGTAGGTTTCGATAAGCCAGTCGAACATGATCAGTTCCTTTTGTTTTCCGTATTCATTTCTACCGCCTGGTCGATGTTGACCGAAATCAGTTTGGAAACCCCGCCCTGGCCCATGGTGATACCAAACAGCATTTCGGAAAATTCCATGGTTTTTTTGTTGTGCGAGATCATGATGATCTGGGTTTTTTCCCCGATGATTTTCAGCAACTCGTTAAACCGGTGGACATTGACATCATCGAGCGGGGCGTCGATTTCATCGAGCAGGCAGAAGGCCGCAGGGTTGAGCAAAAAGATCGAAAAGATAAAGGCGATGGCAGACAGCGCCTTTTCCCCGCCGGAAAGCAGGCTCAGCCGGCTTACCTTTTTGCCCGGCGGATGGATCATCAGTTCCACGCCGGTTTCCAGGGGCGCGTCCGGCTGGGTCAGTTCCAGCCAGGCTGCCCCGCCGTTAAACAACTGCGGAAACAGGTCCTGGAATTTTTCGTTGATTGCATTAAACGTTTCCGAAAACAGGTCCCGGGTGATCCGGTTGATCTTTTGGATCACGTTTTCCAGGTCCGCCAGCGCTTCTTCCAGGTCCTGGCGCTGCTGGATTAAAAAATCGTGGCGGGTTTTTTGCTCTTCATAGGCATCGATGGCCCCGATGTTGACCTCGCCGATCTGCTCGATCTTTTTTTGCAGCCCGGCGCGCTCGTTTTCGGTTTTCTCAATCGAAAAATCCGCTGCCGTCACCGTTTCGCGCCAGGCGGTCCGGACCGCGGAAAAAGTTTCGGCGTAGCGCTCCAGAAAACGGTTGACGATGTTTTCCCGGTTGATCTGCAGCCCGGACAGTTCCAGTTCGAGCTTGTGCAGCTTTTCCCGGGTCTGTTCGAGTTCGGACTGGGTCTCCGAGGCGCTGGCGTCCGTGTTTTCGCGTTGCTCCACGATGGCCTGGTAATCTGTTTGCTCGTCCTTGAGTGCCGCTTTTACGGCCTGTAAGGCCTCGGTATACCCGGCGAGTTGCCCCTGGCTGGCTTCTTGCTGCCGGCCGATGTTTTCCAGGCGTTCTTTTTTGGCGGCGATGTCGTGGCGTGTCTGCTCGATCTGCCGGTGCCCGTCGCTTTTAAATTTTTCCAGGCGGCCGACCGTGCTCTGGGCGTTTTCCAGCTCCGCGGTCAACCGGGTGAGGTCGAGCTTTAAATCCATCTGCTTGTTGTCGAAGGTCTTGATCTGCTCGTTTAACGTAGCGATTTGCTCGTTGTAGGTCTCAATTTCGGCTTCAACGGCCCCGATGTCCTTTGAGACTTCGGAAAGCGCCGAATCGTGCTCGGCGATTTCGTTTTTGATGTCGTCTTTTTCGCCTTCGAGGCGTTTTTGCTCCAGGGTCGCGATCTCGAGCTGCCGGCGGGCATGTTTTAACTGCTCGGCGTTTTTATACAGGGACTTTTCCGCCTCCATGGCCTCTTCGTCGAGCTTGTATTTTTTCTCGGTCAGCGACGACAGGGTGTTTTCCAGCTCCTTGACCTCGGATTCCAGGCGCTGCTGGGTTTCTTTTTCCGCGGCCAGCCGGTCGTCGATGTCGGCGAGATCGGATTCGAGCTGCCGGATCTCCTGTTTTTTCTCCAGGATGCCGGCCAGCTTGTCCTTGCTGCCGCCGACCATGATGCCCTTGTCCGAAATCACGTCGCCGTCTTTGGTGACAATGGTTTGAAACCCGTTGCGGCGATGCCACAATTGCAGGGCGGCGTCGAAATCGTCGGCCACGGCGATGCCGGACAGCAGTCCGTTGAGCATTGGCGCATAGCCGTCGCAGATGGTGACGTGGTTTTCAAGGGCGGCATTGCTTTCGGATGTCTTTCCGGCATCCGGCGCCGGATTCGTGCCGTTTTCGACCGGGATGAAGCCGCACCGGCCGGCGTTTTCGGTGCGCAAAAAATGGATGTATTCGGCGCCGGCGGCCTGGTCGGTGACCAGGATGTACTGGAGCGCTTCGCCCAAAACGGCTTCCACGGCGTGCTCGTAGCCGGGTTCGGGCTCGATGATTTCAGCCATTATGCCGACGATGCGCTCCGATCGGCTATCCCCGCCGTCTTCGGCCGACGACCCGTTGCCTCCCTTGTGCTGCATGACCGCCTTGACCCCGTCCTTGTACCACTCGAAATTGGTGTCCATTTTCCTGAGCACGTTTCGCTTGGACTTGAGCTTGCTGCGATCATTGGACAGCGCGTTGACGGACTTGACCTGGGCGCCGAGTTCGTCGCTTTTGGCCTTGAGCTGGGTTTCGCACTCGGACTTGCGCCGCATCAAAGATTCGAGCTGCTGCTTGACCCGGTCCTGCTTTTCCCGGATGGCCGCCTCGCTGTCGGAAAGTTCGGCGACCTGGTCCTCGGTTTCGGCCTTGTCGTTTTCGTTCTGCTGGATCCGGCGTTCGAGGTTTTCCTTGTTGGCCTCGGCGTTTTGGTAAATGTTTTGGTACTTGGCCCGCCGGGAGGACAGCTCCATTAAATGCTTCTGCTTTTGCTCCAGTTCGGCGTTTAACCGGGTCAGTTCCGCCTTGTCGTTTTCGCTGGCCTGTTTTTCATCGTCTAAATCCTGGTTAATATCGGCGATGCGGGTGTTTAAATCCTCGATCTTTTCATTGTTTTCGGCGATCTCGGATTCGATTTTCCGGTTTTTTTCATTAAGGTCGGCAAGGGCGTTTTCCAACCGGGCGACTTCGTCGGTCAGCCGGGTGCTTTCCTCGTTTAAGTGGGCAAGCTCGGATTCGAGCTTGTCGATGTGGCGCTGCTTTTCGGCCCGCGCGGCCTTTTTTTCCTCGATTTTGCTTTTTTTCCGTTCCTTTTTTTCGTCGATCTCCTGCAGGGCGGCATTTAAGCGCTCCAGCGCGTCGGCGCTTTGGGCGTCTTTTGCCTGCAGCTCTTCCAGCAGGCTCTGGGTTTTTTCGATCTGGCGGGTGTAGTTTTCGTGGTAGTAAACCGAAACCTGGAAGTCGGTTTCCTTTAATCGCTGGCGAAGTTCTTTGTAACGCTTGGCTTTTTTGGCCTGCCGGGAAAGCGATGCGAGCTGTTTTTCGATTTCCTCGATAATGTCGTTTAAGCGCAGCAGGTTCTGCCGGGTGGCGTTGACCTTGGTCATGGCTTCCTGCTTGCGGCTTTTGTACCGCATCACGCCGGCGGCTTCCTCCACGAAGGTCCGGCGTTCTTCGGCGCTGGCGTCGGTGATGGCCCCGATGTTGCCCTGCTGGATGATGGCGCACGACCGCGATCCCATGCCGTGGCGCAGAAAAATGTCGTGGATGTCTTTTAATCGGCAGGGCTGTTTGTTGAGCATGTACAGGCTTTCACCGGAGCGATACAGGCGGCGGGTGATCATGATTTCCGTGTAGGCGCCGGCGGCTTCGGCCTTGTTTTCGTCATGGTCGGACAAGACCAGCGAAACTTCGGCGAGATTGACGGCGGCGCGCTTGTCCGTGCCGGAAAAAATGACATCGCCCATGGATTTTCCGCGCAGCTGCTTGATGCTCTGCTCGCCCATCACCCACTTGATGGCGTCGATGATGTTGCTTTTGCCGCATCCGTTGGGCCCGACCACGGCGGAAATGCCGGGCGGAAAATCGATGGTGCATTTGTCCGCAAAGGATTTGAATCCCTGTATTTCGAGTCGTTTGAGTTTCATTTAATGCCTATGCTGCCTGTACCGGGGCAGGGAGGATGACGTGGCTGCAATTTTTACGGCAATTCTATGGCTTCGGATACCATAATCTGCTACAGGTATAAACTCAAAATTATTAACCTGATCGCCGGCTGCTGTGCAATAAAAAAATCGAAAGACGAATGCGTGTGGTTTTTCGTCCGACATGCTAAAGATCCTGGAAAAATACTGGTTTTTAGTGGGCCTGGCCCTGGTCTTTGCCGTCACTCTGGGGGATCCGACCGGTCTAATCGCCGAAGCCGGCCGGTTCATCAAGGCCTGGCGCGGCCCGGATGCGGTGATTTTTTTTATTTTTCTCTTCTCCGGGTTCGGGCTCAACTTCGAACAGATCCGGGCCGGGCTGACCGATATTTCCGGTGCCGTCATCGCCCTGATTTTGATTTTCGGTGCTGCGCCCCTCTATGCCGCCCTTTTCAGCCTGTTGCCCATTGATATCGCGCTGGTGATCGGCATCTTTCTGGTGGCCGTGATGCCGACGACTTTGAGCAGCGGGGTGGTGATGTCCGGGGCTTCGGGCGGAAACCCGGCCCATGCGCTGTTTATCACCGTGGTCGCCAATTGCCTGTCGGTGATCACCATCGCCATGACCTTGCCGCTGCTGCTGAACCTGACGGATTTGTCGACTGCCGTGGACTTTGATCAGGTCGCGGTGATGATCAAAATCGGGTTTTACGTGCTGCTGCCCCTGTCGCTCGGGCTGCTGGTCCGGGCCGCGGCCGGGGCTTTGATCCGGCGCATCATTCCGGTGGTTTCCATTGTCAATCAGTGCCTGGTGCTTGCCATTGTCTGGATGGGCATTGCACAGGCAAAACCGGTGCTTTCCGGCAATGTCGCGGCCATGGGCCGGATCGTTGTGGTCGTGGTTTTTTTTCATTTGTTGATGATAGCAACGGCCTTTCTTGCGGTTTTTCTCTTCCGCATCCCCCGCGGCCGAATGGAAAGCATCGTTTTCATGGGCAGCCAAAAGACCCTGCCGCTGTCGGTTATCCTCCAGGTTACACTGTTTCCCGAATACGGAGCGGCGTTAATCGTGTGTGTCATGCATCACCTGGCCTCATTGTTTATCGACGGTTTTTTGATGGGACGATTGGGCAGTTCAGCCGCAGCGGCTTCGCAGAATTGACTTGACACCCTTTGCCGGCTGCCGATATCTATAATTCGATAGATTCCCGAAAGATAAAGCAAAACCGCCCTATCCAGAAACGGGACACCGGCTATACATGGTTGACGAGCGTCGATACAAATCGGATGATCCGTACGTCGTTTCCGCTGGCAACGGCATAGTCGGCCACCTGGCAGGTTGCGGTCTATGATTACCATTTCCGGCTACGACATCGAGCGTCAGCTACATGAAGGCAAGCGCTCCCTCATTTATGCGGCCACCCGCGGGCTCGATCATCTGCCCGTGGTCGTCAAGGTCGTCAAAAGCCTCTATCCCGCCCTTTCCGAAACCCTGCGCTTCCAGCAGGAATACATCATGCTGCGAAAGCTCGGCGCCTACGGCGTGGTCCGCGCCTATACCCTCGATACCGTCAATAACCGTCCCTACATTGCCATGGAGGATTTCGGCGGCACTTCCCTGGACCGCTGCTACCGCTTTGATGAAAGCGATATTTGCGAAACGCTTACGCTGTTTATGCGGGTTGCCGAAATTTTAGACGACATTCACCGCCAGCGGGTCATCCACAAGGACATCAACCCGTCTAACATCGTCTGGAACCGCCAGACCGGGCAGGTAAAGCTGATTGATTTCGGTATTTCCTCGTCGGCCATCCGGGAAATCAACGAAGCCCGGCGCCCCGATGTTTTGGAAGGCACACTGGCCTATATCTCCCCGGAGCAGACCGGCCGGATGAGCCGGAGCGTGGATTACCGAAGTGATCTCTATTCCCTGGGCATTACCTTTTATGAACTTCTGACCGGAAAGACGCCTTTTGATTTCCGCGATCCCATGGAACTTGTCTACGCGCACCTGGCCAAAACCGCCCCGGCCCCGTCGGCTGTCAATGCCGGCATCCCGTCCATGGTATCCGACATCGTGGTCCGGCTCATGGAAAAGGAGCCGGACGATCGCTACCAGAGTGCATTCGGTTTAAAGGCGGATCTGGCGGCCTGCCTGCAGTATTGCAAGCAAAGCCAAACGATTCCGGTTTTTGCGCTGGGCGAAAGCGACACCCCCGAGTATTTCCAGGTGCCGCAAAAGCTCTTCGGCCGAACCAGCGAACAAAAAGCCCTTCTGGCCGCCTTTGACCGAATCAGCCGGACAGGGCGGGAGATGTATGTTGTTGCCGGCCCGGCCGGCATCGGCAAATCCGCACTGGTCCATGAAATCGCCGGGCCGGTCACCGACCGGGGCGGGTTTTTCATTTCCGGCAAATTCGACCAGTTCAAGCGCGATATCCCCTATGCATCCATCATCGCCGCCTTCCAGAAACTGATCTTAAAACTGTTGTCCGAAAGCCCGGAGACGGTGGCCTACTGGCGCGACCGGCTCAACCATGCCCTAAAACCCAACGCCGGGGTCATGGTCAACGTCATCCCGGAACTGGCCATGATCATCGGCGAGCCGCCTCCGGTGCCGGAACTGTCGCCCATAGAGGCCAAAAACCGCTTCAACCTGGTGTTTCAGAATTTCGTGGACGTGTTTGCCGATGCCGGCCATCCGCTGGTGGTTTTTTGGGATGATTTGCAATGGGCCGATCTTTCCTCGCTGAAACTGCTGGAACTGCTCATGGGCGGCGCCGTTGACAATCAGCTCCTTATTATCGGCGCCTACCGGCAATCCGAGGTCTCTGCGGCAGACAGCCTGATGCTGACGTTGGACAACATCGCTTCCCAGGGCACGGCTGTCAACCGCATGACGCTCAATGCGTTGGGGAAAGAAAATGTGGCTGCCCTGGTGGCTGAAACCTTGCAAACCGATGAAAGCAAAACCGCCGAGATCGCCGAACTTTGCTTTTCGCGGACAGGGGGCAACCCCTTTTTTTTAAACCAGTTGCTCTATTTGCTTTATGAAGAAGGGGCCTTTGCCTTTGATCGTCAAAACCGGTGCTGGCAATGGAACATAGAGGCCATTGAGCGCATCCAGGTGACCGACAACGTCGTTGATTTCATGATCGCAAAGATTGAGCGGCTTTCGGAACAGACCAGGGAGATGCTCAAAACCGCCGCCTGTATCGGCAATCGCTTCGAGTTGTCGCTGCTGGCGGCAATGCACGGGGTTTCGCCGGCCGAGGCGGATCGCCGACTCTGGCCCGCTCTGCACGAGGGGCTGATTTTTGCGCAGGCCGCTGAAAACGTCGCCGACGACAGGGGCGGGCAAAAGCGCCGGATCACCTATATGTTTGCCCATGACAGGATCCAGCAGGCGGTTTATACCGTAATTGATATGGCGGACCGAAAACATCGCCACTGGCGGCTCGGCCGATACATCCGCGAGGAATCCGTCCACGAGGGCCATGAAAACCATTTGTTTGAAATCGTCAACCACTTCAATGCCGGCGCGGATCTGGTCTCCTTTGTCGAAGATCGCCTTGAAATCGCTAAATACAACTACAAGGCCGGCATGAAATCCAAGGATTCGGCCGCTTATGAAGCCGCCTTCAATTACTTCAAAGCCGGCATTGAGCTTTTGCCCGACGACTGCTGGCAAACGCATTACGATTTGACCGTGGCGCTTTATATCCACGGTGCAGAGACCGCCTATTTGAATTCGGAATCAAGCCGGATGGCATTGTATGCCGAGGTGGTGTTGAAAAACGCTGCCAACCGGCTCGACAGAATCCGGATTCAGCGGGTCAAAATCCAGTCGCTGATTGCCGAAAACCGGCTCGTGGATGCCATCCGCATGGCTCTGGACGCCCTGCGCCACCTCGGTGTCCGGCTGCCGGTAAAGCCCGGCCCCCTTGAGGTCATTGCCGGCATGCTCGTCACCCGCGTCAGGCTGTACGCCCATCGCAAGACCGACCCGGTCCTGCGCGAGCCCATGGAAGACCCGCTGCGTATCGCTGCCATGCAGTTGCTGATGGCAACCGCGTCGCCGGCTTTTTTCGCCGCTCCGAAACTGCTGCCGTTGCTGGCTTTCCAGCAGATTCGGCTTTCGCTGAAATACGGCAATGCCGCCGAGACCCCGGTGGCGTTTTGCGTATATGGGTTGGTGGAATGCGGTGTGACCGGGCATATCGATTCCGGGTTCCATCACGGCAAAAAAGCCATCGAGCTGAGCCGGCAGTTGGGCACCCGGGAGTATGAATGCCGGGTGCTGGTGATTTTCAACTCCCAGATTCGCCACTGGCAGCGCCATGCCCGGCAGACGCTGGGCGCGCTGCTCGAGGCCTACCAGGTCGGCCTGGAAACCGGGGATTTGGAATATGCGGCCTATGCCGTCCACATTCACTGCTGCAATTGCTTTTGCGTGGGCAAGAACCTGGCTGCTCTGCAACGCAGCATGGTGACCTACAGTTCGGCCATCCGGCGGTTGAACCAGAAAACCGCCTATAATTTTCAGCAGATCTGGCACCAGGCGCTGTTGAACCTGCGCACCGGGGCAGAGCAGCCCGCCCGGCTGGTCGGCGAGATCTACGATGAAGACACGATGCTGCCCCGCCATCGGGCGGCAAATGATCGGACCGCCATTTTCGACGTCTATTTCCACAAACTGATGCTGAGCTACCTGTTCGGCGACTACGCCGGGGCGGTGGCCCATGCCAAAGCCGCCGAGACATATGCCGACGGGGTCACGGGCATGCTCTACGTGCCGGTCATGGTGTTTTATTCCGCACTTGCCTGCCTGGCGCTTTGCCGGGAAATGCCCGACGATCTGCGCCGGCAGCGAATGGTAAACCGGGTGGGGCGCATGCAGAAGAAGATGAAAAAATGGGCGGCGCATTGTCCGGAAAACTTTGAGCACAAGTACTGGCTGATCAAAGCTGAGTATGCCGATATTTCCACGGACGAAGCCGCGGCGCGTCAATATTTTAAAAAAGCCATCGAAGCAGCGGCCCGAAACGAGTACCACAACGAACGGGCCATTGCCAACGAGTGCTATGCCCGGTACTGGATGGATAAAAATGAGCCGGTTATGGCCCGGCACTACATCCACAGGGCCCGGGAGCAATACCGGATCTGGGGGGCTTCCGGCAAAGTCCGGGATATCGAAAACCGGTATGCCGACTTGCTCCAGGTAGTCGATGCCGATATCGGCGGCGACACCACCGCAGAGCACACCAGTGAAATGCCTGTAGCAGCCGGCGGTCTGGATTCGGTCTCCGTGTTAAAGGCATCCCAGGCCATCGCCGGGGAAATTCAACTGCCCAGCCTGCTCAAGAAAATGATGGCCCTGGTCGTGGAAAACGCAGGGGCCCAGACCGGTCTACTGTTGTTAAAGCGGGATGCCGGCTTCACCGTGGAAGCAGAAATCCGGGCCGACCGGGACGAAGCCACGGTGTTAAACGCCATGGCTTTCGAGGATGCCGAATTGCCGCGTTCGATCATCCGGTTCGTGGAAACCACCCGCGAGGCCATGGTGCTCGATGATGCCGCCAATGAGCAACGCTTTGCCGAAGACGATTATCTCCGGCACCGACAGCCCAAATCCGTGCTCTGCATGCCGATCATGCACCAAAACACCCTGGTGGGGATCCTGTATGCCGAAAACAACCTGGTTTACGGCAGTTTTACCCGGCATCGGCTCGAGGCGTTGACGGTGATATCGTCACAGGCCGCCATTGCCCTGGAAAACGCCATGCTCTATGAAGATCTCGAAGTCCGGGTGCAGCAGCGCACCGCCGAACTCGAAAACTCGTTGAACGATTTACGGGCCGCCCAGAAAAAACTGGTGGAATCGGAAAAAATGGCCTCGCTCGGCGGCCTGGTCGCCGGCGTGGCCCACGAGGTCAACACGCCGATCGGCGTTTCGGTCACGGCCGCCTCGTTTCTGCAGGAAAAAACCGAGGCCATTTCAAACCAATCGGCGCCCACCGAAGCCGATTGGGCCAAGTACCTCCAGACGGCCAAAGATTCCACCCGGCTCATTGTAACCAACCTGCAGCGGGCCGCCGACCTGGTCAAAAGTTTCAAGCAGGTGGCCGTGGACCAGTCGGCTGAAAAGCGGCGTACTTTCAACGTGGGGCAATACATCGACGAAATCCTGGTCAGCATGGGCCCCCGGTTGAAGCGGACCCGGCATGAAGTTTCCGTCAATTGCCCGGAAAATCAGGAAATCGACAGTTTTCCGGGCGCCTTCGCCCAGGTGGTGACCAACCTGGTCATGAATTCACTGGTCCACGGCTTTGAAGACATCGAGCAGGGAAGAATCACCCTCGACGTTTACCCGGAAAAAGAAGGCATCCGGCTGCAGTACCGCGACAACGGCCGGGGCATGGACCAAGACAGCGCAGCCCGCGTGTTCGAACCCTTTTTCACCACCCGCCGCGCCCACGGCGGCGCCGGGCTGGGGATGCACGTGGTCTACAACATCGTCACCCAGACACTGGGCGGCACCGTGGAGTGTCAGAGTGCCCCGGGCGAGGGGGTGGCCTTTGATTTTTATCTGCCCGGAAACGGCGGCGGCAGCGCAAAGGATGCCGAAAACCGGGATCACCCGTGACGACTTTCGAATTGCCGTGAAAAAATAGAATCCGGTTATCCGAAAGACTCCGGTTATTGTTCATTTCAAACCAGAAAACAGAATTCGGTTTCGCGCCAAGACGCAAAGTTTCCAAGACACCCTTGGCGCGCTTGGCGGCTTTGCGCGAGAATGAAAAAAACTCGCTTTAAGGCTTTGATTCCTCCGGATTTTCCTGCGGATCGGCCTGTTCCTTTTCTTCCTTTTCTTCCTTTTCTTCAATGACGTCTGTGGATGCAGTCGACTCGGAGGCCATCTGCACCTCCGGCTCCGCCGCTGCATGTTGCGGAGCCGAGGCGTCTTGTTGCTCCTCGTTGCTTGCAATGTAGAGCGGCGGCGCCGTCCCTTCCTTGTCCACGCCGAACCAGACGGTGCGGTGGGGAAAGGGGATTTCGATGCCTCTTTCGTCAAAGACGCGCTTCATCCGCTCCAGAAACGCCCGGCGAACACCAAAATGCCGCATGGGGAGGGTTTTTAACCGCACGCGGATTTCTACCGCCGAATCACTCAGGTCGTTAGTGCCGAACAGTTCGAGGTCGTCGGTAATCAAGGGGCCCCAGTATTCGTCGTTGCGCAGTTCAATCGCCACATCCTGCAGGGCCTGGACTACATCGCCGTAGTGTTCCCGGTAGGCGACGCCGGCATCGATGAGCGCATAGCCGTAATCGCGGTTGTAGTTGCTCACCGTGGTTACTTCGCCGAAGGGCACCACGATAAGGGTTCCCGAAAGATCGCGCAGCGTAACCGTCCGGACGGTGAGGTGTTCCACGGTGCCGCTGTATCCGCCTGCATCTACCCAGTCTCCCACGGAAATGGCGTCTTCCAGGAGTATAAACATACCGGTGATTACGTCTTTTACCAGAGACTGCGCACCGAAGCCGACAGCCAGTCCGAGAATGCCGGCACCGGCCAGAAGGGGGGCAATGGTGATGCCGATTTGCGACAAGAGAAGCATTGCGGCAAATACCACCAGGGCGATTCGTACCACGGTTTTTAACAGCGGCAAAAGCGTCTGTTTGCGCGGACTTGCTGTCATTTTTTCCGTTTCGTGAGCCAGGGAGCGCTCAATTGTGGCGCTGACGATTTCCCACACCAGAAAAGCGCCCGCGATGATCAGGGCAAGCGTGATCAGATCGACGAGGGCATTCCTTCCGGCGGGGGAAAACAACCAGCCCAGGGTCCCGAGCCCCCATACTTCCAGTATTGCAAAAACCGCAACGATGTAGACAATCGCCTTGAGGAGATTACGGACGACCGGGTGGTAGCGGTTTATCCGGTTTTCCAGATCGGGGTATGCCGCTTTGCGATCTTCACGGATTTGAAACAGCCGGTCGGTGCTCTTGTCTGCAAGGCCGACCAGCTGCCCGGCAACGGCGATCACCCCCGCCGTCATGGCAAGCCCGGAAGCCAGAAAGAACAATCCGCCTTCGATTTCAAGCGCCCAGGTTGCAAAAAGAGCGACAATCAAAAGCACGGCCGCGATATGCCAGAAGTCGGCCAGTCGGCTGCGCAAGGTCAGCAGGGTATGTATCCACTTCTGTTTGGTTTCTTTTTCGTCGTCTTCGCCCGGTACGGCTTTTATTCCGTGAAGCCATACGGCAACTTCGTTTTTGTTCTGCAGGACCAGAAACACAAGCATTGCGGTGATGGCAAGGCCCAGAAATTTTGCAACAAAGACGTAAAGCGCCTCAGGCATCCCCATAAGCAGGGCGGCTTCCGCGATAAAAAAGCCGTATACCCCGAGGCCGACGATGCGCCGGAGCCGGAGGTAGAATTGGCGTGCCATTTCTTTGTCGATGGAAAGCAGGCGCAAAGACGGCGCCGCCGGCACCAGCAGCATGCGAAAGACAGCCAGAATAATTTTTGCAAGCACCCTGGCGTTGATCAGGGCCAATGCGATCAGTTGCGTTTCGTCTCGCGGGCCGGTAAACGGCACTACGCCATAGGCGACTATGGCAAAAGCGGCAATGGGGAGGATGTCTATGAAAAGACGGAATGCTGCAAGCAGCGTCCGCATGGAAAAGTACTCTGTTTCCCGTTTTTCCACCAGAGGGCGCTGGTTTCTCAGAATACGCCGGGTGATCCATTCGGCGAAAAAGCCGGCAAGCAGCACCAGCAGAATCTTTCCCGCCATTTCCGCCCAAAGCATCCGGTAATCCGGATCCTGTGCCCGGATTATGATTTCTTCCAGCAGGCCCGGAATTGACAGCAGGCCTTGTCCGGCCTCATCGAGCTGCTTGGTTGCCTTGCCCATGTATTTGGACACGGTCGAAAGAATTCCGCCGCCGGGCCCGCTTTGTTCAACGGCTGTCTTCTGTGGTTTGCCGTTGTCCCCGATGTTTCCGGATGCTGCTGCCGGGGCTGCGGCGGTAAAAACAAACATTGCAATCAGAGCGAAAACAATTATCCATTGCGGCCATCCGAATTTTTTCATAACCTCTCCTTTTGCTGAAATCTCCGGTGCGGTATCTATCTGCCCCGGCCAATGTAAACAGCCGTGGAAACGAATTTTTCCCGTCATTTGGGGATGCAAAATAACATCATGATGGCATTTCATCAACAGCAAAGCCCCTGTGACCCCGGCAGTAGCTCCGATGTAAGACCCAGGGGCTTTCGGCTATAGCAACCAAAATTAAAAAACAAGGATAGCGAGGTCGAGATGCAAGGGGTCTTTGTCTGATGAAATTCAGCAGCGACTTCTTTTACGATACCATTAGAGAAAGCGGACTTTGTCGGGCCGGCCCAAGGGGCGTGCTAAGTCTGTTGAAGCATCCGGTAAAAAGTGATATTTACAAAACATAAAAGATTTTTTGGGAAAAAGCCCCCCGGACAGGGGCAATACGCAAGTCAGGAAACTCAATGGAACCGCAATTGCCGGAAAAAATACGGCTTCTGGAAATATTGAAAAACGAGGGTTTTCATGTCCCGGATTTTATATATCTGACAGCTGCGGACTTTGCACGTGAAAACTTTGGCCGGTTGGAAGCGTTTTTTCACAAAAACCGCCAAAGCTTTAAGGTGATTGTCCGAAGCGCCCACCCGCTGGAATCCTTTTTTAAAAGCGGCACATTCGATTCGCTTGAAGTCAATGCAGACACACTCGGCATTCGCTACGGCAGAAAACGGATTGTCAAACTTGCCCAAACGGCAAAAAGACTTCAGATTTTACGGCAGCAGAAATTTAATAATGCCCCTGAAATCGATCCACAGGACATGGGCGTTATTGTCATGCCTTTTATCGAGGGCGTGAAAGTCATGGCAAAAAAAATGGGCAAGCACTGGGAATTTGGCTATACCAATGCGTATGCCCACAAAATTCAGTGCGAATCCTATATCACCGAAACGCCCCATGACATGAAACTGCTGCAACTGTCGGAAGATATCCAGGACTGTCTCGGGTTTGCTTGTGAGATTGAATATATCGTTTCCCAAATGCGCGATATTTACGTGGTCCAGGCAAAAGACATTTCAAAGGTGGAGCTTTTAGATGAAAACATAGGCCGGCGGACCGTAAAATTGGACGGCATCCGCAGAATCCGGAAAAGAAGAAATTACCGCGAGCGGATTTTCTACATCATGGACCACAAATCCTTTTATTTAGATATCATCGACAAATGCGAAGAGCTGGTTCACGGATGGCACGACCCGGACTGCACAATAGAAGACGTCCTTGAGGTGATTTCCGACTATGAAGCCGAACTCGAGGAATTTGCGCTGAAACATGAACGATTCGGTGTCCTGGGTTTTTCCATCAAAATACCCGACGATCTTTTCCAGATCGCAAATCATTACTTGGATGATACGCCCGAACATCAAAAACGTCTCACCAGTGCTTTGTATAAAAACCAGTACAAAATCGACTATTTTTTGTCCGAAGCCGATACAATCATCGCCAAAGACAGAATTCGTCTCAATCTTTGCACTCATGATGCATACGGCATTGATACAGTGAGAAATCCCGTGTGGTTTGTGTACTGGAAATATGAAAAACAGGATCAAATTGTCAAAGAGCTCCGGCGGCTGGGGTTTAAAACGGGCGATATGATCAGCATTGATATCGATATGGATGAAAAACCCACCATTTGCCGTTTGTAAGGGGTTTTTAAAAATCCGGCCTCGGGGCAAAACTCGATTATAAAAGGAAAGATGCGTTTGAAAGGCTCGCTGTTTAACGGCATACCGGCGGCGTTGCCGGAGGAATTTTTCGAGACCCTGCATGAAACCGACCGCGTCAAAATTGAGCGGATCGTATCCCGGGGGCACGGCTCGCCGGAGGGTTTCTGGTACAATCAAAAAAACGATGAGGAGCATTGATGCCGAACGCAAACGCCAATCATATCGAAATCGCCTACGAAACCTTCGGCGAACCGGCCAACGAAGCCATTCTGCTGGTCATGGGGCTGGGGCAGCAATTGATTGCCTGGGATGATCAGTTCTGTCGGCAGCTCGCTGACAGCGGGCTTTTCGTGATCCGGTTCGACAACCGGGATGTGGGGCTTTCAACGAAAATAACGGATGCGGGCGTACCCGATATTGACGATTTGATCGGCAAAATGCTCCAGGGAGAAGCGGCCGAAGCGCCTTACAGCATCGAAGACATGGCCGATGACGCGGCGGGGCTGCTCAATGCCCTGTCAGTGGAAAAAGTCCATGTATGCGGTGTTTCCATGGGCGGCATGATCGCCCAGTCCATCGCCATCCAATATTCGGAGCGGGTGCGGAGCCTGGTTTCCGTTTACAGCGGCACGGGAGATCCGGAATACTTCCAGCCCGAACCGGATGCGCTCGAGCTTTTGCTGACCCCGCCGCCCGAGGATCGCCCGGGGTTTATCGACCACAATCTCAAAACGTTCCGGGCGATTTCAGGTCCGGGCTGCCCCTTTGATGAGAAATGGGTCAAGGCCATTGTGGAGGCATCATATGACCGCTGTTTTTATCCGGAAGGCGTGATACGGCAGTTTGCCGCCATCATGACCCAGAAAAACCGCAAACCGGCGCTGGGTTCGGTGGCAGTGCCAACCCTGGTGGTCCACGGCTCAGATGACCCGTTGATGCCGGTGGCCGCAGCAGAGGACACGGCCGCTGCCATTCCCGGCGCTGATTTGCTGGTGATCGAGGGCATGGGCCATGATCCCGTCCGTGGCGAATGCTGGGAGCGCATCGGCCGCGCCATTGTTGATCACACCATGAAAGCGTAGGGTTGTCGGCAATCCTGCCTGGAAAAAGCACATGAGATACAAGCGGGTTTTGCTTTCTCAATTCGGCGGGCTGGAAAAGCTCAAGATCGTCGAGGAAACCGAATTGCCTGAACCCGGCCCCGGCGAGGTCCGGGTCCGGGTGCTGGTGACCAGTGCGGCGTTTACGGATGTAATGATCCGCAAGGGCATGTATCCGGAGGTCAAGCAGAAGCCCCCGTTTTCGCCCGGCTACGATCTGGTCGGCGTGGTGGACAAACCGGGCGGGGGCGTTTCCGGCTTTACGGTCGGCCAGCGGGTAGCCGATCTTACCGTGACCGGTGCCTGCGCGCAATACATCTGCCTGCCGGCCGACCGTTTGACGCCTGTACCCGAGGGCATCGACGCCGCGGAAGCCGTCAGTTTGGTTTTGTCCTATCTCACGGCCTACCAGATGCTGCACCGGGTGGCCGGCGTCAAGCCGAAACAGCGGATCCTGGTCCACGGCGCCGGGGGTGCGGTCGGCACCGCCATGCTGGATCTGGGCCGATTGGCGGACCTGGCGGTCTACGGGACCGCCTCCGGCTTGAAACACCAGACGGTGGCCGCCCTGGGGGCCACACCGATCAATTACAAGCGCGACGGCTGGGTCGAGCAGGTGCGAAGCCTTTCAGGCGGCGGCCTGGACGCGGTTTTTGACCCCATCGGCGGCAAAAGCTTCAATCACTCGTTTTCCCTGCTCCGGGCTGGCGGCAAGCTGGTGGCCTATGGCTTCTACAATGCGGTGCTGGGCAAGGAGGGCAGCATCCCCCTGGACTTTATGAAGCTCAAACTGTGGCAACTGCTGCCGACCCGGCGCTCGACCACCTTTTACTCCATCGGGGCCCTGCGGCGCAAGCACCCGGACTGGTTTTCCAAAGACCTGGCCGCCTTGTTCGATTTGTTGAAAAAGGGCAGGATCAAGCCGGTCATCGCCAAGCGGATGCCGATGACCGAAATCCGCCGCGCCCATGAACTCATCGAAGGCGCCGGCGTGCAGGGCAAGATCGTGCTGGATGTAGCGGAAACGGAAAGCTCGGCATAAAAAACAATATCCGGTTATCCGGTTCGCGCCGGTAAGTGACGAGTCGTCGAGTTGTTTTTTTATTCTCGCGCAAAGCCGCCAAGAGCGCCAAGAATGGCTTGATAGGAAACTTCGCGCCTTTGCGTCTTGGCGCGAAAATGCAGTGGCTGTTAGCCGTGGTTGTTACTGGAGCAAGTCGGATAACCAGAAAACAATATATTCGGCGTTTTCCGACGCTATGCCTATGCATTATGCGGCAATCCGCGTGCGATCAATGATTTCCTTTTTCACCGAATCCGGCAGGTCGTCAAAATAGGCGCAGAATCCGGCCACCCGCACCACGATATCCGGGTACTTCCCCGGATGGGCCCTGGCGTCGGCCAGCATGTCCGGGTAAATGATGGCTGACCGTCTTTTTGTGCCCATGTTTCCGGCGATGAGTTCATCATCCAGGCATTGCATTTGCCCCGGCTCCGCAGGGGAGGGTATAAAAATACCCGTATTTATTATATGTTAATTGTATCCGATCAATTCATCAACTCAAATTTGAACCTGAATTGAGGTCCGATAAAAATGACGAGGTATGGAGGTGCATATGACCGATTATCGCGAGAAAAGCTGGTGGCTCGAGACCCTGCCCGAGGACCTGACTCCGAATCCGGCCCTGGATCAGAGAGAAAAAGCCGATGTGGCCGTCATCGGCGGGGGCTACACCGGACTTTCCACCGCCTATCATTTGAAACGTCTCCAACCGGACATGGATGTCCGCCTTCTGGAATCCGACATCTGCGGCTACGGTGCTTCGGGCCGAAACGGCGGCTTTTCCATGACGCTGTTCGGCCTGACCAAGGGGATCACCCAGTTCCGTTTCGATGACGAAAAAGCCAGATCCGCCCATCTCTACATGGAAAACGCGGTGGATTACCTGCATGACGTCATTACCGGAAACGGTATCGACTGCGATTACGAACGCACGGGATACCTGCTGGTGGGCACCAGCCCCGGCCAGGTCAAGCGGGTGGAGCACGATTTCAAGATCATGGAACAATGGGGGCTCGGCGGTGTGGAACGCTGGGACCGGCACCGGCTGGCCGAGGAGTTTAACACCGATTATTACAAGCTCGGCTGGTTCGAGCCCCGCTGCGGCATTTTAAATCCGGCCAAGCTGGCCCGGGGTTTGAAAACCCTGGCCGAAGACCATGGGGTGACCATCTATGAAAAGTCGCCGGTGAAAAATTTCCGCCGGAAAGGGGCCGCAGCCGGTTTCGTGATCCAGACGGAGCAGGGCGAAATCCACAGCGATTACCTGGTATTGGCCACCAATGCGTATTCCGTTTTGTTCCCGGAGTTAAAAAAACTCCAGTACCCGGCCTTTACGCATATCGTCCTTTCGGAACCGCTGACACAAGAGCAGTATGATGCCATCGGCTGGAAAAACCGGGCCGGCATCGAAGACGCACGCGACCTGATCCATTATTACCGGCTGACCAAGGACAACCGGATCGCAATGGGCGGCGGCGATGTTACGATCGGCTACGGCAGCAACCTGGACAAAGACCGGAATGAAAAGACGTTCGAACATTTAAAGCGCCATGTCACGGAGGTTTTTCCCCAGCTGGAAGGCATCGGCTTTACGCACCAGTGGGGCGGTCCGGTTTCCGTGACCTTAGACATGGCACCGGTGATCGGGTACCTGGGCAAAGACAAGCGGGCCGTTTTTTCCATGGGCTGCATCGGCCACGGCGTTTCCATGACCACCATGAACGGCCGCACCATCGCCGAATTGATCACCGGCCGCCAGACCGAACGAACGGAGATGTTTTTCGTGGGCCGGAAGGTGTTTTCCTGGCCGCCGGATATGTTCAGCTACGGCATCGCCAAGACCGTACGGGGATTTATGCGGATGGAAGACCGTATCTATTACGGATAGCGTTTTTTTGGATCCATTATCCCGTACAGGGCTGCATTGGGAATCCGAACCTCGAAATTCGAATGGGAGGTGGTGATCGGGCAATGTGCGACACAGTGGTCATAAAAAACAGCGGCCGGACTTTTTTTGCCAAAAACAGCGATCGTGAACCGGTCGAGGCCCAGTTGGTGGTGCGAAAGCCGCCCGTGACAAATGACATTCGAAAAAAATGCCGGGCGACCTACAGGGAAATCGATCAGACAGCCGACCGGCACGGTGTGGTGCTGAGCAAACCCTTCTGGATGTGGGGGGCCGAAATGGGGGCAAACGACCGGGGAGTGGTTATCGGAAACGAAGCCGTGTTTACCCGTCTGATTGAAAAAACCCCCGGCCTGATCGGCATGGACCTTTTGCGCCTCGGGCTGGAGCGCGGCGATACCGCAGAACATGCATTGAAGGTGATAACGGAGCTGCTCGAAAAATACGGGCAGGGCGGGGTATGCGGTTTCCGGGACAAAAAGCTCCGGTATGACAACAGCTTTATCATTGCAGATGCCGAGCAGGCCTGGATTTTGGAGACCGCCGGGCGCCACTGGGCCGCCCGGGAGGTAAAAGAGTCTGGCGCCATATCCAATTGCCTGACCATCGGCGCCGATTATGATCTGCATTCGGAGGGACTGCAGGATTTTGCCCGGCAAAGGAAACTGTATTCCGGAAAAGGGGCTTTTTCGTTTTCGTCCGCCTTTGACACCCGGTGGATACCGTTTTTTGCCGCCGCTGATCATCGGTTGAAAATATCGCGAGACCGCCTGGAAAAGCTGGGGCAAAAAGACGGCTTGGAGGTTGCCGACATGGCCGATCTTTTGCGGCTGCATCACAGGGCCGACATCACCCCCCGTTCCGGCAGCAACGCCGATATCTGCATGCATGCCGCCGATCCGGTTGTTCGCAGGAACCAGACCTGCGGGGCCATGGTTTCGCGTCTCGATGCCCGCGGCAGTCTGCATTTTTTCACCGGAACTTCGGCCCCATGCCTTTCGGTCTTCAAGCCGGTGCATCCGGATATGGACCATGACTTCTATGTGTTAAATCCGGATGAAAGCACGGTGGACGGCTCCCTCTGGCAGCGTTTTGAGGCCATGCATCGGCGCCTGCTGTTTATAAAAGAAAAACGGCGGAAGATTCGGGCATCCATTGCGCATACGGAAAATGAGGTATTCACACTGCTGACGCGGCCGGAAGCCTCTGCCGGTTCTGATCCGTTCCGGGCGGCCGACCGGCGGGTTGCCGACTGGACCGAAGACTGGATTTTTCAAATGCGTAAGGCGGCGTTTGACCCGCCGATGCTTGGTCCCTATGGGTGGTTCTGGCGTCGTATGAACCGGCTTGATAAATGCGCGTAATTGCGGTTTCACGGCTGCAACCCGCCGATGAAGCCGTTTTTATGTCCGACCCTTCGAAGTTTCTTTATTGTCGAATCGGCCATAGGTCGGCAAATATCGATTCCATTATTCGAGCAGATACCCCCGGGCCAGCTCCCGGTACTGCTGGACCTGGGTTTCGACCCAGGCGTCGTCTTTTTGCAGTTCATCGGCCATGAGCCGGGCCACTTTCGGCGCCATTTCGATGCTGGCCCGGGCATCGAGCAGCAGGGCCCGGGTGCGGCGGGCCAGAAAGTCCTCTATGGTGCGCGCCATTTCCTTGCGCACCGCCCAGACGACTTCCCCGGCGATGGTGGTCATGTTCGGATGCAGCGGTTGTTTGAGTTCCGGCTGTTGATAGAGCAGGTCTTTAATGGCCGGCGCATCGGAACCGTAGACGGCCAGGTCGCCGAATTTTTCGGCATGGTTGTGGTAGCCGTGAATATGCAGGTCCCGGGAAATCGAGGTGCGGTCCGGCAGGTGGGCGACGGTGGCGGCATGGTCAATGGTGTCTTCGGCCATTTTCCGGTAGGTGGTCCATTTGCCGCCGGTGATGGTCACCAGCCCGGTACGGGAAATGTAGATGGTGTGATCGCGCGACAGGGCCGCCGTATCATCGGTGTCCGAGGGGCTGACCAGCGGCCGCAGGCCG
>JBNJEA010000143.1:0-7615 GCA_051745395.1 Thermodesulfobacteriota bacterium | reverse complement strand
GCACGCCTGGCAGGCCGCCGCGTTGACCGCGATCTGTTCGAGTTCCGGGTCAAACACCCGGGCCCCATAGGGGCAGGCCGCAACACAGGCCTGGCACAACGTGCAGAGGCTGTGCCGCACCCGGGCCACGACTTTGCCGGCCGGCAGCTGCCTGCGCGCCAGTAGCCGGACAGCCCGGCCGGCGGCGGCCTCGGCCGAGGCAATCGATTCTCCGATGCTTTTCGGCGAAAGCGCGATGCCGCAGGCGAATACCCCCTGCCCGAGCGATTCCACCGGCCGCCACTTGTACTCGGCTTCCCGGAAAAAGCCGTGTTCGTCGGCTTCCGCGGCAAAACCCGCCAGAAGGGGTTCGGGCATATTGGGCACCATGCCGGTGGCCAGCACGACCAAATCGGCGGCGATTTCGATTTCGCAGTCAATGACGGGCTCATGGCCCGAAACATAAACCGCCTCGTCGGATGCCGTTGCGGCCGGCGGTGCATCGGGCGTATACGGAATAAAAATCACGCCGGCTTTTCTGGCCTTGGTAAAGTAGGCTTCCGTGAATCCGTAGGCCATCATGTCCCGGTAGAACACGTAAATTTCGGCTTCCGGATTTTTTTCTTTAATGGTCAGCGCATGCTTTAACGCCGTGGCGCAGCATACCCGGCTGCAGTAGTTTTTCGGCGGCTTTCGGGTCCCGGCGCACTGGATCATGACCACCCGGGAAACGCCTGCCGCGTCAAAGGTGTTGTCGTGCAGCTGCGTTTCCAGCTCCTGCTGGTTGCAAATCCGGGAATCACTGCCGTAGGTGTCGGCGTCCGTGTCGGCGGCAGCGCCGCCGGTGGCCAGGATCACCGTGCCGTGATCGATCTTGACCGGCTCGCCTTCGGGGGCCTGGACCAGCGTATGAAAATCCCCCGTCCGTCCGCCGGCGTCGATGATGTCGGCGTTTTTGTAAACCGTGACAAGGGGGTGGTTTTCAACCCGGGAAACCGTCCTGTCCAGCAGTTCCCCGACAGGCTGGCCGTCAATGGTCCGGTGCAGCCAGTTGAGGTTGCCGCCCAGCCGGTCGGACTTTTCGATCAAATGCACCGCAAATCCGTGGTCGGCAATGCCGAGGGCGGCCGTCATGCCGGCAATGCCGCCGCCGACGACCAGGGCGGTCTGCTGGATTTCGGAAAAGGCGACAAACCCCGGATCCACGCCTTTGAGCTGGGCTGTGGCCATTTCAAGCCGCTGGGTGATATCGGTGGCAACTGTTGCGGCATTTTCTGGGGCCGGGTTTTCGGACGTATCCGATGGGTCCGGTAAATCGGCCACGCCTTTCCGGATGTCGATCACCTCGATTAAGTCCGGGGAAAGCGATACGGCCGAGGCCAGCTTTTGAATGTTTTGCCGGGCCATCAGCGGCCGGCAGGCGGCTATGAGCACCCGGTTGGGCCGGGCATCCCGTATTTTTTCCGCAAGATCTGAAAACCCGGCTTCCGTGCAGAGATCGTCGACGGGTTTCACCTGCGAGACCGCCGGGTCGGCGGTGAGCTTTTCCGATACCATCGCCGGGTCCATGATTTTGGATATCGCTTCGTGGCAGTCACAGATTGCGACAAAGACGTCTGCGGGCTGACGGGAGACGTCGGCATAGGCCGCTTCCGGTGCGGATTCGTCGCTGATGCCGCCGCCGGCGGCATGGATGGTGCGCGAGGCGTTTAACGCCGCGGCACTGCCGCAGATCACCGAATCATGAATGTCTTTTAACCCGGTGCAGGCGCCGGCGGCGAAAATGCCTTTCTGTGCGGTTTGCGTGGGGGAAAAGGCCTCGGTTTCGATAAAGCCCCAGGGGTTTTGTTCAATGTGCAGCATGTCGGCCAGCTCGCCGATTTTGGCCGAGGGGCGCTGGCCCGTGGCCAGCACCGCCATGTCGAAGTGTTTGTTTTCGATGTTTCCGGCCATATCGATCGCGCGGATCGCAAGTTCGCCGCTTTTTGTGTCGGCTGAGATGGTATGGATGCGGCCGCGGACAAATCGCACCCCCTCGGCTTCGGCCGCGTCCCGGTACTGCTGGTAGGGCTTTCCGAAGGTCCGCAGGTCCATATGGTAGATGACGGTTTCAACGGTTTCGCCGTGTTCGGCGGCCAGCTTTTTTGCCAGCCGGGCCTGCTTGATGGCGTACATGCAGCAGACGCTGGAGCAAAAATCCGCGTCGGCCTGGATGTCTCTTGAGCCGACGCACTGGATAAACGCAATGCGCTTAGCCGGCTGCCCGTCGGAGGGGCGCGCCAGTTTTCCGCCGGTGGGGCCGGTGCCGCTGATTTGCCGTTCAAAGGCCCGGCTGGTGAGTACATCCGGCAGTTCCCGGTAGCCGAACGGGTTCTTGTTTGCCGCCGGGTCGTAAAAATCGGTGCCGCCGGCGACTACGACGGCGCCCACGTTGATTTCCGGGCCCGGCGGCAGGCGCATGTCATGATACATTTCCACGATTTTCGGCAGCAGGGCATCCGGGTCAAAGGGCTTGATCAGGTAGTCGACCGCGCCGAGTTTCATGGCCTCCACCGCCGTATCCACCGTGGCATAGGCGGTGATCATCATTACGGAAAGCTCCGGCAGCTGCGCCCTGGCCTGCTCGAGCACGGTGATGCCGTCCATGTCCGGCATCTTGATGTCGACGAGCATCAGGTCCACGCTTTGTTCATTTAGAATTTCCATGGCCTTTTGCCCGGATTCCGCGGTGATTACGTGGAAACCGCCCTCGATGGCCAGCCATTCCTTAAGCGAATCCCGGATGATCTGCTCGTCGTCGACCACGAGGATGGAAAAGGCCTGGCGGTCTTCGGCCGGCATGGAAATGGCGTTGGTGGGGCAGACCTTCCGGCATTCGCCGCACTGGGTGCAGGCCTCGATGTCGATCTGGTAGGGGCCGGGCGCCATGTGGGGCGAGGGCAGGTCAATGGCCTTGCGCGTGCCGGTGCCCGCGTTGAACGGGTCGGAAATTTCCACCGGGCAGACCGGCCTACAATGGCCGCACCCGATGCAAAGGGCGGGGTCAACCGGGTTGGGGATGGTTTTTAACGTCGCCCGGAAGTTGCCGGCCTCGCCGGATAGGCAAAGCAGCTCGGTCTGCAGGCAGATGTCGATGTTTTCATGGGACAGCCCTTTTCGCAAACACCGCTGGGCGGCGCTGTCCCGGTCGACATGGGGCAGCAGCTTGCACATGCCGCAGCCGTCGTTGGGAAACTGGTGGTCCAGGCCGGAAAGGATGCCGCCCATATGGGATGCCCGGTCAATCAAGGTAACCCCGTATCCGGATTCGGCCAGGTCCAGCGCGGCCCGCATGCCGGAAATGCCGGCGCCGACGACTAAGGCTTTTCCGATTTTCTGTGCCATTTATTTGACTCCATTGTTGGAAATTTGAAATTTGAAATTGGGTGTTCAGGGTTGTCGTTGCTGTAGGAAATAACAACATTTCCAGTTTCCAATCCTGCTTCCAGGGATTACCAACAACCGCGCTGCTGCGTCCTCCCCGAATTTCCAATTTCCAATTTCCAATTTTTATTTTACTCCCACGACCTCCTCGAACTCCGCCTCCTTAAACACCGCCAGCGGCGGCGACTCCTCCGCGCTTCGGCCCGGCACGTAGTCAAAGGCGGCCTGGGTCTGCTCGGATACGGCGGCAAACAGCTCCATGACGGGGATATCGTTGGGGCAGGCATTGGAGCACTGCCCGCAGTTCACACACGCCGTGCTCATGTGGGCCAGCCGGGTGAGGTGATAAAACAGGGTATCGGTCGGCATTTTTACAGACCCCTTGCGCTGCCCCCATTTCATGTACTGTTCCGGCGCATGATCGAAGACGTCGGTGGTAAAGACGCATTCCCGGCAGTAACAGACCGGGCAGGCCACCCGGCAGTTGTAGCAGTTGATGCACCGGGAGAAATACTCGGCCATTTTTTCCAGGCTGTCCGTGGCCGCCCGCGTTTCATCGATCATCTGCTGTCTGGCCTCGCTGCGGCGGGACACCAGGGACTCCACGGCCGCCTGCCGCTGCGGCGAAACCTCGGCGGCGGTCAGGTCCATCTGGTCGAATACCGCGTCGCCTTTTTCCGTCTGGCTGTAGAGCTGAAAGTTTTGGCCGATATCCATGCCGAAAAGGCCGACGGCGATGTCGCCCCCCGCCGGCGTCGGCTGGGTGCAGGTCCGGCAGGCCGTCGCCAGCCCGGGGGCGTCTGTGACTTCACCGTTTTGCGGCAGCGCCGATTGTAGAAACCAGTCCGTGATTTTCTCGCCGTGGGTATCCATTGCCTCGAAGAAATCGGTATTCTGAAAAGCGCCCGGGCAGTCGATGCCGATGATGACTATGTCCTCGATCTGGCCCTGGTTGAGCTTGACCAGCTCGATAAAGGCGCGGATTTCACAAGGCCGGAGCACGGCGGCCAGGCGGCGGCCCGACGGCCGGCGGGTCAGCCGGGATACGAGGCGGGCGGCGCTAACGGCGAAAGCCGGGGCCAGGGGCTCGGCATGGGATAGCAGTTCCGCGTCCGTGATCAGCGTGGGCATGATCATCCGGTTGCCGGCCTGGCGATAGGGCACCAGCATGGCATCCACGGCGTCGGTGGCCATGATTTGTTTCAACACCTCTGCGACAGTGGCGTTTGCGTTGCCGTTTTCTGTCTGGATGTCGGCGGTACGGGGCATAACGGTTCTCCTTTATGTTGAGGCACTGAGGCACTGAGGCACTTAGGGACTAAGGGACTAAGGCGCTGAGTATGGGTTGAAGAAAGTATTGCGCCGCTGAGTCGTTGCGGCAGTTTGTCCTTTCGGTTTTCTTTTTTCCCCATTTTTTCAGAATCCCAAAACATTTCATTGACTCCTCAGTCCCTCAGTCCCTTAGTCCCTTAGTCCCTTAGTCCCTTACTTCTTTACTCCCTTCTTCTTTCTAAAGACTCACGTTCCGTGCCGGATTCGGCCCCAGTTTTTTCGCCTCGTCAACCAAGTGCTGCATCGTTTCGGCGAATTCGATGCCGTCGCTGGCCCCGATCCAGGTCAGGTGCAGCCGGTCGGATTCGATGCCGAAATTCGGCAGAATGGTTTTTAACAGCTTGATCCGGCGCCGGGCCTTGAAGTTGCCGTTGATGTAGTGGCAGTCGCCGGGGTGGCACCCGCTGACCAGCACCGAGTCGGCGCCTTCCAGAAAGGCCTTGATGATGTATTGCGGATCGACCATGCCGGTACACATCACCCGGATCAGCCGGACGTTTTTGGGGTATCCCAGCCGGGAGGTGCCGGCTAAGTCGGCTGCCGTGTAGGTGCACCAGTTGCAGACAAACGCGACGACAACAGGTTCGAAATCTTCCATGGTAATGGCCTCTTGCGTTTATGTAGATTTTGAAAAGCCTGGTGCTCCGGGCCAGGTCAGAAACCGTTGGCTAAACTCCAGGAAATATGAAATTTTAAATTCGAAACACGAACCTCGAAATCCGAAACAAATCCGAATACCAAAATCTTTCAATGACAAAAACAGAAGTACAAAAGGGGTTTTTTTGTTTGGGACATTTGAAATTTTGTCATTAGAATTTGTTTCGAATTTCGTTATTCGAATTTCGGATTTATCAGATCTGGCCCTTTGGGCTGAGATCAAACCCGGATCCTCGGGGTCCGGGTTTTTATACCCCCACGTCAGCAATTGCATCCATCAAGCCGTCGAATTCGGCCAGCACCTGCTTTTTCTGGAAATGGCGGACACCGGCCGCCCCGCTGGGGCAAAAGCCCGCACAGGAGCCGCAGCCCTTGCAGAGCGCTTCGTTGACCACCGAGACCCCGCGCCGGGCATCGTATTCGATGGCGCTGTACGGGCACAGGCCGATACACGTCTGGCAGCCGATGCAGATGGCGGGGTCGATGTGTGAAATCATCGAAGAAATGGTGACCCGCCCCCGGGCGGTCAGGGAAAGCGATTTGGCCGCCGCCCCGGACGCCTGGGCCACCGTGTCCGGAATGTCCTTGGGCGACTGGCAGGCCCCGGCGATAAACACGCCGTCCGTGGTGGTATCCAGCGGCCCGAGCTTGGGGTGGGCTTCCATGAAAAAGCCGTCGGCCCCCTGGGAGATGCCGAAGGTGCGGCTTACATCAATGGCGTCGGGCCGGGCTTCCATGGCCACGCACAGCACCACCATGTCCACCGGGACCCGCAGGTTTTTTCCCAGCAGGGTGTCTTCGGCGATGGCGACCAATTTGCCTTCTTCTTGCGGGGTTTCGGCCGCATCGGTGATTTCGGCCACTTTACCCCGGATGAAGTTCGTGCCTTCGTTCTGGCACCGCCGGAAAAACTCCTCGTAGTTTTTGCCGAAGCAGCGCATGTCGATGTAGAAATCATACACCTCGGCGTGATGGCCCACCTTTTCCTTGATCAGGTGCGAATACTTGAGCGCATACATGCAGCAGACCCGGCTGCAGTACTCGTGGTAGTTTGCGTCCCGGCTGCCCACGCAGTGGACCAGGGCCACGCGCCGGGGCGGTTTGGAAAATTCGCCGTGCTCGTCGCGCATCAGGATCTGGCCGCCGGTGGGGCCGGTGGCGTTGGAAAGCCGTTCGAATTCCAGGCTGGTAAAGACGTTTTCGTACCGGCCGTAGCCGTATTGCCGCATGGGCGTGGGGTCCAAAACATCGTAGCCGGTGGCCACGATGATGTTGCCGACTTTGAGTTCCCGGTTTTCGGGCTGCATGGTGTGGTCGATGGCATTGGCCTCGCAGGCCCGCACGCATTCCATGCATTCACAGCAGCCGCCGCAGTTGAGACACCGTTCGGCCTCGCGGGCGGCCTGTTGGGCATCGAGGCCGGATGAGACTTCGGAAAAATTCGAAATACGTTCGGCTGCCGGCATCCGGGACAGGTCGGCCCGGGGGTGGATCGGCGTATCTGCCGGCAGCGGCGGCAGTCGATCTGTTTGGTCCTGGGCCGCCGTATCGGCTGCCGCGGGCATTTCTTCGTTTTCCAGGTAGCAGCGGATGCCGTCTGCGGCCCGGTGGCCGGCGGCAACGGCCTCGATGACCGTGGCCGGGCCGGTGACTACATCCCCGCCGGCAAAAATCGAGGGATCGCTGGTCTGCATGGTATCGGCATTAATGGCGATCCGGTGGCCCCGGCCGCAATCGATCTGACATTTCTCTGTTTCCCAGTCCGGGACCACCTGCTGGCCGATGGCGGAAATCACGGCATCGCAGTCGATGGTAAACTCGGCGCCCTCTATGGGTTCCGGACGCCGCCGGCCGCTGGCATCGGGTTCGCCCAGCCGGTTGCGGATGCATTCGATGCCGCACACCCGGCCGTCTGTTTCGAGGATGCGCTGGGGCGCGGCCAGCATGTCGAAGGTAATGCCTTCTTCTTCGGCTTCTTCGATGTCTTCGGCAAAGGCGGGCATTTCCGTCCGGGTGCGCCGGTAGACGATGATCACCTGCTTTGCGCCCAGCCGAAGGGCGGTTCGGGCGGCGTCCATGGCCACGTTGCCGCCGCCGATGACCACGACCTTCTCGCCCGGGGGGGTGCGGTCGCCGGCATTGACGCGGTGTAAAAAGCCGACGGCATCGGTGGCGCCGGTCAGCTCATCTTCGCCTTCCACGCCCATGCGCATGCCGCCCCGGG
>JBNJEA010000142.1:0-7639 GCA_051745395.1 Thermodesulfobacteriota bacterium | reverse complement strand
TCGAGCAGCGGGGTTAAAATCTCGTAATCATTTTTGGCCATCCGGAGGCATTCCCTGAGCGAACGGGCGGCATAGCCCACGTCCATGCCGATGTCCCAGAGCGGATACACATATTCCTGAACGAGCCGATCCGCTTCTTCGGGCACGGCGCCTTCGAATAAAAACAATACGTCCACATCCGAGTGGATGCACTGCTCGGACCGGCCGTATCCGCCCAGGGCCACCACCGCATAGGGATGGGTGTTGAGCCCCATCCGGGGGCCGACCTGGCTGCTGGCAAAACTTTCCCGGAAGTAATCATCGATGAGCTCGGCATGGGCCTGTATAAATTCGGCGGGCTCCCAGTCGGGCATGGAGGCAAAAAGCGCCTGCCGCCGTTTTGCCAGGCTTTCCGCCGGGCTCTGCCCGGCCACCAGATTGTTTGTTGCGTTTGTCTTGACGCCCATTTTCTTTTCTCCGTTGTTTATTTATTAGCAACAGACATGCCATATCCCTATTAAGCAGATAAATAACCATAATTACAATTATTTATAAATATTATTATTGAAAAGGACTTAGCATTGATTAAACAAAATTGTAAAAACAAGCTACAATTTTGTTACACTTGATTTGGATTAAGCGGGATTGTATCGGAAAGAGGGACGGATTGAAAGGTATGTTTTCAGGTCCCGGACCTGAACCGGATTTAAACCAGATTTGAACCGGATTGCCGCAGGCGATCGGGCTCTGCTTTTCGCTTTTATCTTCCGGCCCTTGTTTTCTAAGGCGCATCGGGCGGGGGATTCCTGCCCCCACCCCACTCTCCCCCCCGGGCTCGACAAAGCTTTGCCATGTCAATGACAACTGTGCCCCGCAAAACGGTCCGACTTCGATCCGGTGGGGCTTCCCCCGCCCGATGCGCCTAAGAAAACGTACGGGCCTTCAGATACAATCGCTCAAAGCAGCCCCCATCGCCTGCTCAGTCCCCGGTATACCTGGAATGTTCAAATAGCCAAACGGGTAGATACGGCAAAATTGGAAATCCCGTAGGGCTTTTCAGTTATTACTGTCGAAACTGTAGAACGTCGCCCTGCCGGTGGCGAGAAAAAGGAGCTTTCAAGCGAAACGAAGTGTCGAAGACTCTTCTGCAGCGAGGAAACTTACTTTTGCCCGCCGAAAAGGCTTCACCCGTTTTCCGAAAGCGCCCGGCGGCATGCCGTGGCAAAATCCTCCGGGTAGTGGCCGTTGATCCACCGGAGCTGGGCCTCGGAAAACGCCCCCGGCGATTCCGGCAGCCGGGGCAGAAAGGAATAGATCAGGCGCTGGTCGCCATCGGGGTTGTCGATGCGCTTGGCAAACTCGATGGTGGTGATCATTTTCGCCCCCAGCCCGGAAAGCGCCTTTACCGCCGCGAGCATGGCATAATCCAGAGACCGCCGGGTCCGGCGGTCGGCTTCCACTATGTTTCCCACCGGCACGCGCGTCATGAGCTGGAGCTCCCACTGCGAGGTCTGGGCCTTGGGGACAAAGACCATGACGCGGTCATCGCTGTAGACGATCAGGCTGTGTTGGCCGTCCGGGGCCCCGGCCATCCGCTCATTGCTATCAATGGCGCGGATATAGGCATCAAAAAACCGGACCCCCGTGGTATCATAGTATTGCCGGATAAATTCCTCGACTAAGTCGCCGCAACCATAGGCCGCCATTTCGGCCGGACCGCCGGCCGCCGCCACGGTTTGGGGAATCATGGCAAACTGCTGGTGTACCTGCTGGTGGGAGGCATGCAGGCGGTAACGGCTCGGGGCGTAATCAAACCCGAAGTTCCAGCCCCACAACGTCCGGTTAAACGACAGGGACTTGCGCTTGCTTTCAAAATCAAGCTGGCGGGAGATATCTTTTCGGATCTCTTCGAGCTCTTCGGCAGACAATGTCCGCCGGCCAGCATCCACGGGAAGTCCCAGATCGCCGGCAAGGCGGATATAGGTCCGCTGATAATACAGGTGCCGCATGCCGCGGACATCATCGAGGGTCAAATCCCGGATCCGGTACCGGATGGCGTCATGGGCCATGTTGGCGGCATAATGGCCCCACGGGATATAGCTGTTGGTCCGCAGGTACTCAAAAACATGGGTGCGGTCGTCGAGATCCCGGTATTCCCCGACGATTTCACTGCCGCCCTGGACCCCGGGCCGCAATACCATGGCCTCCTTGTAGTCATCGGGCAAATCCGGATTGTTGGCAAGCAGTTCAAACAACAGCGGTTTATAAATCACCGGCCGGATCCGGCCGTCATCGGTTTTTTGATAATGCAGGCCGGCTGGGCGGCCCGTGGCGTCGTCATGGACGAACGCACAGGCCATCTCCGCCAATCGGGCCAGCTCGCCCGGCTCGGTTCCGGTTTCAGCCAGGGCAAACAGGAGGGGGTCGGGCAGACTTCGCAGCAGGCGGTCCACGTGTTCGTCGAGCGGGTCGGCCTCGCCGAACCACCTGCGCACCGCGGAGGCAAAAGAAACCGGCGGCGGTTCCGGCAAGCCGATGCCGTCCGGATTTGCGGCATTTTCATCGGCCCATACCTTGTTGATGTAAGTGGTGCCCCGGAAGGAAAAGGCGTTGGGCACTTCGTATACTATCCCCGCCCGACCCGACTCCACGGCGCCGGGAGGGAAATTGATACGGTTGTCGACGGGGGTTCCGTCGTCTGACTCGCCCAGCGGGCCGATATAATCGTTTTCCCGCAGGTTGTCGACGGTAAAGCCCGGTTCATGGATGCCGTAGACGAATTTTCCCTCCGGTGATACACATGAGCGTGGTTTCATCGGCAAATTTCCTTTTCCAAATTATCCGGAATATTCCAGTTATGGTTTTGCGAAGTGAATTCGGGCCTTCGTAAAACCCAAACCAACACCAAAAAACAGTTCGTCCCGTCTGTCATACCTGCGAAGGCAGGTATCCAGTTTTCCAGACGAACAGAAAACCCCTGGATGCCTGCCTTCGCAGGCATGACAGACGAGGCGACGTCTTTTTTGGGGTATTTACAGACCTTCCCGAAATCCTTTTTGCTTGAAATGAACAAATAACTAAAGTTTTTCCGGATAACCGTATTCCCCTTATTTTGGATTGAATTATCTCGACTGCGATAACCGATTGCAAAGCGAAGCCAATGGGGCCTTGTTTCGAAAATTACAAGACATGGCCCCGGATAATCAAGCAATTCCTTTCCGATCGCGCCGGGGTGGCGCGCTTGTGCCGCATGCGGCCGGCGGGCGCAGAGATTTGACATTTCCGTTGCATGTATCATGTTTTTTTGTATATTTTGTGATGAACCCGAATTTTCGGACAGTGAAAAAAACTGACACATGGTACCGAAATCCGATCCGATAACACCCAATGACATGAAGGCCATTAAACGATGACGGAGACAGCCGCGATGGAAGAACTCAACGAATTTGTCGAGCAGTGGACGGAAAACAGCGCACAGACCAAAAAAGCCTTTCTGGCGTTAAAATCCCAACTGGAAAACAAACCGGATGTGAAACTCGATTTCGTTGCCCGGCAGGGGCTGACCTATTCCCTTCGCGCCGCCCGTTTCGGCCATCAAAGCCCCCTGTTTGTAATGATCGACGTCATTGAAGACGAGCCGCGGTGGCTGTCGGTATGTTTTTACGGGGAAATGATCAGCGACCCCGCAGAAGCCGGCGATCTGATTCCCGGCGGGCTTTTAGGCGAAGACGGCCATTGTTTTGACATAGAAGCCTATGCGGACGACCAGATGGCCTATCTTGAAAAACGCATTGAGGAGGCCTATGCCCGGGCGGGCTGAAAGCCCTTCGCCGGGCACTCTAAAAACCACCCGAGCTTCTTTTTTTCAAGGAGAAAACATAACGATGCAATGGAAACGCGCCTGGCCGGCATGTCTGGTGATACTGCTATTGATCGCCGCCTGCAGCAGTGTGCCGCTTACCGGCCGCAGACAGTTGAACATGATCCCCAGCGGCCAGATGCTTTCGATGAGTTTTCAGCAGTATGACCAGTTTCTTTCCGAACATGAGGTAAGCGGCGACGAGGAAAAAGTGCAGATGGTCAAAACGGTAGGCAAAAATATCGCCGACGCCGTAGAGACCTACCTGGAGCAAAACGGTATGGAAGACCAACTGGACGAATATGCATGGGAATTTCATCTGGTCAGAGACGACGCCGTCAATGCCTGGTGTATGCCGGGCGGCAAGGTGGTGGTCTATACCGGCATTTTACCGGTCACCCGCAACAAGGCGGGTCTTGCGGTTGTCATGGGACATGAAATCGCCCATGCCGTAGCCAACCACGGCAATGAACGTATGAGCCAGGGCATGCTCACCCAGTTCGGCAGCCTGGCTTTGTCCCAGGCATTAAAAACCCAACCCGAAGCCACCCGGCAACTGTTTATGGCTGCCTACGGCGCCGGGGCCCAGATCGGGGTAATGCTGCCCTACAGCCGCCTGCATGAATCGGAAGCCGATCATCTGGGGTTGATCTTTATGGCCATGGCCGGCTATGACCCGCGAGAAGCCCCGGACTTCTGGCAGCGCATGGCGGCGAAAAAACAGGGCAAGCAGCCGCCGGAGTTTTTAAGCACCCACCCGGCGGACAAAACCCGGATCAAGAACCTCAAATCCCTGATGCCCGAAGCCATGAAGTACTACCAGGGCTCGAATTAGGCCTTGTTCTCCGGCTCGCCGGCGGGGGCCTGCTCGCTGTCCTCGGAGATTAAGCCCTGGGACTTCGCCCTGTGATACCAGCGTTTTCTCGCCCATTGCCGCATATTCTGAATGGCATCGGTCTCATCGACGATTTCCGTGCCCAGCAGGGTTTCGATGATGTCTTCCATGGTGGCGATTCCGGCCACCCCGCCGTATTCATCCACCACCAGGGCAATGTGTTCGCGCCGGTTGAGCAGTTGTTCAAAAAGCCGGAAAAGGGTGATGGTTTCCGGCACCGGCAGGATCTTGCGCCCCAGACTTTTCAACGGCTTTTCCCCTTTGCCGTGGGCCAGGTTTAAAAGGATATCGTCTTTTAAAATGTAATAGCCGATGTGATGCCGGTCTTCGGCATAAAGCGGAATCCGGGATACCCGGATCACATCATGGATTTCATAGACCCGGCGTAGCTTCATGTCTTCGGGCAGGGCGAAAATGACGGTCCGCGGCGTCATCACATCCTTTGCGCGAATCTGGCCGAAGCGCATCAGGTTTTTTAAAATCCGCGACTCCGTTTCAAAAAACACCCCCTGCTTGACGCCGAGTTCGGCCAGGGCCCGGATTTCATCGCGCGTGACGCCGTTGATATCCCGGTTGCCGGAAATCAGTATCGTAATCCACTTCGACAGCCAGACCAACGGATACAAAATCACAATCAAGGTGCGCATCAGCATGACCGTCGGCGCAATGAGCTGCCGCCAATACATGGCGCCGATGGTTTTGGGGATGATCTCGGACAGCACCAGGATCAGAAACGTCAGCACCGCCGAGGTCACAGCCACGTACCGGCTGCCGAAAACCACCATGGCCTGGGCGCCGACACCGGCCGCCCCCACCGTATGGGCGATGGTGTTTAAAGACAAAATCGCGGCCAGGGGCCGGTCAATGTCGGTTTTCAAGTGCCTGAGATGCCGGCCCCGGACAGGAGACTTCTCCTCGTATGCCGCCACAAAGCTCGGGGTGATCGACAGCAGCACCGATTCCATGACCGAGCACAGAAATGAAAACCCGAGGGCCAAAAACAAATAAAACAACAACAACAGCATAACGTTCTCCAAACCGGAAATATGAATTCAAGCGCTGTTTTGGTCGATTGCAGCATTTTGAAATAAAAAATTTTACTTTACCAAATAAAGGATCAATCTGAAAAAGACTTTTCGTCATTATCCGGTGGTTTGAAGGTTCAAAAATTGGCTGTACGCGAAAAAAAGCGCTTGACACTTTCCTGATACATTTCTATATTCCGATTTAACGATATAATCAAAAAGGAGCCCGCCCCATGAAATCGTTTATCAAGGTCATGAAGGCGTTGTCGGATCCGACGCGGGTGAAAATGATAAAAATGCTGCAGCGGAAAATGATGTGCGTCTGCGAAATCCAGGAAGCGCTTTCCATCGCCCAGTCCACGGCGAGCAAGCATTTAAAGACCCTCGAAGACGCCGGTCTGATCACGTATGAAAAAGACGGCCTCTGGGTCAATTACGCCATCGCCGACGGCCCGGACAACCCTTATGCGTCGGAAATGCTCGACAACCTGGCCCGCTGGCTCGAAGACGACGCCCATGTGGCCGCACTGGTCGAAAAACTGCCGGAAATTCGCAGGGAACGGATCTGCAGCAAATAATTTTTTGCCCATTATATTCCTATATCGAAATATTGCTATTTAGTGCCCGAACGAAAATCATACAAGAGGCATCCCTATTATGACCGACAGAAAAAAATTTGTCTATCTCGTCCTGGTTTTCCTGTTCGCCTACATCGTGCCCTTCACCCACCCCCGGGTCAAGCTCGCGATTCTGGAGGCGTTTTTGATGCTCCAGGAATACGCCCGGGAGCATGTGCTGCTGTGTTTGGTGCCGGCATTTTTCATTGCCGGCGGCATCGCCGTGTTTATCTCCCAGGCCGCGGTGGTCAAGTATTTCGGCGCGGAGGCCAAAAAAATCCTGTCCTACGGGGTGGCCTCGGTGTCGGGCACGATTCTGGCCGTATGCTCATGTACCGTGCTGCCGCTGTTTGCCAGCATCTACCAGCGCGGCGCCGGCATCGGGCCGGCCCTTGCGTTTCTGTATTCCGGGCCGGCCATCAACGTGCTGGCCATTATCTTAACCGCCCGGGTTCTGGGCGTGGAAATGGGCCTGGCCCGGGCGGTCGGCGCCATTATTTTCGCCATTGTCATCGGCCTTTCCATGGCCGGCATCTACCGCAAGGAAGAACGTCAGCGGCAGCGGGGTGCGATGCAGATGCCCGAAGAGGAAATGCCGCGCCGGCTGTGGCAGGATATTGTCTTTTTCGCCCTCATGGTGATCTTCCTGGTATTTGCCAACTGGGGAAAACCCGCCTCGGATCAGGGCTTCTGGGCAACAATTTACGCGATTCGCTGGTATATTGCCGGCATCTCGCTGGTGCTGCTGGTGCCGGTGCTATGGCGGTGGTTTCAGAAAGACGAGCTCAAGGAATGGGTGGGCGAAACCTATAACTACACCCTGATGATCATGCCCCTGCTGTTTGCCGGGGTGATGTTTGCCGGCTTTTTCCTGGGCCGGCCCACCCACGAGGCCATGATCCCGTCCAAATACGTGGAGGCCATTGTGGGCAACAGCCCGGCACAATTTTTCGCCCTCACCGGCATGCAGCAGGGCGCAGCCCACAACCTGATCTCGGCGATCTGGCCGGTCTGGACATGCTTTTTCGCCTCCATATCCGCGGCATTCATGTATTTCGCCACCTTGACCGAGGTCCCCATTCTGCAGAGCCTCATGGGCTCGGGCATGGGCAAGGGGCCGGCACTGGCGCTGCTTTTGGCCGGCCCGGCCGTGTCGCTGCCCAACATGCTGGTCATCCGGGGGATTTTGGGCACGAAAAAGACCGCGACCTATATCGCCATTGTGATCGCATTTTCCACGCTGTGCGGGCTGATTTACGGGTGG
>JBNJEA010000141.1:0-7748 GCA_051745395.1 Thermodesulfobacteriota bacterium | reverse complement strand
ATGATCAATACGGGGTGGCCCCGCGCTATCTGATTGCCTTCTGGGGCCTGGAGACTCATTTCGGCGCCCACATGGGCGGGTTTCAGGCGGTTGAAGCGCTTGCCACTCTTGCATATGACCGGCGGCGGGCTGATTTTTTCCGGGCCGAGCTCATCCACGCGCTGAAAATAATTGACCAGGGCCATGTGCACCCGCAGGATATGGCCAGCTCATGGGCCGGGGCCATGGGGCACATGCAGTTTATGCCGTCGACCTTTAACCATTACGCCATAGACTATACCGGAAACGGACGCAAGGATATATGGGGCAGCCTGCCCGACGCCTTTGCTTCTGCCGCCAACTTTCTTTCCCGCATCGGCTGGCAGCCGGACCAAAACTGGGGGCGTCAGGTGCGGCTTCCAAAGGACTTTGACCTGTCCCTTGCCTCCCTGGATACGAAAAAAAGCGTGGAAGAATGGAAGGACCTGGGTGTGCAGGCCGCAGACGCCACGGCACTTACCGAAACGCAAACGCAGGGATCGGTTGTTCTGCCCCAGGGGGAAAGCGGCCCGGCATTTCTTGTGTTTGACAATTTCCGCGCCATCATGCGCTGGAACCGTTCTGTGAACTATGCCATATCCGTGGGCCATCTTGCAGACCGCATTGTTGGCCTGCCGCCTGTTTTTTTCGGTCCGGATGCAGCCGATGAATCCCTTTCAAGAAATCAGATCAAAGAAATCCAGCAGAACTTAAACCGCCTTGGCTTTGACGCCGGCCAGGCAGACGGCGTGGCCGGCCCGCGCACCCGGGCTGCCATCCGTGGCTTCCAGCAAAACCATGATCTGGCCGCAGACGGTTATCCCTCTGCCAAACTCCTTGAGCGGCTGCGCGCACAATAGCAGCGCTTTGGATTTTTTTGCAATCGTGGCACAATAATTGCCCAATCTGTTAACTTTGATTCTACCAGAGCCGTTACCAGTCTTTCAAAAAGGAGATCGTAACATGCAGGTGATTCATGAATTTGAAAGATTCTCAGTGGCTCGATCCAGCAAAGGAATCTTCTATATAGACCATAAAGAACACGGGCAACAGATTATTTTTCTGCCTTCCCCCAACACTGCAGAATATGATGCCGAGGTCCGCTGGATTGAGTCACCAGACCGGATTGAGACAGATTTTTTAAAATACCTCAATACCTGAAATAAGCGCTTTGCACTTCTGGGCTTTTATCCCTGCTCGCATGGCAACTCTTTTCCCGGCAGGATACACTGTTTTCATTTTTGCGCCAGGTCAGCGGCTTCGTTCATCCAGTCAGTTTGCAATATAGAAGAGTGGAATAGCCCTATGGTGAATTTTATAAGATCGGGAAATTTTTTTCAAAAATTTGCCCAAAATATTTGACACCCGTTTTTTTCAGACACATATAAAGACTATGATAAAGCCAAACCAGTCGTAAGATTGGGACGGAAAGTCACGGGTCTTTTCGACGCTGATCTTTTTTTCAGTACGAAAAAAGATAGCCGGACTGCCAATTTTGCGGCAGTCCGGCTTTTTTATTGGCGCAGGCGACTCTTTATCCACGTTTTCGATATATTTCCACTGCTGTCCAGAACAATTTAAAAACTGATGTACGGAGTTAATAACCCGGGGGAGGAGGCTGATTGATCAAAACAGCGCTCTGCCTGCGCTGCATTGCAAGAGAAAGGAGCCCCTATGAATCCCGAAAATGCATCGAATCTGCCCGCTCTGGTATCGGATGCCGGTGTCGTCATCGCTGCCACCATTATGGCCCTTGCTGTCATTGCCGGCTATTTGATCTACCTTTTCATTTTGCAAAAAAAATTTTTCGAGGCCTGTCGGGAAGAAAAACAGATGGGGCTTTATTTCCAGAGCCCGGCAGGCCTCCCCAACGGGACAATCCGATCCGTTTTGGCCCTGGTGATCGTCACCATATCGATTCTGTTGATCGTTCCCATGGCCTTCGCCGAAAACCTCCAGTTCCCAGAATCACTGTCCGCCGTTTTGGGAACGGTGCTTGGATTTTATTTCGGCAGCCGGACCGGCACCAAGGAGCAGGAAAAAGTTCTCGGCGACCAGATGAAGACCATCCAGGGGGAAAGGGACCGGGTTGTTCATGACAAGGAGCAAAGCGAAGCCCTCACCCTCATCACCCGGATCGGGAAGGGAATCGCCCTTTCCAGGGCCGTGATCGACCTGTTGCCGGAAAAAGAGCGGGCCTCGGGGCGCCGCATCATCGAAAAGCTCGAAAACGGCATGGACACGGCCAAGACCCTGCTCGGCACGGGAAGCATGGAAGCGGCCCGGAACAAAGCCGCCGAGGTGTTCGATCTGTTCAGGGAGGCAAACCCGGCAAGGGAGATCGTGGCCAAAGCCATTCCCGCCTTTTCCCGGGCCCTGGGCGGCGTCCTTCCCCCGGTGGCCATCATTACGGCCGTAGCCGGCATCGGCGTGAAGCTTTCCGGGGTCGCCTACCAGAAATGGAAGGCCCGGATTCTCCATCTGCCCTTCCCGCCGTCAGTGCTTCCGCTGGAGGTCGTTGACGCCAATACCGGCCTTGCTGTTTTTCTCAACAGCCCCCGGTTCAAGGAAGCGTTTCTGCCGGAGCTGCAGGCCAATGACCGGGATTTTGTCCAATCCGCCGTCCACGAATTTCTGCGCACCGAGGAAACCGAATCCCTGTGGAAGCGCTACCGGGACCGGTTCGATTCACGGGAGGACTTCGAAGCAGGGCTTGACGAATTCCGGCGAAGTGCTGCGGCCCTGGAGCTGGGACAAGAGATCGATCCGGAATGGGCCGCCGATGTCGGGGGGATCGAAAAACTCACCGCCGCCATAGACCGTCTTCACGGAGATGATGCGGCCCGGGCCAGCCTGGACGAGCTGGTCATGGTGGTGGAGGGCTTGCATCGGAAAGGCGAACCGGTGCAGTCGATTTTCTCAAAAGTCCTCAAGGAGGTGACCCCTTGAAAACGCGATCCTTTTTTGGAAGTCTTTTGCTGCTGGCCGTGCTCGCGGCTGCCATGGGCGGGTGTGCGGCGGTCAATCCGACGCTCGCCACCCTGGATAAGGCCAAAACCCTTTCCGCGGAAGGTCGTTACGCCGAGGCCGCAGACCTTGATTTTGCCTGCACCGAAGCCGATGAAGGATGCGGCCAGCTCTATCTGGTCACCGGAGACGCCTGCTACCGCCTGGCCAGGGCCGCCGATGCGGCCGGCAGGAAAGAGGCGGCAAAAAACCGCTACGCGTGCACGGCAGATCGCCTGGAAGCCGGCATTGCCCGAACCACAGGATGGGCATCGACGGACGTGCGCGCCCGCTACTATGAAAACCTCTGCGAAGCATTACGCAACTGGCAGGATCTGGAAAGCGGGGAGTCCGCGCGGATTATTACCCAGCGGCTTTCGGCGGCATCGGAACGTTTTCTGGCGCAGCACCCCGGCCATCCAGCCGCGGTCTACTTTTGGGTAAGTGCACGATTCGCTGCGGCTGCCCCGGAGCTTTTGGACCCGACCGATCCGGAAAAGCTCTGCGGCCTGCTCAACCGGATGATCCGCGATCTTGAAGAGGCCTCCGGGCAGGCCCGGGGAACCCGTTACCAGGAAAACCACCGGCGGTTGCTGATCGATATAAAAGGCGCCAAACCGGCGGTTGCCGGCTGCCGATAGCCGCTGTCAAGGAAAGGAGACCGACCATGGCCGAATACATCCGGGCATTGACCTATCGCTTCCCCCTGCTTCGGGGAGACGATGTGATCGCCCTGCAGCGACGTCTCAAGGCGTTCGGCTTCGACAAGGGGGGGCAGATAGACGGTTTGTTCGGCCCCCGGACCGAAGCCGCCGTCCGTGGCTTTCAGCAGAGCCACTCACTGAAAGTGGACGGAATCGTCGGCCCCCGGACCTGGAGTTCCCTGTTCGAATCCTCAGAAAAGCGCCCGGAAACCGGTAAAATCGACCGTTCACTACCGGAGCTGACCGAGAGCCATGGATATCGGGATAGCGTGCGGTGGCGTCTTGCATCCGACGGCATTCGCATCGAAGAGGCCGATCCGGAAACTTTCGGGGGCGAGCCGAAAACCGTGCGTCGGATCTGGCAGGAGTTTTCCGGATCCATCACCGAATGGGCCCGTGATTTCGGGGTTCCGGCAGAACTGATCGTGGCCGCCATCTGTACGGAGACCCGGGGGGATCCCAAGGCGGTGCGTGAAGAGCCCGGCTACGTGTCGGACGAACAGACCCCGGCCAGGGTCTCCCCGGGGCTGATGCAGACCCTCATATCCACAGCCCGGCAAACGCTGGGCGATGACGGCATTGACCGGCAGTGGCTATTGGTGCCGGACAATTCGATCCGGGCCGGAACCGCCTATATCGCGCTTCAGTGGAAGGCCACCGGCTTCGATCCGCCCAAGG
Organism: Thermodesulfobacteriota bacterium; assembly: GCA_051745395.1. Lineage (GTDB taxonomy): Bacteria > Desulfobacterota > Desulfobacteria > Desulfobacterales > Desulfosalsimonadaceae > JBNJEA01. The sequence continues at coordinate 3,342 of JBNJEA010000141.1, read as the reverse complement.
TGGCCTGCGCTTATAACGCCGGTGGAATCTACCACAATGCCGGCGGCGATAACCGCTGGAAGATGCGTCAATACCCGATTAACACCGACGAACACGCTGACCGGTTTGTCAGGTGGTTCAACGAATGCTTCCTGATGTTCCGGCTCGATGGTATGCACCCGGCCGTGAGCTTTTTTTCTCACCTGGCGTAGGTTCGGATTGCCAAAAAAAGGAGGCCTGGCATGATTGTGATCGTCAGTGATCTTCATTTTGTGGATGAAACCGCGGGCAAGCACAACCCGAATACTGAAGCGTTCCGAATATTTTTGGGAGACATCCGCCGGGCGCTCGAACGCCGGAAGGAAGAAGGCCGCTCCGTGGAAGAGATCAAGATCGTTTTTCTTGGCGACATTTTCGATATGCTCAGAACCGAGTATTGGCTTTCGCTACCGGTGAGCGAGCGCCCCTGGGGCAGCAACACGGAAAAGATTGAAGAGCACGCCAACCGAATTTTCGACGACATCGCTGAAAAAAACCGCGAGACATTCCAGTTCCTCTGCTCGCGTCTTGTCAACAGCGCCGGATTGCCCGTTGAGCCGGAAAGAATCTACGTTCCCGGAAATCATGACCGGCTCTGCAATCAGTTCCCCAGCATCCGGGAAAAAGTGCGCCGGTTTCTGGGGATAGCGCCCGGTGACGCCCCGTTTGCGCATTTTTTCCAGGACACGGACCACGGGGTGCTTGCCCGCCACGGCCACGAATACGACAAGTTCAACTACGAAGGCGGGCTTGGCTACCGGTTTTCGGATTACATGAAGGTCCCTATAGGCGATCCCATCACCACAGAGCTGGTGTCGGGTTTGCCATGGAAGGTCCTGCAGCACCCTTTGGTTAAAAAAATGCCGAGGAAAGACCGCAACCATTTACGGAAAAACCTTGAGGAAATCGAAAATGTGCGGCCCTTTACGGCCACGCTTGAATGGCTGCTGTACCAGGTCAAAAGCAACCTGGGCCTCAAGGAGGCCATCGAGGATTCGGTGGACGAACTGGTCGAAGGGTTCGAGAAGCTGCCCTTTGTCAAGCGGTGGTACAATCACCACGACCGCTGGTATAACTGGATGGACGAGGCTGACAAGATCCAGGCGGTCATGTATCTGCTCAAGACCTTCCGCGTTTTTTCCTCTGAAAGGTGGCTGCCCCTGCTGGAAAAGGCAAAGAACTGGTTCGCCGAAGACGAGTTGAAAAAAGCAGCCGCGAAGGAGTATATGCACGCCGACAGCCGAATTCGCTACGTGGTCTACGGCCACACCCATGATCCCCTCCAGTCGGCGGTTCGCCTTGTCCCCGGACCCGACCGGCCCCTTGAACATGTCTATTTGAACACCGGAACCTGGCGCACGCGGTACCACAAATGCAAAGAGGGGCTGGGCTTCATTGGCTGGAGGAACATGACCTGGGCCGCCTTCTGGAACAAGCAGGAGCGAGGCCTTGATTTTCCGTCCTTCGAAACCTGGAGCGGAACATTGAAAAACGAGCAGGCGGGTTGATTCCATGTAATCCCGGTATGAGATGCCCCCGGCCACTTTGGGGCGCACTGCCCATGATATCGCATTATGCCCTGTTAAACCGCCTGATACCGTCCACGCACCCGGTTTCGATAAAGCGGTCCCCGATGGCATCCGTATTGGCGTTTGATCAAGATCCGTTATCGTATCGGGTATAAGTCCTGTTAGATGAAAATGGAGGCAAAACCCATTGTCAGCACATCAATCTGAAATCGAGCACTTCATGAAGGGATTAAAAAAACGGAATCCACACGAGACGGAATTCCATCAAGCCGTGGAAGAGGTCGCTGAGTCGGTGATGGTTTGGTATCTTGATCATGAGGACTACCGGAAAGCACAGATTCTTGAGCGATTGACCGAACCGGATCGTATCATCACGTTCCGCGTTTCGTGGGAGACCGACAACGGAGATATTCGGGTGAATCGCGCCTGGCGTGTTCAATTTAACCACGCGCTGGGCCCGTACAAAGGCGGTCTGCGTTTTCATCCAACGGTGACACAAAGCATTCTCAAGTTTCTCGGCTTCGAGCAGATATTCAAAAACAGCTTGACCGGGTTACCGATGGGTGGGGCCAAGGGCGGCTCGAATTTCAACCCCAAGGGCAAAAGTGACCGGGAATTGATGCGGTTCTGTCAATCGCTATGGCGGTTTGCGAAGGCGCGAACATGCCGGTGACTGCCGATGCGGCTCGGTTCTTCGCCACCAGGAACATCCTGCACGCCCCAGGCAAAGCCTCGAATGCCGGCGGAGTCGCCGTCAGCGGACTGGAGCTAAGCCAGAATGCCATGCGCATCAGTTGGTCACATGATGAAGTCGACTCGAAACTCAAGAAGATTATATCGGAAATTCACTTGCGTTGCGTCGAGTATGGCAAGAGCCACGGCCGAGTCGACTACGTACGCGGGGCCAATATTGCCGGATTTCAAAAAGTTGCCGACGCCATGTTGGCTTATGGTGTCTTTTAGGACCCTTATCGAAATATCCCTGCAAAAGACGATGGAACTCACATGGAAAAAGCCTGAAATTCCACCAGAGCATGAGGGTGTTTGGTCACAACAAATTGAAAAAACAGAATAAAAATGGTGCCGGAGGCGAGACTCGAACTCGCAAGGGCGCAAGGCCCGGAGGATTTTGAGTCCTCTGCGTCTACCACTTCCACCACTCCGGCACTTTAACGAGGCTGTGTGTGCGGGCTTTTCAACGCCCGAAACATCAGGCGGATTTGGTTGGCAAAATAACCAAATCAGACAAAAAATGCAAGCATGTTTTGTCTTGAGCGGTTTTCGGGCCGGGCTACCGGATCTTTCCGCGTTTTTCCACAAGCTCGCGTTTTAACTGCCACAGCCTTGGTGTCAGGGACACGTGATAAATATGGGGATTGACCAGGCGTTTGACACCGGCATCCAGCCGGTCCAGGTCCAGGTCCCGGACCTGCCGCATTTCGTCGATGCCGGGGTGATCATAAACCATCCGGCCGTCTTTAAAAATGTCTGTCAGCAGGGGCTCGATGTGATCAATGTCTTTGGGGGAGATGGTCCGCCGGATTTCCCGGTCGCTGGGATGGCGCAGTTCCAGGGGATCCATCTGATCCAGGTCTTCGTCCTGCATTCCCATAAGATCGGCCGTGGCATGATTGAGACCATTGTAAATGCGCCAGACATTTTTAAATCCCGGATTGATGATTTTTTCAGGGGTTTCCGAAACCTTGATGGCCGGAATCCACTCCTTGTTTTTTTCCAGGGCGGTGAGCTTGTAAACCCCGTCCAGGGGACAGGGGGCCCTGGACGGGGTTTACAA
>JBNJEA010000036.1:0-25975 GCA_051745395.1 Thermodesulfobacteriota bacterium | reverse complement strand
CTACTATGCCCGGGCCTACGCCACTGATGGAACCAATGTCTGGTTTGGGGAGACCGTCAGGTTTGTAGCTGCTCCTGTGAAGTACACCCTGACCGTGACCAACGGTACCGGCGGCGGGGATTACACGGTCGGTACCGAGGTCAATATCGAGGCTGCGGTTCCCGAAGGCCATCATTTTAGCCAATGGCTGGGCCAGACAGCGACCGTGGCGGATCCCTATGCTGCGGCAACCACTTTGACTGTGCCTTCAGCGAACACCACGGTGGAAGCAGAGTTCGGGATCAATCAATACACCCTCGCCTATACGGCCGGGGATCACGGATCACTTGAAGGAGAAGCCACTCAGGAAGTATCGTATGGCAATGATGGTACGTCCGTGACCGCCGTGCCGGAAACGGGATATCGTTTTACACAATGGAGTGACGGGAGTACGGCCAATCCCCGAACCGATACGAATGTGACTGAAGATATCGGCGTAACGGCGGAATTTGCGATCAATACGTACAGCGTAACCTTTATAAATCATGACGGCTCGGAGCTCAAGACCGAAACCGTAGATCACGGCGGCAGCGCCACGGCCCCGGCCGCTCCCAGCCGTACCGGCTATACCTTTACCGGCTGGGATACGGCCTTTGACAATGTTGCCTCAGACCTGACGGTAACGGCTCAGTATGAGACCAACACCTATACCGTGACCTTCCGGGACCATGACGGCTCGGAGCTCAAGACCGAAACCGTAAATCACGGCAACAGCGCTGCGGCCCCGGCCGATCCCAGCCGCACCGGATATACGTTTACCGGCTGGGATACGGCCTTTGACAACGTTACGGCCGATTTAACGGTTACAGCCGAATTTGAGCCGAAATATTATAGCCTGACCTACAGCGCCCTTTCGGGCGGATCGATTGCCGGCGACACGCGCCAGTCAGTTGCCCACGGGGAAAGCGGCACGGCGGTGACCGCCGTGGCCGATGAAGGCTATCGCTTCATGCGATGGAGCGACGGTTCGACGCAAAATCCGAGAACCGACATCGACCTGACCGGCCCGGTCACTGTTACGGCCAATTTTGTCAGCAGTTTGATCGAAATCATTCAGGGCATCGGCTCGGGTAATTACAGGGGCGGCCGCCTGGTGACCATTTCCGCGGATCCGCCGCCTCCCGGCCGGTATTTTAACATGTGGACCGGGGATACGGGCAATGTCACCAACCCTTACCTGCCCAACACTACGGTATTCATACCGGAAGGCCAAAGCGGGGTCGAATCGTTTTCAATTCAGGCCAGCGGCAATGTCTTTCTGCAAAACCTGAAAAGTGCGGCCGACAGCGGCATGACCATCGAAGCCACATATAACGAGCAGAGCAGCGAAACCTACCGCCTGACGGTTTCGGGCGGCACGGGTTCCGGCGACTACCTGCCGGGCGATGCGGTTGGGCTTGTAGCCGAAAGCCCGCCGGCCGATCAGGTTTTTGACCAATGGACCGGGGACACGGTCCGGGTAGAAAATATCAACTTGGCCGAAACCAAACTGCTGATGCCGGCCGCCGATGTCGATCTTGCCGCTGCCTACACGGATCAGGGCAGTGAAACCTACCCTCTGACGGTTTCGGGCGGCACGGGTTCCGGCGACTATCTGCCGGGCGAAACAGTTGAGATTTCAGCCGACAGCCCATCGGAGGGGCAGGTCTTTGATAAGTGGACCGGGGACACGGCAAGGGTTGAAAACCCTAACCTGCCGGAAACCGCGTTTGTCATGCCGGCTGCGGATGCCGGGCTCACGGCGGCATACACGGACGAGGTGGCCTTTGAATACAACCTGACCGTCACCGGAGGCACAGGCGGCGGCAGCTACCGGCCGGGAACCGAGGTCAGTGTGTCCGCTGCACCGGGGGAAAATCTAGAGTTCGTACGCTGGCTCGGCCACAGCGCATGGCTGTCCGACAGCAGCGGGACTGATACCACCATGATCATGCCGGCCGCCGATGCCGAACTTACTGCCGAGTTTGCCATTGCTTCAGAAAATGACGGCAACGAGGATCCAGATGGTGACAAGCAAGGTTCCGATGACGGCGGCGGGGACGGCGGTTGTTTTATAAATAGCTTGTGTATTTTCAATCCCTAACGTTTGATTGGGATAGAAAAGCGAGAAGCCGAAGGTGGACACCAACGTTGCCTTCGGCTTTTTATGTGGATCGGGAGGCTTATATCTTGGCTATGGGCACTCCATTCAAATGCTATCGTACTCATCGAGCATACCGTCTCGCTGTCTTTTAATGTTGACATCGGAAAGAGATCGGTTATTTTGACTCGAAATACGGATTTTTCGATTCATTGGAAGATGTCAATTAATGATTCAGCGTTTTGACCATATCGTCGAGCAGATCAGCCGGGTGGTGCTGGGCAAAGAAGACCAGATCCGGCTTGCGCTGACCTGTATGTTTGCCGGGGGGCACCTGTTGATCGAGGATCTGCCGGGCATCGGCAAAACGACTTTGGCCAAGGTGCTGGCCAAATGCCTGGGCCTTCGGTTCCAGCGCATCCAGTTTACCAGTGACCTGCTGCCCGGCGATATCCTCGGGCTTTCCATTTACGAGCAGGAATCGGCGACGTTTACCTTTCATGCCGGCCCGATTTTTACCCAGGTGCTGCTGGCCGACGAGATCAACCGGGCCACGCCCAAGACCCAGAGCGCGCTGCTAGAGGCCATGGAAGAAGAACAGGTCACCATCGAAGGCGCCACCCGGGCTCTGGATCAGCCGTTTTTCGTCATCGCCACCCAGAACCCCCTGGAATACGCGGGCACCTTTCCGCTGCCCGAATCCCAGCTGGACCGGTTTTTGATGCGCATCGAAATCGGATATCCCGACCGTGATGCGGAAAAACATATCCTCAAAGGCGGCGGAACCGAAGACGAATTGGCCGATATGGCCGCCTGTATGGAAAAAACCGAGGTGCGCCAAATCCAGAAAGAAGTCCGCCGCGTGCACACCTCGGACACCTTCCTGGATTACCTGCAGGACATCATCGACTATACCCGCAATTCGCCGCATTTTTACACGGGGCTTTCGCCGCGGGCCGGCATTTCCCTGGCCGCCGCCGCCCGGTCCTGGGCGTATCTGCAGGGGCGAAATTATACGATCCCCGAAGACCTTCAGGCGATTTTGCCCTGGGTGGTGGGGCATCGCCTGCGCGCGGCGGCCGACCGGACGGAAATTCCGAAAAACCGGTTGATGGAAATGTTTCGAGAAATCGAATTGCCGGTATAAGAACTTTAATTATTACAAGCCATTGAAATCGTTGACCTCTTTTCCGCTTACCCTCGACCGGCACCGCCTATTGATCTTTCCCACGGCCCACGGTTTTTTGTTTATCGGCGTTTTGTTCGCCATGCTGCTCGGCTCGATTAATTACAACAACAACCTGGGGTTTCTGCTGGTCTTTCTGCTGGGCGGGATGGCTTTGGTGTCGATTGTCCATACCTACCGGAACCTGCTGGGGCTCGTTGTGCTTTCCGTTACAGCGCAGCCGGTGTTTGCCGGCGGCGATGCCGTCTTTGACATCCGGGTCCGCGCCGGCCGCGTAAATCGCCGAACCCTGGTTTTTTTCATTGAAAAGAATCGGCCGAGCCTTGAAAACATTGCCGCCGGAAAGGATGCCGGAATCCAGGTTGCGGTGTCCACGTCGGCACGCGGGGTTTTGCGGCCGGGGCGGCTGACCATATCCTGCCGGTATCCGCTGGGATTGTTTGCGGCCTGGGCGGTCGTCCGGCCGTCCGCCGAGTGCGTGGTTTATCCCGCCCCCCTTGCCGGTCCTTCCGTCCATGCCGGCGGTGAATTGTCGCCGCAAGAGCAGGAAAACAACGTTGCCCGGGGGGTGGACGATTTCCAGGGGTTAAAACCCTACCAGCCGGGCGATCCCATCGTACGGATTGCCTGGAAACACCTTTCCAGCGGCAAGGGGTTGTTTTTAAAGGAGTTTTTCCATAATGCCGGCGATGCCGTGATGCTCGACTATGAAGCCGTTGCAGCAAAAGACCCGGAAACCCGCCTGTCGCGCATGTGTGACATGGTATTGGAACTGGAAAAAACCCGCTTAATTTACGGGCTGCATTTGCCGGGCAGAACCATTTCCCCGGACCGGGGAGCGGCCCACCGGCATGAATGTTTAAAGGCACTGGCCCTGTTTGATGCAGATGAATGAAGCGCGGACATATATTCCCGCGATCCTTGCGGCGTTGATTGTTTCCATATTGCCCCACCTGGGCCGTCTTCCGCTGTGGATTATTGTCTGGTGCGTCTTTATGTGGGGCTATATCTTTTTCTCATTGAAAAACAACTGGCCGTGGCCGTCGAGAGCGGTTCGGTTGGTGTTGACGGCCATGGGCATCATCGGGCTGATGGTCACCTACAGCGTCAAACTCGGGCCCAACGCCTATTTGGGTTTGCTGGCCGTGATGGCGGCCATTAAGCCCTTTGAGGTCCAGACCCACCGGGACCGGATGATTACGATCTTTCTGGCCTATTTCATCATCATCTCCAGCCTGCTGCAGACGGAATCGCTTTTCATTACCATCTACATGTTTTTTTCCGTGCTGGTGACCACGACGGCGCTGGTGCGGATCAATGACCCGTTTTCCGGGTTTAAGGGGCCGCTCCGGCGCTCCGGGGTCATCATGATTCAGGCGATTCCGTTGATGGTGGTGCTGTTTTTTCTGTTTCCGCGGATCCAGGGCAGCCTGTTTGGTCTGACCCAGCCCGGCAGCGGCGAAACGGGGTTTTCGGACAACCTCGCGCCGGGCAGCGTGTCCCGGCTGGTGCAAGACGATGCCGTGGCCTTTCGGGCAATGTTTGACGGCGACATCCCGGCGTCTGAAAATCTGTATTGGCGGGGCATCGTATTTCGTTACTTCAACGGCCGATCCTGGAAACGCGCCAAACGGGTCCCGGAGCTGACGCAACCCCTCCGGGGCAGCGGGCCGGTGACGTATACGATCAATCTCGAACCCCACAGCAGCCGGTGGCTGTTCGCCCTGGATCTGCCGATCGACGCCCCTCGCCGGGCGGAATTAAACGCCAATTATACGCTGCAATCAAGGTATCCGGTCCGGCAGGCGCACCGGTATACCGTAACATCGTATACCCGGTATCAAACCGGGCCGTTGCAATTGCCGGTATCGGAGTTTACGGGCCTTCCAGACAGCGGCAATCCGAAAACCCGGACGCTTGCCGAGGAGATATTTGCAGATGCCGATGAGGCCTCGGAAATCAAAAAACGGGCGCTGGACTATTTCGAAGACAACGGATTTGTCTATACCCTGGAGCCGCCCACGCTCGGGCGCCAACCCGTTGATGATTTCCTGTTCGATACCCGTCAGGGGTACTGCGAGCACTATGCCTCGGCATTGGCGGTTTTGTTCCGCGCAGCCGACATACCGGCCCGGGTCGTGGGCGGATACCTGGGCGGCGAGGTCAATCCCTTCGGCAACTATTTGATTGTCCGGCAGTCGGATGCCCATGTCTGGGTTGAGTTCTGGCATTCCGAAAACGGATGGATCCGGGTGGATCCGACCTCGGCGGTGGCACCGGATCGCATCTCCGGGGGTTCGGATTCAGAGGGCGGCGGCAGCGGCGCCGGGAAATACATGCAGCCGCTTGCTTCTTTTTTCAAGCAGTTGCAGTTTGGCTGGGATGCCGTCAGCAGCCAGTGGGAGGCCTGGTTTTCCGGCTATTCCTATTTTCAACAGATGGCCCTGTTGAAAAAACTCGGCATTGATACCGCCTCGTGGACCGGTCCTTTCAAGGCGCTGCTGCTGATTTTGCTGTTTGTTTTGTCCTTGTTTGGCGGCTATCTGTATTTTCATTTCCGTCCCCTGCGGCCCAGGCCTGACGGGGTGGGGCTGGCATACGAACAATTTTGCCGGAAACTGGGTCGTGTCGGCATTTTCCGGAAACCCGACCAGGGGCCGACCGATTACGCCGCCGAAGTGGCGCGAAAACGGCCCGATCTCCAGCCCGCCGTCGATGAAATCACCCGCCTTTACATCGAGTTGCGGTATGCCCCCGCCGCCGGGGCTGATGCGTACAAGCGGTTTTACCGGAAAGTACGCGCCTTCAAGCCGCACCCGGCCGATCGTCAACGCCGTACATAGCCCCCGAACGAAAACTACGATCTTTCGCCAAACCTTCGCTTTTTTTCCCGATTGTCATCGAATTGTAACGCCATGTTCATGAAGCCGCCATTGTCTTTTCATATTAAGATCATTAGCATTTCATCCGGTTGAACTACCATTTATCAATTCTATCAATTCAAGGAGAACGTCATGCCGAAAAAACTGTCCGCCGTATTGTTAAGCTTTGCTTTATTTGGGGTATGGGCGGTGGTGCCGCTGTCGGCACATGCCAATGTCAAGATCAGTGACTTTATCGAAGAGGTTTCTTTGAAAGGCGACCTGCGGGTCCGGTATGATTACCAGGACAATGACGAGCAGGACAATGACCCAAAAGACCGGCTGCGCATGCGTTTCCGGGCGGGCATGCAATGGATGAATCCGGCGGAGAACTGGAAGATCGCCGCCGGGCTGGCCACCGGCGGGGCCGGGGCCGGCTCCACCAACGCCACTTTTTCGGATGATGAGGTCTTTGAAACCGGCGATATCCGGCTCGATTACGCCTATGCGCAGCACAGTCTTGAAAATTTCACGTTGATCGCCGGCCAGCATAAAAATATCTTTTACTCCACCATGGCCCTGTGGGATTCCGATGTCCGGCCGGCCGGTTTTGCCGCCCGCTATGACATGGCGCCGTTTTTCGTCCATGCCGGCTATTTCCAGGTTCGATACGTGAACCAGGATATTGCGGAGATGAACGCCGTGCAGGCGGGGATCGATACCGGCAAGGTGGTTGTGGCGGCGGGCCTTTATAACACCCATGATACCGCCGAGTTTTTAAATGACCAGGGCCGGGCCGATGATGTGCCGGCGCTGGATCCGGATTATGAATACCGGATCGCCGATTTTTACACGGAAGGCGCGTTTGAAATGGCGGGCATCGAAATTTCACCGTTCGGCCAGGTGTTTTACAATTTCGGAGCCGAAGGCGGCCCGGGCGAAGGGGCGCTGGCCGGCAGCCTGGACCCGGAGAATGAAAACCTGGGCTGGCTGGTCGGCGTCGACGGAAAATTGGATCGCTACAGCCTGGGGGTGCAATATACCGAGATCGGCGCCGATGCCGCCGTCCAGGACATCAAGGACAGCGACTTCGGTTCCGGCCTGGATTCCACGGATGTTAAGGGCTTTAAGATTGGCCTGGGCTATATGGTGACCCCGCACATGCAGTGTAAAACCACGGCATACTACTATGAGCCCCTGGAGCGGGACATAGACCGGGACATCACCCGGTATCAGGTTGACTTGAAATATAAATTTTAATTCGCCATCTCCCCCTTCAACTGCCCGCAGGCCGCGGCAATCTCGGTCCCCTTGCTCCACCGGACAATGGCAGTAAAGTTTTTTTCGTGCAGCACGGCCTGGAAGGCGTCGATGGTGGCCGAGTCCGGGCGGTCGAATTGGCTTTCCGGGTGAGGGTTGAACGGAATCAGGTTGATTTTGGCCTTTATCGGGGCAAGGATTTTGGCCAGCCGCCGGGCATCGGCCGCGCTGTCGTTTACGTCCTTGATCAGGATGTATTCAAAGGTGATCTTGTCCCGCGCGGCCATGGGATACTTGGCGCAGGCTTCGAGCAGCGCCTCTATGGGATAACGCCGGTTGACCGGCATCAGCATGTCCCGGGTGGCGTTGTCTGCGGCGTTTAGGGATACGGCCAGCCGGATTTTGCTGGCCGCGGCCAGCTCGGCCAGCCGCGGCACCAGCCCCACCGTTGAAAGCGTCACCCGCCGGGTGGAAAACTGCATGCCGTAATGGCCGTCGGTGATAATCCGGATGGCCCGCATTACGTTGTCAAAATTGGCCAGCGGCTCGCCCATGCCCATTAAAACAAGGTTGGACAGCCGCCGGTCGTCCGGGACCCGGATCTGCGCCGCCATTACCTGACCGACGATTTCGCCCTTGGTAAGATTTCGGGTCAAGCCGGTGGTTGCCGTCATGCAAAACCGGCAGCCCATGGCACATCCGACCTGCGTGGAAATACAGAGCGTGTAGTGATCGCGTTCCGGGATCAGCACGGTTTCAATGTAATTGCCGTCATTGAGTTCAAACAGAAATTTCCGGGTACCGTCCGGGGCGGTTTTTTCCGTGGCAACAGTCATCGGCAGAATGGTAAAATGCGCATCCAGTTCCTGGCGCAGGGTTTTGCCCAGGTTCGTCATCTGGTCAAAGGCCGCGGCTTTCTGCCCGTAAATCCATCTCATGACCTGCTCGGCGCGGAATGCCGGTTGTCGCCGCGCAGCGAACCATTGGACCAGTTCGTCCCGCTCGAGTTCGACAATATCTGTTTTTTCCAATTGTGAGACCATTTTGGTTGTAAGCATTGCATTTAAATCTTATATTACAGGTCACGTTTTCAAGAAGAAAACGGTGGTACTGTCTTTAATTTTTAATTGCCGACCTATGAAAAACATATTATTATAATGATATTATATCATTATGCTTGACATGGCAATGCGCAAATATTAGCCTTACGAGATTAATTTTTCCCTGGCAGCGTTGAATCTGGACTATGTTTGATAATTTAAGCGACAAATTAGACGGGGTTTTTAAAAAACTCAAGGGCCACGGCAAGCTTACCGAAAAAAATATCGAGGAAGGCCTTCGCGAAGTCCGCATGGCCCTTCTGGAGGCGGATGCCCATTACAAGGTGGTCAAGCAGTTGATCGCCGAGATAAAATCCCGGGCCCTCGGCCAGGAAGTGCTGGCGAGCCTCACCCCTGCCCAGCAGGTCATCAAGATCGTCAACGACGAGTTGACCTCCCTGATGGGGGCGCAAAACGAAGACCTCGATTTATCCGGCCCCTCGCCGGCAACGGTGATGCTCGTCGGCCTCCAGGGCTCCGGGAAAACCACCTCGGCGGGCAAGCTAGCCGTACACCTGCGAAAAGAGGGCCGAAAACCCTACCTCGTGCCCGTGGACGTCTACCGGCCGGCGGCCATTGACCAGTTGCAGAAACTCGGCGGCCAGCTTTCCGTGCCGGTCTTTGCCTCCACTACGGATATGGACCCGGTGGAAATCGGCCGCAAGGCCAAGGCCGAAGCTGTCGCCCAGGGGTGCGACACCCTGATTTTAGATACCGCCGGACGGCTCCACGTCGACCAGGAGTTGATGGACGAGCTGGCCGGGATTAAAAAGACGATCCAGCCGTCCGATATTTTGCTGGTCGCAGATGCCATGACCGGCCAGGATGCGGTCAATATTGCCGAGTCCTTTGATGCGGCACTCGATGTCGGCGGGGTGATTTTGAGCAAGATGGACGGCGACGCCCGCGGCGGGGCGGCGTTGTCGATCAAGGCGGTGACCGGCAAGCCCATCAAGTTCATCGGCGTCGGGGAAAAGACCAACGCCCTGGAAGCTTTTCATCCCGACCGGATGGCCTCCCGGATTCTGGGCATGGGCGATATGCTTTCCTTTATCGAAAAAGCCCAGAGCACCGTGGATGAAAAACAGGCGGCCGATCTTGAAAAGAAACTAAAGAAAAACGAGTTTACCCTCGAGGATTTTCGCGACCAGATGACGCAGGTGCGGAAGATGGGCTCCATCGGCGATCTGCTCAAGATGATTCCCGGGGTCGGCAAAAGCAAGCAGTTTAAAAACATGGACGTCGATGACGGCGAGCTTGTCAAAATCGAGGCCATCATCAATTCCATGACCCCTTATGAACGGCGCCGGCACAATGTCATCAACGGCAGCCGGCGCAAGCGGATTGCCAGGGGGAGCGGCACAACGGTCCAGGATGTAAACAAGCTGTTGAAAAATTACAACCAGGTTTTAAAGATGCTCAAAAAAGTCAACAAGGGCGGTATGATGCGCGGAATGCCCCGCGGCATGATGCCTTTCTAGTCCAAGGAGAAACGGGTTTATGTCAGTAAAAATCAGATTGGCCAGACATGGCGCAAAGAAAAAACCATTTTATCGCATTGTGGTGGCAGACAGCCGGTGTCCGAGAGACGGCCGGTTTCTTGAAACCGTGGGCACCTATAACCCCATGGTCGAACCGACGCAGGTCACGCTGAAAAACGAGCGGATCGCCCGGTGGCTCGATAAAGGGGCGCTGCCGACCGATACGGTCAACAGCCTGTTGAAAAAGCAGGGGTTTTATACGGCATCGAATTCGGCGTAGCCATACGGATTTGATCCCTTAACCCCAATTTCCCCAGCAGCCATTTTAAAGGAGACGGACCTATGAAAGATCTGATCACGTACATTGCCAAGGCGCTTGTGGACAATCCTGAAGAAGTCATCGTGACGGAAGTCGGGGGGGACCAAACAACGGTGCTGGAGCTCAAGGTGGCCAAGGAAGACTTGGGCAAAGTGATCGGAAAACAGGGTCGTACAGCCCGTGCGATGCGCACCATATTAAATGCGGCATCCGCAAAGGTGAAAAAGCGCACGGTGCTTGAAATCGTCGAAGAATAAGGGTATGAGTCGGGGATATGAATCCGGAAGATATCCTCGAAATCGGAAAAATTGCGGGTGTACACGGCATCCGGGGGCAGGTCAAGCTCTATTCCTACGCGGAATCCACAGAGCCTTTCCGCCCGGGCAAAGCCGTGACAGTCAAACGGCCCGACGGTTCGTACAGGGCGTATACGGTACAAAAGGTCCAGCCTTATAAAAACATGCTCCGCATGGCTTTCGAGGGGATCGACCGCCGCGAGGCCGCCGAGCGCCTGGTGGGATGCGCGGTGTTTGTGCCCCGGTCGGCACTGCCGGAACCGGGATCGGACACATGGTACTGGTGCGATCTGATCGGCTTAGACGTCTATGCAGGCGATCGGGGGTTTATCGGCCAGGTGGCCTCGATGATTGAAACCGGCAGCAACGATGTTTTCGTGGTCCGAAACAACGGCGGGGAAACGCTGATTCCGGCGATTGACAGCATTGTCATCGACATCGATATCGCGGCCAATACCATGCGCGTGGCGCTGCCGGAGGGATTGTAAAGGGTTTCAGGGAAGATGAAATTTACGGTGTTGACAATCTTTCCTGAAATGCTGGATGCCTTTGTCTCTCACGGCATCATCCGGCGGGCGCTGGAAAGAAAAACCATTGCCATCGACTCGGTCAACATCCGGGATTTTGCCGGCGGCCGGCACCAGGAAACCGATGACCGGCCCTATGGCGGCGGCTCCGGCATGGTGATGAAACCCGAACCCCTGGCCGCCGCCATTGACGCGGCAAAGCAGGATCAGCCCGGTGCCGCCACGGTTTTGCTGTCGCCCCAGGGGCGACGGTTTGATCAGCAGACGGCCAAGTCCCTTGCCCAATGCAAGGGACTTATTTTTGTATGCGGCCGCTACGAAGGGGTTGACGAACGCCTCTGCGAAGACTATATCGATGAGGAGATCTCCATCGGGGATTACGTGTTAACCGGCGGGGAACTGGCCGCTATGGTGGTCATCGATGCCGTGACCCGTCAGGTGCCCGGCGCACTTGGAAACGCAGATTCGGCAGCCATGGATTCGTTTTCCGATACGCTGCTCGAACATGCGCATTACACCCGGCCGCCGGTGTTTGGCCGCAAGGCCATTCCCGAGGTGCTGCGCTCCGGCAATCACGCCGCCATTGAAGACTGGCGGCTGGAATCGGCGTTGATCCGTACCTTTTTGAAGCGGCCGGACCTGTTGGAGCAAAAGGACCTAAGCGACCGGGAAAAAGCGATTTTACAGAAATGGTGCCGCTACCTTGAAACCCTTATCACCGCGTAACCTGTATCTGGCCCTGATACACTACCCGGTGAAAAACAAGCGGGGCGACACCATCGCCGCGGCGATCACCAGTATTGATCTCCACGACATCGCCCGGGCCGCCCGGACATACGGCATTGCCGGATTTTACGTGGTCACGCCCCTGCAGGATCAGCAGGCGCTGGCCCACAAGATTACGGCCCACTGGCAGGACGGTGTCGGCTCGGTCTACAACCCGCATCGGGGAAAGGCCCTGGATCTGATCCGGATCAAAACCACCCTGGCCGGGGCGGTGGCCGAAATTGCGGAAATTTCCGGCCGCGATACCAAACTGGTGGCCACCAGCGCCGCAAAAAAAAAAGGCCGGCTTGCTTTTCCGGAATTCCGGCAGATGCTGGGGCAAAACGAATGGACCTACATCCTGGCGCTGGGCACGGCGTGGGGATTTACCGGCCCATTCATGGAAGAGGTCGATTACGTGCTGGCGCCCATAGACGGCGGGACCGGGTACAATCATCTTTCCGTCCGGTCGGCGGCAGCGATTATATTAGACAGGCTTTTTGGCAGATAAACAAATAACGGATCCAGTCATAAGAGTTTTGGCCGGAGTCGAGCAAGGAGAGGTTATCATGGACGTGATCAAGCAGATCGAAAAAGAACAGCTTCGAATGGATTTAATCGACTTTTCCCCGGGCGACCGGGTAAAAGTTCATGTCCGGATCCGGGAAGGGGAAAAGGAACGGATTCAGGTTTTCCAGGGCGTTGTCATCAGCAAGCGCAGCGGCACCACGGATGCCTCTTTTACCGTTCGCAAGGTCTCCTATGGCATCGGGGTGGAACGGATTTTCCCGATGCATTCACCGGCCATTGACAAAATCGAAATCGTGGAAAAAGGGCGGGTCCGCCGCTCCAAGATTTACTACCTGCGCGGCCTGAAGGAAAAGGCGGCCCGGATGAAGCTGCGGCGGAAATAGCGTTGAAACCGCAATCGATATCGGGTTGCAGATGACGGCCAACGGGGAACCGGTTCGGGCCTTTGAAGATCAGGCCCGGCAGAACGGATTTTTTCGGATCGCCGGGGCCGATGAAGTCGGCCGGGGGCCGCTGGCCGGGCCGGTGGTCTCGGCAGCCGTCATCCTGCCGGCGGCGTTTTCCGGCGGCGGGTTGACCGATTCCAAGAAACTCACGGCCAAGCAGCGCAGCCGGTGGTTTGATCGCATTTACGAACAAGCCCTTACCATCGGCATTGGCATTGTGGATCCGGTTGAAATCGACCGGATCAATATTTTGCAGGCCTCGCTTGCCGCCATGGCCATGGCCGTGGGCAACCTGCTGCCCGGCCCCGATTTCGTCCTGATTGACGGCACGTTTGCCATCCCTGTTTCCATTGAACAGCAGCCCATCGCCCAGGGCGACAGCCGGAGTATATCCATTGCTGCGGCGTCGGTGGTGGCCAAGGTTACCCGGGATCGCATGATGGTGCGGTATGCGGAGGAATACCCCGAATACGGGTTTTCCTCCCACAAGGGCTATGCCACCAAGTCCCATGTGGCTGCAATCCGTCAAAACGGCTGCTGTCCCATCCATCGGCAGTCCTTCCGGGGGGTCTGTCCGCAATACCGGCAGGAAAAGCTGTTTTAAAATCACATGATCGATCCCATGATCTGTGGCGGCGCGGAATAGACGAGGGGATATCGATGTCAAAGCAGCGGCAGCGATACGGCAGGTTCGGCGAAACCCTGGCGGCCGATGCGCTCGTTAAAATGGGCTACCGTATCATAGAGACCAATTACCGCAACCGTTTCGGCGAAATCGATATCATCGCCACGGAGGCCGATACCCTGGTGTTTGTCGAGGTCCGGGCCCGGCATTCGGATCGGTTCGGCAGTGCCGCGGCGTCGGTGAATTCCGCCAAGCAGAGACAAATTTCCAAGGTGGCCCTCGGCTATCTCAAAGCCGCCGGCAAGATGCATCAAAAATCGCGTTTCGACGTGGTGGCCGTTTCCAGCCAAGCCGACAGCCCCAGAGTCGATGTCATCCGCAATGCCTTCGAGATCGCCTATGGATAACGGGGAGCAAAACCGGACGGGCGGTGTGCTCTATATCGTGGCCACGCCCATCGGAAACCTCGGCGATATCACGTTGCGGGCACTGGAGGTATTGAAATCCGTCGATTACATCGCCGCCGAAGATACCCGTCACACCAGCCGGCTGCTGGCCCGTTTCCAGGTGCAGCAGACCCGCCTGATTTCCTGTCACGAACACAATGAAGCCGAGCGTGCCGGCTTTCTGATCGAAAAGCTCAAATCCGGCGCATCCGTGGCTCTGGTTTCAAACGCCGGCACCCCGACGGTATCCGATCCCGGCTACCGCGTTCTGGCCGCCGCCATTGAAAACCGCATCCCGGTTGTCCCGATTCCGGGAGTATCGGCTGCGACCACCGCCCTTTCGGCCGCCGGCATGCCGTCGGATCGCTTTTGTTTCATCGGTTTTGTGCCGAGGAAAAAGAACAAGCGCGATCAGTTGCTCCAGGAGCTTTCCATGCGCCGGGAAACATTGATATTCTATGAATCGCCGAATCGGCTCATGGACCTGCTCCGGGCCGTCTTTTCGCAGATGGGCGATCGCCATGCCGTGGTTTGCCGGGAGCTGACCAAGGTGCACGAAGAGTTTCTCCGGGGGCCGGTCAGTGAACTCATTGACATGATGGCGCCGCGTGGCCGGATCAAAGGCGAGGTGACCGTGCTGGTTGCCGGCGGCCGCCAGCCGATCAAAGCGGGGGCCGAGGCCCTGGCTGCGGAAATCCGGGAGCAGCTTTCCCTGGGCCGGATGACGCCGTCCAGGCTTGCCAGTCAGCTTGCCGGGGATTATCATATGTCGAAAAACGAAATTTACCAGAAGATACTCGAAATCCAATCGGAAATGGCAGAAAGCGGGCACCAGGCCGGGAAAGGAGAATAAAATGGAAAAACTCGACGCCATCTTTCAACCCCAATCGGTGGCCGTTATCGGCGCATCGTCGACAAAAGGCAAGGTCGGCCACGATATATTCGCCAACCTGCTGCGGGGCGAATTCCAGGGAATCCTGTATCCGGTCAACCCCAAGGCCCGATCCATTCTGTGCGTGCCGGCGTACGCCACCCTGGACGATATCATCGTTGATATCGTCCAGGGCATGATCATTCTGCCGCCCCAGCGGGCGCTGGCGGCGGTTAAGGACTGTGTGGCAAAGGGCGTGAAAGGCATCGTCATCGTCTCGGCCGGTTTCCGGGAAGTCGGCGGGGAAGGCGCCGAAATCGAGGACCAGATTGCCGAAATCTGCCGAAATGCCGGTGTTCGGCTCGTGGGCCCCAACTGCCTGGGCGTGATCAATCCGAGCGAAGACGTGCGGTTAAATGCCAGCTTTTCCACGCATATGCCGGTCAAGGGCAACATTTCCTTTATTTCCCAGAGCGGCGCGTTGTGCACCTCTGTGCTTGATTTTGCCAAATCCCGGGGATTCGGTTTTTCCAAGTTCGTCTCCATCGGCAACAAGGCGGATGTGGATGAACTCGATTTGCTGCGCTATTACCACAAGGACCCGGAAACCCACGTGATCATGATTTACATGGAAGAACTCCGGATGCGTGAAGGCTTTATCGAAGCGGTCAAGCACATCACTTCCGGGCACCGCCCCACGCCGATACTGGTGATCAAGTCCGGCAAAACCGCCGCCGGGGCCCAGGCGGCTTCCTCGCATACCGGATCGATTGCCGGGACGGAGGCCGTATACAATGCGATTTTTAATGAATCCGGAATTATACGGGTCGACACGGTGGACAACCTGTTTGATTATGCCAGCGCATTTGCCGCCCGCCGACTGCCCACGGGCAACCGCGTGGCCATTATCACCAACGCCGGCGGCCCCGGCATCATCGCCACGGATATGACGGAAGTTTCGGGCATGCAGCTGGCCCGGTTCAGCCCGGAAACCGACAAGCTTCTGCGCCAGTACCTGCCGCCCACGGCGAACTTTCACAATCCCGTCGATGTCATCGGCGATGCCTCCAGTGACCGCTATTCCCATGCCCTGGAGGCCGTGATCAGCGATGAGGGGGTTGACGGGGTGTTGATGATTTTAACCCCACAGTCCATGACCGATGCCATCGGCACGGCCAAGGCCATTGTCTCCATTTATAAAAAGACCGAAAAGCCCATCGTCTGCTCGTTCATGGGGGTCGTCGATGTCTCGGCGGGGGTGGATTACCTGCTGGAAAACCATGTGCCGGTGTATTCGTTTCCGGAAAATGCAGCCCGGGCCATGGGCAAGCTCTATGAAGCCACCCGATGGCTGACCCGCACGATTCTGCCGCAATTTGAGCTTTCATTTGACCGGCAAACAGCGGCCCGGATCGTCAAAGACCACCAGGATGCCGGCAAAACCGTGCTGGGGGAATACGACGGCGCGGCGCTTTTGAAATGCTACGGGTTTGACCTGCCGCCCATGGACGTGGCTGCATCTGCGGAACACGCCGGCGACATCGCCGATGACATTGGCTACCCGGTGGTCATGAAAATCGCCTCGCCCCAGATTCTGCACAAGTCGGATGCCGGCGGGGTGGTGGTCAATGTCAAAACCCGGCAGGCGGTGGAAAACGCCTATGCCCAAATCATGCAAAATGCCGCTTCCTACAATCCCAATGCCCGGATCGACGGCGTGCTGGTACAGAAAATGGCCCCGGCCGGCCAGGAGGTGATTCTCGGTGTCAATAAAAACCCGGGATTCGGCCATTTGATCATGTTCGGCTTCGGCGGCATCTACGTGGAGCTGTTTAAAAACGTCACCTTCCGGCTGGCCCCCATCGGGCGCAACAATGCGCGGCGCATGATCACGAGCATCACCGGCTTTGAGATGCTCACGGGCTTTCGCGGCAAGCCCAAGGCCGACATTGAAAAACTGGAACAACTGCTGGTCGGCCTGTCGAACCTGGTCACCGATATCCCCCAGATCAAGGAGCTTGATATCAACCCGCTGTTCGTCCATGAAGAAGGCAAGGGGGCGACGGTGGCTGATATCATTATTACGTTTGACAGCGAGTAACAGGAAAAACCCTGTTATAAAGCCTTTATCCCTGCCCCGAAATTTTTTGGGGCAGGGATGGGGCAGGGGCGTTTATTGCCGTGCATTGCCTGTTTCCCATCCTGTTGCCCGTCTCTCATGACCGTCAGACCCTGGCCGGCCGGCAGCGCAAAGCGTTTCTAAGCGACTGCGCCCGGCAGGCCGTAAGAATGTCTGCGGAAAAGGCCGGCATCCGGCTGGCGCGCCTGGCAACCGATGAAAACGGATGTCCGGTTCCGGAAAACGGCTGCTATTGGTCGCTGTCCCATAAACCGAGTATGGTGGCCGGTGTGGTGGCGCCGTTTTCCGTGGGCATTGACGTGGAAGTGATTCGGCCGGTCAGCGAAAAGTTGTTTGAAAAAATCGCAGATGACGGGGAATGGCAATTAATGCCGGCCGGTGCCGTTGATAAAAGTGCTTGGTTTTTCCGGTTCTGGACGGCCAAAGAGGCCGTGGTCAAGGCGGTGGGCGGCCGGTATGCCGATATTTTCCGGTGCCGGATTACCCAAATCATCGATGGGGATCATCTCCATTGTGATCTTGCAGGCCGCAGCTGGGCAATCGAGCACCGTTATTTCAACGGCCATATTGCCGCGGTGCTGCATCAGAAAATGCCGGTTTGCTGGGGGGGGGTAAAAGGGTGTAAGGTATGAGGTATGAGGTGTAAGGTGTGAGGTGTAAGGTATAGAGGGCTTTAAAACTTTGCGCCTTCGCGTCTTTGCGCGAAAATGCAGTGGCTGTTTAAGTGGCGTAAACCGGACAACCAAATTGCAGAAAGCAGCTTTTCATCGCGTTGACTTGTGCCGCTGCGCCCCGGAGGTTTTGAATTCTTAAACCATCCCCTACACCTCAAACCTCAAGCCTTATACCCTGCACCTCAAACCTTGCACCTCACACCCTGCACCTCACACCCTGCACCTCACACCTTATACCTTGCACCTCACACCTCACACCTTATCTCCTATACCTTATCCCCCATCCAGTATTTCCCGTATTTTCCGTGAAAGCTCGGTCAAATTAAACGGTTTTTGAATAAAGCCGTTGCAGCCCCGGTCCAGAATCGCCGTGGCCTGGCCGTTTAATCCGTAGCCGGATGACAGCAACACGCAGGCGTCCGGATCGATGGTTTTTAACCGGTCATAGGTGTCGCTTCCGCTCATGTCCGGCATGATCATATCGAGTATTACCAGGTCCACGGTGTTGACATTTTCCCGGAAAATGGATTCGGCCGCCTGTCCGCTTTCGGCGGTTAGCACAAAATACCCGAGTTCTTCGAGCATGGTCTGGCCGGTTTCCTTGATGATTGGTTCGTCATCGATCAACAGGATCGTTTCATTGCCGGAAAGGGGGGCTTCGGGTTGGAAGGGCGCGGCATCGGGTTGATCGGCTTTTTCCACTGCCGGCAGGTAAATCTTGAAGGTCGTGCCCTCATCGACTTCGCTGTAGACGTTGACGTAGCCTTCATGCTGCTTGATGATGCCGTATACCGTGGAAAGCCCCAACCCGGTGCCTTCGCCGTGTTTTTTGGTTGTAAAAAACGGGTCAAAAACCTTTTCGCGGGTTTCGGCATCCATGCCCACTCCCATATCGGCCACCGAGATTTTGACATACCGGCCCGCCCGGACCTGGTAAGGGGCGAGCTGGTATTCGGAAAGTTCAATATTTCTGCTTTCCACGCTGATTTTGCCGCCTTCCGGCATGGCCTGCCACGCGTTGACAAACAGGTTCATCAGCACCTGCTCGATCTGTCCCTGGTCCACGG
The DNA here is from genome assembly GCA_051745395.1 of Thermodesulfobacteriota bacterium. Lineage (GTDB taxonomy): Bacteria > Desulfobacterota > Desulfobacteria > Desulfobacterales > Desulfosalsimonadaceae > JBNJEA01. The sequence goes on along the minus strand of JBNJEA010000036.1, from coordinate 7,261 downwards.
AGACCGGCCATAGTGTTTCCCCGAGATCGGTTTCCACGGTGACTTCTTTTTTGGACCGGGAAAACATGTGGGCGCTGTTTTTGATCAGCCGGTTCAAGTCGGTGGATTTTTTCATCTCCGAGGTGTTGCCCCGGGCAAAACCGAGCAACTGGTTGCTCAATTCGGAGCCGTATTCAATATATTGCTCGACCTTCTGCAGTTTCTGATAATGCGGATGTTCCGGGTCGGTCTTCATCAGCATCAAGGAGGTATTGCCCTGGATGGTCATTAAAATGTTGTTGAAGTTGTGGGCAATGCCGCCGGCAAGGGTTCCCACGGCTTCCATCTTCTGGGCCTGAAGCAGCTGGGCCTTCAGCCGGTTTTGTTCGGTGATGTCGCGGATAATGCCCTGGTAGCCTTTTTCCGTGCCGTCTTCGGACTGCCATGTGGTCGAGGTCAGCAGGCAATCCATTGGTGTGCCGTCCCTTTTTTGAAACCGGACCGGGAAGTCCTTGACAAAGCCCTGGGTTTCAATTTCAGTTTGGAAGGCCCTTCGCTGTTCGAGGTCAAGGTACATGTCCTGGATCGGCGTCTGCATCAATGCCTTCTTGCTGTCAAAGCCGAACAGTTCAACGGCGGCGGGGTTGGCTTCGATAAACCGGCCGTCAGTGGAGGTGATATAGATGGCGTCCATGGAGGTTTCAAACAGGGTACGGTAGCGTTCTTCACTGTGCTTGAGGGCTTCTTCGGCCTTTTTCCGTTCGGTGATGTCGCGCGAGACCCCGAGGATTTCCCGGAATTGCCCCTCCCGGTCCAGGTAGCCCACGGCGGTGATTTCGGCCCAGACCGTGGATTGGTCCTTGGCGATGTAGCCGATTTCAAATGTATGGACCTTGGACGGATGGCTTTGGCCGGCCCGGATGCGTTCGAGTTCTTCCAGCAGATAGTTGATGGCAAATGTATAGGACTCCGGGATGAGAATGTCCTTGAAATCAAGATGTAAGACTTCCTCGGGCGTGTAGCCGAGCAGCTTTTCCACCGAAGGGGTGATGTAGGTCACGCACAAGCGTTCGGCGGAGATAAACCAGATCAGGTCCGGGATGTGTTCCGTGATAAGACGGAATTTGCGGTCCTGTTCCTCCAGATACGCCAGACGGGTTTGCAGATATTCGATGCGTTGGTCGATTTGTTGTTCGGAAAGGTGTTTTCGGCTCATAGGAAATGCCAGTGGTCAATGGTCCAAGATTTGGCTGCAATACCGATCAATGGGGCATTGATGGCATCGCGGCTTATTTTTTTTGCAACAAGTGTTGCCCAGGTAAACCAGTTGGGCATGATAGTCATTATACAGCGCTGTATCTGCCGGCAGACGGTCCATGAAAAATTGTTGCAGCCGGTTGTAGGAAATATTGGTTTCCGCCAAACCCGCACGTGCGCAAATACGCCTGGTGTAGGCGTCGATGACAAACACGGGGTGGCCGCCGGCATACAACAGAATCGAATCCACCGTTTCTTCGCCAAAGCCCTTGAGAGCCAGCAGTTTTGCCCGCAGCCACCCGGTGGGTTGCTGCAGCATCCGGACGGGGTCCCCGTTTTGGCCGTGATGGTGCAAAAAGCGGGTCAATGCTTTCAATCGCCCGGCTTTCTGGTTGTAAAAGCGGGTGGAGTGGATCAAAGGGGCGATTTCGGCGACATCGGCTTCAGCAATGGCGGAAAGTGTAAGCATGCGATGGGCTTTTAATTGCGCAATGGCGTTTTCTACATTGCGCCAGGCCACATTCTGTGCCAAAACGGCCCCGATGACGATCTCATCGACGGTATCTGCGGGCCACCAGTGCTGCGGGCCGAAAGCATCATATAACGCGGCGTATATATCACGCAATTGCCTGTCAGTCTTCATAAAACAAATTAAATCGACGAATTGTATGGATGGCGATGACCTTATCCATATCACGTTTATTTGCTTGACACAATAAAGATGTGGCCGGTAGTTTGACTACGCGATCCCGGGGGCAGTCCGTATTGAGGCCGTAGTAAAATCTGTCAGGCCCTGCTTTCCATGATTTGCTCGGATAGGATAGGCAGAAAAACTCCCAGCTCCTCGACGATACAGACATCGGCGGTATTGAAAATTGCGGCATTCGGGTCGCGGTTGATGGCCGCGATAAAACCGGCTTCCCGAATACCGGCGACATGCTGGCTGGCCCCGGAAATGCCGCAGGCGATATAGAGCCGCGGGCGGACCACGGCTCCGGTGACGCCGACCTGGCGGTTGTATGGCAGCCACTGTTTGTCACAGACCGGGCGGGAGCCGGCAACGGCGGATTTGGAAAAATGCGAGGCCAGGCGCTGGACCAAAGCCAGGTTGGCCTCCTCGCCGATGCCGTTTCCGGCGGCCACGATGACATCGGCCGTATCTAAGGAGCCGGTGTCGGCAGCAGCCGGCTTGACCCCGAGGGGCCGGATTTGTACGGGGGTATGGGAAACGGGTCTTGTTCGGGTATTTTTTTCCGCTGTTTGCTGCTGCGGGCTTTTCGGTCGAAACATGCCCGGTGAAACCGTGATTACCGCAGGCCGCGTGTCGGGGCGAATCCGGGCTGTTTTTTTGCCGTTTAAAATACTTCGGGCAAATACCGGCCCTGCGGCGGCGGTTTCCATTTTTTCCACCCCTGCAATGCAGGTGCCGTCGAGCGTGGCGGCCAGCGCCGGGGCAAAGTCGATCCCCCGGGCGGTGTGGGCAATGACGACATATGCCGGTTCGATTTCAGACAGCACCCGGACCAGCACGGCCCGATAGGTTTCGGCATTGTATGTTGTCAACCCCTCCGCGACAATGCCGATTACCTGGTGGGTGTCGATTGCGTTGCTGATTTGCTCCATGCCCGGTGCCGGATCATCGGCGAGCACGTAAACGGAAATGGTGCCATTGATTTGCTGGGCGATTTGTTCGGCACAGGCGACGGCCTCCTCGGTTACCGGGCGGATCCCTGTGGATCCGGTTTCAGCGATGACGGCAATATGGGGATGCATTTGGTTTTTTCTCATTTTTCCAAAAGATTTGATGCCTTTACCAATAGTAGGTGAAAACGGATCTGTCAATTTAAAAAACGAGCGTTCGTTTTATTTTTGTCCGCCAACGCGGCCGCCGCTGCTATCGACAAGGAACCGTAAAACCGTTATATTTCGCAATACAATAAGCGGTGAACGGGGCGGTTTATGACACCTGAATTGAGCGCTCAATTTAGGTGAGACGGAGGTGAGGCGTATGAAAACCAAGTTTGCAGTTGTGGGTTGTGGTCGTGTCGGCATTTCACTGGCCAGGCATCTGACAAAAGCCGGTTACCGGCCCGTCGGTTTTGCCAGCCGCACGCTGGCTTCGGCCAAGCGGGGGGCAGAGGCGGCGGCATTCGGCGGCAAGGTGTCGAGCAATCCCTGGGAGATAACCGATGCCGCAGATATTGTGTTTATCAGCACGCCGGATCACGCCATTTCGGATACGGCCAGCCGGATTGCCGAGCATCAGGGGGTTAAGGAGGGCGCGGTTGTGCTGCATTGCAGCGGGGCGCTTTCATCCGAAATCCTGTCGGCCGTCAACTCGGCGGGCGGCAAAACCGGCAGCATGCACCCGCTGCAGAGTTTTGCCGCCGAGGAAATGGAAGCAAACCCCTTTGCCGGCATCATGATGGGCATTGAAGGCGACACCGCCGCGGTTCAAAGCGCATGGGCGGTGGCCGAAGCCCTGGGGGCCACGCCTTTTGAAATCCATACCGAAAGCAAAATGCTCTACCATGCATCTGCGGTGGTGGCGTCGAACTACCTGGTCACCTTGATGAACCTGGCCTTTCAGTTGCTTTTTGCCTCCGGGGTCCGGTCGTCGAACGTTTATCAGATTTTAAAGCCCCTGATCAACGGCACCCTCGGCAATATTGAAAATTCTGGGGTGCCCCGCGCTTTGACCGGCCCCATTGCCCGCGGCGATACCACCGTCGTCGAGGCGCATGTCGACCAGATCCGGGAAAAAGCGCCCACCTTGTTGCCGCTGTATAAGTCCCTCGGGCGCCAGACCATTGATATCGCCCTGGCCAAGGAAACGCTGTCCCGGACTGCGGCGGAAAAACTGCGGGCGCTACTAAAAGAAGAGCCGGAGTAAGGCGGTATTCGCCGCCTTACACCCTATACCTTATACCTTATACCCGCCCCCCTCCCCCTTATTTTTATATCCGGTATACGGCCAGCGGCGCCTTCAAGCGGCTGTTGGCGGATTTTAACCCTTCATCACTGGATATGACCGCAATGGCGGATTGCTCGTTGTGGCCGGCAAAGTATTTGCTGCCGACTTCCAGGACCCGTTGCCGGGTGACGGTAAGGGTTTGTTCCTTAAACTGTTTGCGCAAATCGTCGGACAGGCCGATCAATTGGCGGTAGAAGGCTTTGGATGCCGCATGGCCCGGTGAATCCGGCCGGTCCAGGTCGGCACATACCTGCAGTATGGCCTCTTTGATATCTTCGTCGTCATAGTCGCCGTGGATCAGAAAATCGGCGGCCGCCTCGTATACGCCCAGCGTGTTGACGATGTGGGGGTCGCGGTAGGAGCCGAAATAAAACAGACCGGATTCGAGCTGATAGACCGAAAAGCCGCCATAGGCCCCGCCTTTTTCCCGGATTTCCGTGTGCAGAAACATCGATTTCAACAATTTGCTGATAACCGCCACCACCGGAGCATCCGCATGATCCATCCGCTGGGCGGCAACGACCTTGGCCACAAAAGAGACCGCAGTGGAGGTGCTCCAGCCTTCATAGGGCATCTGATTCTCCAGTGCAAACTCGGGGGGATCAAATCCCGCCAGCGGCCGGGTGCCGAGTTGATTATAAAGGGCCGCTGCGCGGTCTGTGGCGGTGTCGATGTCGGCCTGTTCTCCGATGAGCGCGGTTTTGATGTTGTTTCGGTAAAAAAGAGCATCCGCGATGCGGTACAGGTTGTCGGCCAGGTCTTTGAGCCGTTGTTCGGAGAGATCTTCGGTCAGTTCCTTGATGGTTTTTAATTGGTGGATACCGTGCCAGGTTTCGTTTAACGCGTTGCTCACGGAAAAATTTCTCGCCGCAAGCGAAATCGCCAGCCGATGACCGTTATGGATCACCGAGGACTCGAGATCGGACCGGATTTCGAGCAGCAGATGCTTCAAGCGGTTTACATCGGAGAAGGAATAGCCGGTCAGCAGTTGATTGAGCAATTCGAACATGTTGTCGATATTGCGGGAAAGGCATTTCCCGGACATCGACAGCATGGGCATGGACATGTTTTCGGCTTCGGTAAACCGGTTGCCGGCCGACACGGAAAATCCGAGACCGCCGGTGTACTGATCGATGCGGCGGGCCAGTTCCACGTAATCATAGGCGTTGGTCCCGGTACGGGTCAGGGCGTAGCAGAAAAAAGGCACCAGTGAAACCAAATCCGGCGGCAGGGGCTGCAACCCGATGGCGGCGGTATAGTAAAAAATACCGGCCGTGGGCTGGGCGTAGCAATACGTGGCCGGCTCGTCTATGATCCGGCTGGGTTCGACGATGCGGATATCCTTGGCAATGTCTTCGATTTCCAGGGTCGGCAGGCTGGAAACGTCTTCTTCGGATTCCTGCAGTTGCACCAGTTTTTCGGCATCGTTTTGGAGCTGTTCGATTTCCGTTCTGGACAAGCGGGCCTTGATCTGATCGAGTTCTTCGGCTTCCCGCCGGCTTTCCTTTGCCGCCAGTTCCCGGTCCGGTTCAAGGGTGAGCCGGACGCGGTGGGAATTTTCCAGGAAATAGGTCCGGATGCGGTTTTCCAGCAGGGGACCGCTGTTGAGTTCATCGAAAAAGCGGTTCATCAGGGAATCAAATTCCAGGGCCGAGGCCGGGTCGCCTTGATGAAACCAGTCGCCGCAAAACCGGAGCAGGAGTTTGAGCCCATAGGGAAACGGGGAATTGGTGACCTCTTTGCGGTGAAATTCGATCTGGTGGATGGCCGTGTCCACGAGGCGGCGGTCGATGCCGTTTTCACAGAGATCGGTCAAAACTTCGAAAACAATCTTTTCCACGGCCGCGGCGGAATCGGCGTCCACGTCCTTGAGACCGCAGGCGAACATGGTGTCCTTGTTTTCGGCGTCATAGCCGGTGCCGTCGCACAGCGTGCTGCCCAGGCCGGAGTCCATCAAGGCCTTTCTCAACGGCGAGCCCGGGTTGCCGATCAATATCTGTTCGAGCACGGTTAACACCAGCACCTCGAATGAGTCCCGGATATCGGTGGTCAGCCAGGCCACGCAGGCCTGGGATTTGCGCTCCGGCGATTCGTCGGGATCGAGGGGGTAGGTATAGGTGGCGGTTTTTGGCTGATTCCATCGGGGTTGGGATGGCACCTCGGTTTCCGGATCAATCCGGGAAAAATCCTTTAAAATGTTGTTTTCGATATATTCCAGGTGCGGGGCCATGGCCAGATCGCCGTAGGTGTAGAAAAAGGCGTTGCTGGGATGGTAATGGTGGCGGTGGAAGGCAATTAAGTCCTCATGGGTCAGCCGCGGGATTTGTGCCGGATGGCCGCCGGAATTGTTGCTGTAGGTGGTGTCCGGATATACGGCATTGAGAAGGCTGCGGCCCATGACCTGGTCCGGCGATGACATGGCGCCTTTCATTTCGTTATAGACCACGCCCTTGTAGACCAGCCGGAAACCGTCCGTGGCCTCTGGATCGGGTTCGGCTTCGATGCGGAAGCCTTCCTGCTTGAAACTCAGCGCGTCGAGTTTGGGGTAAAACGCCGAATCCAGGTAGACGGACAAAAGGTTGTAAAAATCCTTTTTGTTCTGGGTGGCAAACGGATACATGGTCCAGTCCGATGCGGTCAGCGCATTCATGAAGGTATTCAGGCTCCGTTTCATCATGGAAAAAAACGGATCGCGCACCGGATAATGCAATGAGCCGCAGAGCACGGTGTGCTCCAGGATATGGGCGATGCCGGTCGAATCGCGCGGGACGGTCTTAAAGGCGATGGAAAAGGCGTTTTCCGAATCCGGGCGGCTGATGTGAATGTGCCGGGCGCCGGTGGCGGGATGGAAAAGTTCATAATAGAAGGCCGCAATTTCAGGGACTTCAATGATGTTTTCAATACGGTAACCGCCGATCCGGTCCCCCTGGTTTGCCCCTGGATTTCTCGGGTCGTTTTCTGGCATAAAAAAATCTCCACATTTTAATATAAAAACAATTCCATTTTTCATATCACATCGAAGCACACGGGGTAAAGCGCTTTGGCAGGGAC
>JBNJEA010000035.1:0-26047 GCA_051745395.1 Thermodesulfobacteriota bacterium | reverse complement strand
TTTCCACCTTCAAAAAGGCAAGGCCGTGATTTTCCGTGACATGGCTGCCGACCCGGTAGGATTCCACGTTGTAGGCGTGGCAGGCCTGCAGGACAAAGTCGATCACCACGTCGGGTTGATAGGTCTCAATCATTTCCGACAGCGCGTTTAGCCGTCCCGTGTTGGGGGTCATGCAGGAGCAGGGGATTTTGAGGTAGCGGTCGGCAAGTGCCCCAATGGGATCGTCCGTGTTTTCGGCAAAATCAATGTTAAAGACTTTGGTCCCCGTACACGAATCCGGCACCACCACCGCGCCGCCGGCCTCTTCAATGACGGTAAAGATCTTTGTGGCATCCCCGCCGATGGGACAACCGGTGACCAGGACGCGGGGCGCATCGGGGCGAGCAACGGATACACCGGTTTTGACCCGCTTTTCGAGTTTTTCGAGACAGTCTTCCAGCAGCCCGATCACATCCGGGCCGGTGGCCGGCAGCGCGATCCAGGAGATGTCGTAGATTTCCCGCCAGGAAATCACCGGGGGCGACAGGGCGGCATAGGCAAATATTTCACGGGCAAGCCGGTTTTTCCGGTTCGACCATTGAATGGCCTCTTCGATTTGCGCGTCGGCAGCACTTTTGTCAAAGGTGGTTTCCAGAAAGTGTTGGAGCTTGACAATCATCTGCCGCCAGTTGTTTCTCGCCTCGGTTTCATCGGGCAGCTGGGGCAGGTCCATCACGTGCATCGGTCGGATTTCGGAGATGAGTTCAAACATCTTTTTCTTGCCGTCGCAGGTCGTTTCGGCCACCACGGCATCGGCTATGGAGAAAAACGGACAGGTGCCTTCCTGGATAAACCCGTAGCTCGATTTGATCAGGGGACAAAGGTTTGCGGGCAGCACGGTTTCCGCCGACTCAATGGGCACCTTGGAAAAGGCGCACAGCACCGCCGGGACAATTCCCATGGCTTGCATGATCTCAATGGGGGCATACCCGCAATAGATCCCGACCACGGGGGCGCCGTTTTGCTTCCGGGACTGCACGTATTGCAGCACCCGCTTTGACGGCGGCTCGCCGGCCAGGCCGTCATTGATCAGCGGTTCGATTGTATTGCCCGATGCATTCATCATTTTCTCCTCGGCTCACCCTTATAGTTGATGTAAATATCCCTGATAAACCCAGTCATTGCTTTTGGTCAAATTGTTTGTATCTATAAAAATTATTATTACGATAGATTTTTTCTATTACAATGCCAGGACTGCTGGAAGGGGGGAAAATCATCGGGTGGAAATCATCGAGACGATAAAGGACTGCGGGTTTAACTGTGGGCCGCCGAATTTTCAGTCAAAGGTTTTCAGAAATCCGTTTATCCGATTTACTCCAGTAACAGCAAATTTTCGCGCCAAGACGCAAAGACGCAAAGTTTTCAAGCCATTCTTGGCGCTCTTGGCGGCTTTGCGCGAGAATAAAAAAATAACTCGACAACTCGTTACAGTTACTTACTGGAGCGAACGGGATAACCAGATTCAGAAATTTTTTCAGCTCGAAGGGGATGAAAGGAATTTATGATTGCTGCGTCAAATGGGCCAGGCGTTCGCCGATATTCCATTCTGCATAAAGTTTTGCCGCAGCCGGCGGCACAAGATGCGTCCAGGGCGTGTTTTCGAGCATTCGCTTTCGAATATCTTCGGCACTCAACCCCTTTTTCTCCGGCGGCACCTCCCAAAGCACATGCGTGGCCAGGCCGGTGTCGGCAAAATATTGCTGCTTTCTTTTCCCCCATTCGTCATAGATGGTAAGAAAAAAAACGGCATCCATGGGCACGTAATACTTGTAGAGCTGGGGAAAATTAACGGGAAACGGCACGATGGAGTATGTATCGGTATCGATTTTCTGCTCCCGGAAAACGGCCCGGACAAGAAGCTGACGTTCATAATAGGTAAGCGGATTGGCCGCCGGGTCGTCTCTGCCCGGGGCGCTGTTCTCTTTTTGGGTCAGCACCGGATCCGGATTGGTAATGCCTACGACCAGATGCGCACATTTTTTTTTGCCGGCGAGCAAATATTTCAGATGATCATTGTGCAGCACCTGAAAACGGCCATGGATGACGCCCACATCAAAAGCGGCGGATCGGTTGGTTTGAAATCCATCGTTCATCGGTTCATCCACATTTCGTATCTCATGAAACATCCAGGTAAAACGGCTCATAATCCCCGGGCCAGTACGGCTGATCCTCGGGGGTGTCCATCAGTCACGCAAGTTTGGCGCAATCCAGATAATTCAGGATCAGATACATGACTTCTTTTTTCCGAAGTCCGCCCAGCGCGCCTTGGGCGGCACAAATTTCATCAAACCGGCATACGGCATCCCTTCTGACGCCTTTGCCGGCCATAACAAGGGGAACGCTTTCTCCGGAATGAATCAGCGGCCCGTCGCTCGGGGTGGAGTGGTCTGCGGTGACCACAAGAAGGATATCCGGGTCATCCGTAAGCGGGCCGATGGCCCTGCCAATCCCTGTATCCAGCGATTCAATCACCATTTTTTTCAGCATGGGATCCTTTTCATGGGCGGCTTCGTCCGGGGTTTTGGTATGGACATGCAAAAAATCATAGTCCCGGATACAGGCATAGGCCGCCTGCAGGCGGCCAGCGATATCGGCTCCGGCATCACCGGTGTCTTCTACTTTTCTGACATCCATGCCGAGGTATTTGCCAAGTCCCCGGTAAACCAAACCCGATGCCATGCTAAGGCCGCACAACCCATACTTCCGGCGAAAGGGAACCACCTTTTTCAAGCGGCCGGCCCGCTGGCTGACAAGCGCGTTGACCGGTTTTTTCCGTGCCTTATTCACGTTATGGGTGGAGAGCTGCGCATGAGCCCACAGCAGGTAGCCCCGGAGCACGCGGGCGGTTTTTTGGGCGGCCGCCGTTTCCTCTCCGCCGTCCTGCCACGGCAATACAGCAGACAGGGGCCGGCCGTCGGTAATCGGATCCGAATCGGTGACAAGCGGGGAGACCTCGCCGCGAAGTCTTATAATGCCCCGAATCCCGCCGATGGGATGAAAGGTTGCCGCCACGTCCTCACTGTCAAAGGATGAAATACAGGCGGTTAACGCGGCCAGAGACCTTGCATCCACATCCGGCTTGCCGCAATCGAGCCGCAATACATTGTCTTTGTGGGAGATGCTTGCGAAATGGGCCAGCAGCGCGACATCGGAGGATAACAAATCAATCCCGGCGCCGATGGCTTCAAGAGCGCCCCTTCCGGGGAAATCCGCCATATCATAGCCGAAAAGGGAGAAATGCGCATTTTCGCTGGGCAGCGCCTGTCCCTGCACGGTGGGATGATAAAGTCCGCTCGAGCCTTCTGCTGCCAGTTTATCCAAGGTCGGGGTATGGGCGGCCTGCAGCGGCGTCTGTCCGCCGAGGTTTTCATAGCAGCGGTCGCCCAGGCCGTCCAACAGGAGCAGAATGCACTTTTTGGGCACGTCGTGTCCTTTCACTTCTATCGCTTATCCAGGATCTGTGTCAGCCTGCTGGATCGCCCCGCCGATCCAGCCCGCTCCAATTTTCTGTAGCAGGAGCACCCCGGTTTTATAAACTTTACGCAAACTATGGTGCAGGGTGACCCCAATGACAGACAGGCCAGATAGCTTATGCCTTTGAGATGGCTTCTTCAAGTTCCTTCTGAATTTTCGCCATATCTAAATGACATTTTACCACCATTTGCTCAAGGGTGTCAAAAAGGTAATTGCAGCAGATGCATTCCCCGGCGATTGGATCATAGCTTTTGAAAACCGTTTCGGTTTCACGGTACTGGCTGATGATATCGAGCAGGGTCATATCCGGTCGGATCACGGGCTGGGTCATTGGGTAGAGTCTTTTTACAGTGTGGCCGTTCGGCGACTGATTTGCGGGCATCAGCCGCCGAACGGCTTTGCAGCTTTCCGATAAGTGTATTTAAAAACCGAAGGCGGCCTGCACGGTTATGATATCGGTTTCGCCGATTTCGGCATTGTCACTGTCGACCCGCGTATATTCCGCGGTTACCTTGTTGGCCGGGCCCTTGATGTAATAGTTTGCGCCCGCGCCGTAAACATTGGTGTCCTCAGCCCCGTTCGCATCGGGCATAATGACTTCCGCATGGACAAAGGGCTGGATGTTGCGGTTGAACAGAAAACCCAATTGGCCGGTTATGATATCTCCGTCTGTACCCGCGGTCAAATCACTTGACGTAATGCCATTGACCGTGTTTTCAACGCCGATGTAGGCGGCATCCGCTGTCACCGCGCCGGCGCCCATGGGCATGTCCAGGTGAATGTCTGCGGTATAGGCGGTATAATCATCCTGTTTGTCGCCCCATACAAGGTCCTCCTGGTAGTCGACCCCCCCGCCGATGGCCAGGATCTTCTTTTGGCCGAGGTTGGTGCCCTTGTTGAACCAGCCGGTTTCGGTATCAAAGAAGTTAAAGGATAGGCGGCCGGCAAAGCGCAGGTTGTCGTCCGGATTGCCATTGGCTTCATTGATATCTGCTGTTTCCGGATCATCCGCTGTAAAGTCTTCCACGCCTTCGCCCGCCATTAGCCGGTACTGAAGCTTATCTTCTAATACATTGCCCCATAAGGTGACACTGTCATCGCGGCCCACCTTGCTGGGATAAAAAATGCCGCTGCGGATACCCCCCTGGCCCCAGTCCAACTCTGTGGTCAAAAGCGCCTTGGTGGATGTGGTGCCGTAATTCCGGGTAAACGGGATATACATGCGTCCGGCCTGGATCATGAAATCATTGCCCAAAACCTTGTAGTTGACCCAGGCGTCCCGGAGGGCAAGTCCGGTGCCCAGGCCGAAGCCCGAATTGTCGAGCCCTTCCTGACCGATCCGGTCGCCCGCATAATGCATGAAAAAGCTGAGTTTTGGCGTGGCGGTTCCCTTGACGCTGAAATAGGTCCGGCGGATCATGAAATCATTTAATTCCTCGCTATCGTCCGGGTCTACGTACTGATACCATGCCTGTCCCCAGTAGCCGACGCTCAAAGAGGCGTCCCCGTCCCGGTACAGCTCCACTGCGCCCGCCAGGGAGGGCAGTAAAATCAGTCCCATCAGTATGAAAAGAATTTTGCGATCCATTGCGGCGTCTCCTTTCCTTTCTTGATAATTTTAGTTGGCATTATTTTTGGCAAAAAATTGCTTCAAGCCCATGGGAATCTGCTTGATAATATCCATCACCTGACTGCCCGGGTTGGGGGCAGCCAGAGAACCGGCGATTCGGGCTACGGTCGACGCAGAAATACAGGCCTTGCGGCTGTCATGGCCGAGCCCGGTAAAAGCCGCCAACAGCCCGGTGATAATATCACCGGTGCCACCGATGGCTTCCATGGAAGGCACCACGGGTTCCGTAACGGAGCCGATGACGCCGGCGGCATCCGCAACGATATCGGTTTTGCCCTTGACCAGGAGATAGCGGGCCGCATTGTCATACGTATACGCCCGGGAGATCAGTTCCGGCACCCGTTCCGGTTCATGAAATATAAACCCCCGGGTGTAGAACGGGTGGGGGGCGTCGGCATCGGCCAGAAACGCAAGCTCGCCGATATCCGGCGTAAAAATTTCATAGGTACCGGCCTGCCCGCTCATTTTCGCCGCATACATAAATCCGGCATCTGCGATTAAAACCGGCGGTTCCGCCATTTTGTTTATGGCAAACAGTACCCGGTTATGCCAGTCCACGTCCGGCTGGATATAGTGAAACGTCAGGCTCGTAAAGCTCTGCCCGGCCAATTTTTCTTCAAGGTGGGCATAAAGGCTTCGACTGCCTGCACCCGTTCCGGTATCTCCTACCAGATAGGCGGTGGGCGGCTGCGTGTCAAAAAATTCGCAAACCTGAAAAGCGCTTGCCAGCAGTGCAGCCGTTCCCCGGTTAACAGGCACCTGGAGCTCACCGACAATCAGTTTATCGGCGGATAAATCGACCGGCCCGCTTGACAGGGGGAAAGTTTTATCGGGAACCGTGCCGACTACCGCGAACATTTCCGCATAATCTCCTCGTAAGCAAGTTGAAGTGCGTAGCCGCATAACGTATGGCCGATACTACGCGGCGATGGTGCCTCGTCCAGTCGCCTGCCCACCATTTGCGCCGCCAGGTATGGCACATCCGGGCATCCGCCGCCGGAAATATTTACCACTGTCAGGTCCGGCTTGTGCACGGTGATTTTCATGTTTGCCGCCTGGATCATGAGGAAATCTCCATAATTCTTTGCAAAAAAGATACTTACCGGTTCAAGCAGTCCGTTTGACACCGGCACTGACTGTAAGGGACGTATTGATGCGGCTTCCAGTACCCTGATGATTTCCAGCTCAGAGATAACCGGAAATTCAATGACCAGGTCGCATCCTGTCCGTATCTCAGGTGGCGGTCCCATTACCCGGATCTGCCATCCCTGGTTTTTAAGGAGGTTTTCCGCGGCGATCACCTCGCTTGTGTTTTCAAACACAAGTATCCCCCGCTGTCGGCCAGAAACACCGGCCGGTTTTTTGTTTTTTTTCAAAAAGGCAAGCAAGCCCATCTTTTTATCTCTGGCTTGCGCTTTTGCGGATTTCCATTCGAAAGACTTCGCCTTCCACTGAAACCTTTTCCACATGCCATCCCTGGCTTTCTACCGCCCGGCCCACATTTTCCCTGGAAGCCTCATTGTCAACGAGCACCACCATCTCCGCGTCCTTTGCTTTTTTGATTTCATCCAGGGTCATCAGTACCGGCTGGGGACAGGACAACCCTATTGCATCCACAATATTGCTCATTTTGCTTCTCCGGTATTTATCTGTTTCATTGTAAAGCCTATGGCCAGACATACTGTCAAGCCGACAATAACTGCGGCGATACCGTGGGGCCCCACTCCGGCGGGTGAACTTGCAAGGCCGAAATTATGCGAAACCGCAGCCCCCACGATCATGCCCAGCACAAAAATCGCTGCATCCCCGTCGCCTTCTCCGGAAAGGAACAACTGCCTGCCGGGACATCCGCCTGCCAATGCGAACGCAAGTCCTGCCAGGACCATGCCCAGGGCATTCCAGGCATGCTGAGTGTGGGCCACAGGCTGGTTTACAAATCCCGGTGAAAATTGCCCCAGTACCAGGTTTGCCAGCCAGGCCGTTATCACCAGGGCTGCCACCCCTGAAAACAGGTGCATCTGGCGGAACAGGATCAGGTCCCGAAACGCGCCCATTGTGCAGAACCTGCTTCTCTGGGCGATAAATCCGATCAAAAGCCCAACGCCAAGAGAAACTGCAACCGGTGCATACGCGGCCCCCGGGCCCTTGATGCTGTAGAAAAGCACCCCGCTTTTTCCTGCCGCCTCGGGCCTGGGAAAAATCAGCATCAGCACAAAAAGCCCCGCAAAAATGGCGGGCAGCACCCAGCCCGCAGCAGTGGAAAACCTCTGAGTCCGCCCCAGGCTATAGCCGTTTTTCAAAAACATTGTGCCGATCCATATGCCGGCAATCAGGCCGATGATACCGGCAATCGCGTTTCCGTCGCCTCCTGCCAGCCTCAGCATCGCCCGCCACGGGCAACCCAGAAATACAAGCGCCCCGATCATGGCAAACATGCCCAGGACAAATCGAACGATGGGCGCAGATCCGCCCCGGGGCTTAAATTCCCTGAAAATCAGTGCGGCTGCCAGGGAACCGAGCACAAATCCAATGATTTCAGGTCGCAGGTATTGCACCACATCCGCCCTGTGAAATCCTGTCGCTCCGGCAATGTCTCTTTCAAAGCAGGCCACGCATATTCCCATGTTGCCGGGATTTCCCAAGTGCTGGAGCAGTGCGGCTATAATGCCGATTACCGCCCCGACACTCACAATCCCCCATCTTGTTGCAAAAACATTTTTCATCGTATCCTCCCTTTCCATAACTGATCAGATCAAATGAACCCGCGGCTGCAATGCGGCCTTAGTTTTGAGATATATCTAAAATTGAATTTTTTTATTTGTCAAATAGTTAATCTCAATAGATTAACCGGGAATTATAGAAAACTTCTATACAGCGACAAATAAATCGAAAGGGGGAAGATTGTCCCGTTTTCAACACGAAGGGAAAATATTTTACTCAAAACCCATGGAAAAGTTGACAATACCCCTGTTTCATGGAAAGAATATAAACTTTCGCTCAAAAGCGCCCGAAGAGCCCGGGCGCTTTGGTGGACGAAGCCGCCCACTTTCCTTCTTTCTAAAGGGCGTATCGTATTTTCGGAAAATTGAAGTACAACCATTTATTTCCAATGGGATATTTACATCATGCGCAGAAGCATTGAACATGTCGGCTGGGGTCAATTAAATTACGAGATTCGTGAAATCGTTGCCATCGCCAAGGATATCCAGGCCATGGGCGTGCCGATTTCGTGGGAAAACATCGGCGATCCGGTTCAAAAAGGGGAAAAGATGCTGCCGTGGATCAAGGAAATCATCCAGGATCTGGCGGGCTGCGATTATTCTTACGGATATGTACCCACCCCGGGTGTTCAGGAGACACGGGAGTTTCTGGCCGAGCAGGTCAACCGGAGAGGCAGCTACCAGGTCACGGCAGAAGATATTATTTTTTTTAACGGGCTGGGGGATGCAGTGGCCAAAATTTTCGGCTTTCTCCGCAGGGAAGCCCGGGTCCTCGGTCCGTCGCCCGCCTATTCTACCCATTCGTCGGCCGAAGCGGCGCACTCGGGATACGAACACCTGACCTATGACCTGATTCCGGAAGACAACTGGATGCCGGATCTCACGGACCTGGAAAACAAGATCAAATACAACGACTCGATTGCCGGCATGCTGCTGATCAACCCGGACAATCCCACCGGGGCCGTCTATCCCAGACACGTCCTGGAATCCATGGTCGATATCGCCCGTCGGTACGGCATTTTCATCATAACTGACGAAATATATGCCAACATCGTTTATAACGGCACCGAGATGGTCCATTTAAGCCAGGTCATCCGCGATGTGCCCGGCATGGCCCTGCACGGGATTTCCAAGGAATACCCCTGGCCGGGGTCCCGCTGCGGTTGGATCGAAGTCTTCAACAAGGATCGGAACAACGATTTCAAGCGATACATCAAAAGCTTACTGAATGCAAAAATGCTTGAAGTCTGCTCCACCAGCCTGCCCCAGTATTCGATTCCGCGGGTTATGGGAGATCCGCGATATCCGGAGCATTTGCTTTACCGGCAGCAAATGTTTGAAGCCCGGGCCAATGAGGCCTACGAGATTTTTTCAACCTGCGAGTATGTCCATGTCGTCAAACCCCAGGGCGCTTTTTACATGACCATCCTGCTTGATGAAGACCAACTCAATCCCCACCAGTTCATGTCGATCAGCGACGCGAAAATCCGGCGTTTCATCGAATCGCGGGTCCGGGATGTCGAAATCGACAAGCGGTTCGTCTATTATCTGCTGGGCGCCACAGGAATCTGCGTCGTCCCCCTGACCGGATTCTGCTGCAACCGTAAGGGATTTCGCATCACGCTTCTGGAGACCGACGATGAAAAACGGCGATGGATCTGGGAAACCATCGTCGAAAGCATCAACGAATACGTGGAATCCGTGCCGGCGCGGGGGCAGGTGCGTTTCGCGGGGCGCCGGGGGTAGGCGACTTTCTTTGCCGTCGTCAAACGTCCGGGTAAGGGGCATGGCCTGGATTGGGTCCCCACCGGGGCTTAGTTGATGTCGAGCCCGGGATCCGGGTAGGTGCGGCAGCGGTTGCGCCCCGCTTTTTTGGCCCGGTAGAGGGCCTGGTCGGTTTTTTCCAGCATTTCCGATTTTGAAGCCGTTTCCCATTCGTCGAGGGAATGGGTGCCAAAACTCATGCTGACGGTGATCAATTGGTTTTTGTAGTTGATCTGAAGCCGCACGATATCCCGCCGGAGCCTTTCGGCGGTCACCATGGCATTTTCCAGCGGGGTTTCCGGCAATATGATGGCAAATTCCTCCCCGCCGTACCGGGCGATGAAATCCGATTCTCTCAGGCGGTTTTTCAAGCAGGCCGCGACTTCTTTTATGGCCTTGTCCCCGGCCAGGTGGCCGTGTAAATCATTGACGGACTTGAAATGATCCAGATCGCCGAGTATCAGGGAAAGCGGCTTGCGATACCGCTCGGCCCTGGAGATTTCATCGTTTAGTTTTTCGTGAAAGCTCTGGTAGTTGTGCAGGCCGGTCAGGCCGTCGGTGAGCACCTGCCGCTGCAGCAGTTCGATCCGGCGTCTCTGCTGAAGCGACTGGTCCACGAAGTATCGGGATATGTCCGCGAGTTCTTCCCGTGCCTGTTCAATCAACTTGTAATAATCGGTCCGGGTGTCAAGGGTGACCCCAAAAATCGGAAACACCGCTTCGGACTGCTCGACAATGCGCGTGCAGATCTCGTCGGCGGCGATGCGGTCGGTCATTTTCCAGGCGGCCAGGGTGTGCTCGATGACTCCCATTACCCGGGCCGGGTCCGGGGCCTCGAAAAAATCGACAAAAAGCGTGGCCAGATGCAGGATCTGCGTATATTGGCGGATTTGTCCGGAAGCGTTGTCTATGTCATCGGGATGATGATGATGGCCGATGGGCATGTAGATATGCTCCGGCAGGCCCCATGTCTTGGTCAGAAGCTGGCCCACCTGCATGTGGTTAAAGCCCATGGTCCGGTTTTCCGCCTCCAGGTAGGAGGTTTGCCGATCCCGGGTGGCGTGCAGTATGATCTGGTAGTTCCGGGGAAAGCATTCCATCAGCGCCAGTACGCCGATGTTATGCAGCAATCCGAGGAAGAAGGCATCCTCTGTGAATTCCGGCCGGAGTTTGGCAGCTATCAGCTTGGAGGCAATGGCCGCCCGCAGGGAATTTTTCCAGAAGCTCGTATAATAGAATTCCGGATGTTTGGACTTGAAGCTTTTGATAACCGAAAAGCTTAAAGACAGGTTCTGGACCGTTTTCAAGCCCAGCATCTGGGCGGCGTGATAGACCGATGAAATTTTGGTGGGCAGGCCGTAGAAAGGGGAGTTGATCAGTTTGAGCACTTCCATGCTCAGGGGCGGATCCATGGCGATGATATCGGCGATTTCCCTGAGATCCGGTTCTTTCTTCTTGACGGCCTCGAGCAGTTTAATGGCGATGCCGGGCAGGGTGGGCAGCTTTTTGGAAGTCAGGATCGTTTTGGCGGCAACGGTATTGTCCAATATGTCGGCTCCTCGGATGGGTCCTTACAGGCAATCAAGTCACAAATGAGTTACCAAACCACATGAAACAAAGTCAAGCGAAGAAGGCGAGCGATCGTTCGATAAGTCCGTGCAAGCCCCGGTTTTCGGCCTTTGCAGCATTACCGGTTAAAATCGGCTTCAAGGTTGCAGATACGCGATTCGATGGATTCCGGGATTTCACAGCTTCTGCCGTTTGCATAATCATAGTAGACGATCACGGCGCGGCCGGTTGCGGCTGTTTTTTCAAGGTTGCGGCTGTAGACTTCGTATGCCATGGTAAACCGCTTGGCTTCGACGGCTTCAACGCCTGCGGCGATTTCGATTCGGCCGGGGTAGGCCAGCGGCGCCCGGAAATCGCATTGGGTGGAGGCCAGAATGGGGCCGATCCGGTGGTTTTCCATGTATTCAATCACGCCGGTTTTTTCAAAATAAGCGATCCGGGCATCCTCGAAGTAACGGAAATAGACGGTGTTGTTGATATGGGCGAATGCATCCATATCTCCCCAGATCAACTCCTGGATAAGCACGACCGGAAATTGTGTTGTCAAATCGCGCATAAGCCCCCTTGCTTCTCGCAATGATCAGTATCAGCGGTTTTCGTATGGTCACTATGTAAAAATAACGATTTATTTTCCGGGAGCAAACCGGAAAGCCATTACAACCTCGGGACATAGAAGAAGGTGCCCCCCCATGCCCATACACAACAACGAAATCCGGGATATACTTGAAAACATGGCCGATATGCTCGAAATCGACGGGGAAAATCCGTTTCGGGTGCGGGCCTACCGGGAAGCGGCCCGCATGATCGACGGCATGTCCGAGCAGGTGGAAAAGATGGTAAAGGACGGCCGGGAGCTGACCGAATATCGCGGCATCGGAAAGGATCTGGCCGGCAAGATCGCCGAAATCGTTGAAACCGGAACATTGAAGCAGCTGGAGGATCTGAAGCAGAAAATTCCGGCCTCCCTGCTGGAGTTGCTGCGGATTCCGGAACTCGGGCCCAAGCGCATCGCCGCCATTTACAAGGAACTCGGCGTCACCGGCATCGATGACTTAAAACAGGCCGCTGAAGCCGGCCGGCTTTCCGCCCTCAAGGGGTTTGGCAAAAAATCGGAACAAAAGATCCTCGATGCCCTCGGCCGGACCAAGAAGGCCGGCGGGCGTCGGCTGCTGTTAAACGACGTCAAACCCGCCGCCCGGGCGATCGAGGCGTTCATAGAAGGCTGCGACGGGGTCAAATCCGTGGCGGTGGCCGGCAGCTATCGTCGGGGCAGGGAAACCATCGGGGATCTCGATGTGCTGGTAACCTGCCGCCAGGGCTATGAAGCCGGCATCATGGACGCCTTTGTCCATTACGAAGATGTCCGGCAAGTTGACGCCCATGGCAAGACCAAAAGCTCCGTTCGCCTGCGCACCGGTCTGCAGGTGGATCTGCGGATCGTGCCCCAGGTCAGCTACGGGGCGGCGCTGCATTACTTTACCGGCTCCCGGGCCCATAACATTGCGGTCCGCAAGCTCGGGCAGCAACGAAACTACAAGATCAACGAATACGGCGTCTATGAAGGCGACAAGCGGATTGCCGGAAAAACCGAACAGGAGGTCTATGACGCCGTTGGGCTGGCCTTTATCGAACCGGAACTGCGGGAAAACCTGGGGGAAATCCAAGCCGCGCAGGCCAACACATTGCCGACCCTGGTGCGGCGCGATGACATCCGGGGCGATCTGCATGCCCACACCTTGCGCTCCGACGGCCACGCCACCATCGAGCAAATGGCCGAAGCCGCCAAACGCCTCGGCTATGAATACATCGCCATCACCGAACATTCCCAGAAGGTCACCATGGCCCACGGGTTAAACGAGACCGACCTGCGCGAGCACATGGCGGCAATCGATGCGGCAAACGATTCCGTGGACGGCATTACGATACTAAAGGGGATCGAAGTCGATATTCTGCCCGACGGCACGCTCGATTTGCCGGATCGGGTGTTAAAAGATCTCGACATCACGATCGGTTCGATCCACTACCAGCAGCGGTTGAACCGGGAAAAACAGACCGAGCGGCTTATCCGGGCCATGGACAATCCGTATTTGTATATACTGGGCCATCCCTCCGCCCGCCTGATCAATTCGCGGGAGTCCATGGACATCGATCTGGAAAAAATCATCGAAGCCGCCAGGGACCGGGGCGTGGCCCTGGAGTTAAACGCCCACCCCCAACGCCTGGACCTGTCGCATACCTATTGCAAGTACGCCGCCGAAATCGGCGTGAAAATCGCCATTTCCACGGATGCCCACAGCGAAGACAACCTCGGTTTCATGCAAAACGGCATCACCGAGGCCCGGCGGGGCTGGCTGGAAAAAGCAGACGTTGTCAACACGCGGCCCTTGAAACAGATGCGGGATATACTCCGGCGCGATTGATCCGATCCGCGATTCAATCCGCAACCGGGATGGCGGAATGGGTCAACCACAACCGTTGAAAGGGCTTTAAGGAAATCGACAGATCCCAATCGCCGTCAATGGTATAACCGGTTTTACCGATGTTGTCATAAAGGTATTGCCGCTTTTCGGATGCCGTTTCAGGCCATTGGATTGCCGCGGATTGGGCCGCTGCGCTGGTGTTGATCACCGCCAGGCTCTGCCGGCCCCGGCAGTGGTTGTAGACGGCGGCAACTGCCGGATTGTCCGAAGACAGCATCTGCGCTTCATCCCCGTTGACCCCCAGCGCCGGGTCATGGTCCACCATGGCGATCAAGGCGTTCATGCCCCGGGCGATGGTGCCGGAAAAACCCACCGGCTCCGCGGTATCTGCCATCAGGGTTTGAAAATCCGAGCGGGTGCGCTTGATGTCTCTGAATTCTCCGGTGCGTTCCATGCGCTCGTGGTCGTTTGGCAGGCCGACGAGATCGTTGAAGAAGACGGATTTGACATTTCGACCCATCAGGGCAAAGGCCAGGGTGTAGAACGCAAGGTAGCGGGCGGCTTCCAGGTTGTCGTCCCGGAGGCGCACCATGGCGTCTCGCGTGGACGTGCACAGTTCATAGGGCTCTTTGCCATATAGGGTCTTGTTGATGAAAAAGTCGATGGAGCTTTGTCCGTCCTGCGCCGGGTCGGCCTGTCCAAGGGCTTTGAGGATGTCGTCGGGCTTTGTGATGTTTTCTTTCAGATAAAAGTTTTCCCCCGGGGATGCTTTGGTTTGTTTGAAAAGGCGCTGTGCCGTTTTTTTGCGGGGCAGGTCGAGTGCGGCGCAAATCTGGTCAAATTCCGCTGCCGGGCACTGCCGGCGGGCCACGGCCTGGTACTTTACCCGGCCGCCGTTTTGCACCACTGTGTCGGCCAGGCCCTGGCGCTCGGAAACGGTGAGCAAATCGAGACTGCCGCGAACGGACTTGCCGTCATGGCTGTCGGCGATGGAAAAGCGGATTCGGTCTTTGGCGATGTCATATGTGCCGATTAGCTCGAAAATCCGTTCCAGTATGCGCGCATCCTGCGTGTTAAATACCACGGGCAGGATGCTGGCCAGATGGAAATCGTACATCATGGGGGGAGCATCGGCCGAATCGGCCATCTGGGAAAGCACGCGGCCCAGCTTGTCGTTGACTTCCATGTTGGGCACGGTGCGCGGGCTGACACATTCCAGGGAAAGAGAAAGGATGCGCATGAGCTGTTTGACCTCGGGCAGCCCGAAGCAGCTGGTTTGCCATTTTTTAAATGCGAAATTGGCCGCATCCAGGCGCAGCATGTTTAAATTCATGCCCAGATACCAGGCAAAATCGTCGGCCAGCATTTTCAAGCCGGCAAAGGTCGATGTGTTGACGTCGATTTGGACATGGCTGAAAGTCGTCATTGCGCGGATGGGTTCGCCGAAGAAAACGGCATCAAGGGTTTCAAAGGCCCCGGCCATCCGTTCGGCCGTTTCCGGTCGATGGCCGATGGCGCAAAGCAGCTCGGCCGGCCGGTCAATGCCGGGCCTGAATACATAGGGCGTATGGCGGGTCTCCTGGGTTTGGGAAACCGCAAAGACGGTGTCCGGATCGATTTTGCATTGTTTCAGATGCTGCCGGAATGCGCGGATAGCGGCAGCATCGTTTTCCAACAGCATCTGGTCGTTTTCGATTTTGGCAAAGATCGACAAAATGCCGATCACGGAAGGCGCCAGGGTATCAGGGGTAAGCAGGGCGTTGATTGCTGCGTACTTTTCATCGGTTGTCATCCGCGCTTCGGCCTGCCCGGCGGGCCGCCGCCGGAAAATGGTAAACAGCGGAAAGGGGCGGGGCCGGAAAATCCGGTCAAAATCGCCTTTTGCCCTGTGTTGCTGATACTGTTTTTCGGTAAATACATAAAAACAGTCGCCGGCCGTGTCGTCTCCGTTTAAATAGGCCCGGAAATTCGGGTTGGCAATATCCACGTGGTTGAGGACAAAATCGGCCATGGAAAAATAATCGGCCGTCAGGCGGCCAAAAACGTCATCGGTGCCGAAACGCCGATGAATCCGGTTGCGGCGGACCTGGGAAAAATAGCCGTCGTTGAACCGGTTTTCCACGATTTCGCAGGCCGGCAGGATGTGGAGCCCGCCTGCGGCGGAAAACCGCTGCTGCAGAAAACGGTCCAGGGTGGTCAGTGTGGCTTGGTTTTGCCCGTGGATGCTGTCCGGATAGGCGATGATCACGGTGCGCTGCTCGATGCGCGACAAGGGGTCGGACCGATCGTATTGCCGGTCTTTTTCTTTGACAAAATCGGCCTTGCCGTCCCAGGCGGCACGCAGGCAGTCGATCCAGTAACGGCTCACCCGGGAGGCCAGCTCGCTGTAGGTATCCACGGGCAACAGGTCGGCAAAGGCCTGCCGGATGGCCGAAATTTTGTCTTCGGCCAATGGTTGCCAGCCGGTTTGCGATTTGAAACGGGATTTTTCTGTCATGCCATTGGGTTATTCCTCATGCCGGATATCGACTTTTTCCCACTGCTGATCCGTATCGGGTTCGTTTTGGTCGGCGGGCATGTGCAGCCGGCTGTAATAGGGGCTGTCGGCAAGGTAGAGTGCCGCCAGCGGGTTGTGGCCGGTAACGCGGTCCTTGACGGCCAATACGGTGCAGGGAATGTCGCAGTACTTGAAAAAAAGCGTGTCATGGCCCACGCAAAGGCCAAGCAGCACCACCAGGTCGACGTCTTCGGCATTCATGAGCTCCGCCTGGACCACCGGGTTGCACATGGGCTCCATCAGGTCCGGCCCGCCGATTTTTTCATCTCCGTTGACACCGATGGATTCCTTCGGCGTCCGGCCGACCTTGCAGCAAATCGATGCCACTTCGAAACCCTTGGTTTCAAAAATTTTGGTGGTTTTGCGGGCTTCCTGGTGCAAGCCGATGCAAAAGGCCAAACCCAGCCGGGTGAAATTGCATTTCCGGGAAAACTGGATGATTTCTTCAATCCGGGGAATGTTGGTTTTAATGCCCTGCTCGGAGATTTCATAACATTGTCCTTCCTGGATCGAAGCCAGCCGGGCGAATTCATTGATATTGGACTTGTGATAATTGCCGGTGGCCCGATGGATGACATCCGGATACCGACGCATGGGGCAGTTGTTGGGTGCCTCTTCGAGCGGGGGCAAGGGATCGTTAATATTGATAAACGGATAACAGGTTTTGGCGTTGCAACTGGCACATCGGGAAATGTGGTTTTTGGATTTGGGCATTCAGTTGGCCTCCTTGTTGCATTTTCTCATTCAAAATGCCGAGTCCCTGTAAGCGGCGGTGATCGCAGCCGGGCCGGTCGGGATGAGACAGTACCGATTCTGGAACCGGTCCGTGCTGTCTTTTAACAGCTGAAATCGATTTACAAAAGATTTTCCGTAGGGGCAAGCCCAATGAAAGCCGGAGGTCATTTTTACCGGTTTGCCGTATTGCCCGGACAAGGGGTTTTTCCATCAAAAACAAAATTCCGAAAATCGGCTGTTTTCCAGTTCTGTATAAAGCATCCGTTGTTGAAGCGGCCGGCCGCGCTGCAGCAGAATCTTGATGACCTCCATGGCCTGCAGTGTGGCAATGAAAGCCGGGGCAATCGCCGGCACCCCAAGCGTGGCTTCGGCCGACGGGGCCGAAGGGCCTTGCGTGTCGCTGTCGTAGAGCGTCCGGAGGCCTTCATCGCCCGGAAAGACCGTCATGACCTGGCCCTCAAATCCCGCCAGCGCGCCGTGGACCATCGGGACCTGCCGCCTGTTGCATGCCGACTGCAGCAGCAGCCGGTCGCCGACATTGTCTATGGCGTCCACGACCACATGGGCGCCGTCTATAACGTGATCCACATTTTCTTCGGTCACCCGGTCGCGATGGGCCTCGACAACGACGGCGGGGTTGATGCGGGCAACCATTGCAGCGGCGGTGTCGACTTTCCAGGCGCCGAGTGTATCGGTTTGCGCAAAGAGCTGTCGGTTTACGTTCGATTCATCAAATTTCTGATCATCGGCTGCAACCAGCCTGCCAATGCCAAGGCGGGCCAGCAGGTGCATCACATGGCCGCCCAGGCCGCCGGCCCCGATGATGGCCGCCCGGGATTGCAGCAGCAGCAGCTGGTCCTGCACGGAGAGGCTGTCGTGGTTACGTAAATAGCGCAAAGGCCAGATTTCTGATGCCAGGGCCGCTGCATGCACCTGCAGCAGGGAAATATCAAGTTCTCCGGCGATGGTCCGGCTGCTTGTCTCGTCAATAATGCATACCCTGCGGTCGGCCGGGTCCTGTATTTTTCGGGCCGATTCCGTGACAGCCGCCCGGAGCTTGGGGGGGAAACGGTTCATTTTTTTCATGAAAAAAGCCGGTTTTATGGTTATTGTGACGAAAACGATCAACAGATTTTCCATTGGATGCCATATCAGAGGGTTTTGTTTATGCGGATCGAACTCTATTTATATGCCACCCTGGCAAAATACCTGCCGCCATCGGCAAAGAATAAATCCGTTGTACTGACGCTTCCGGCCGGCGATACGGTCAAACAGGCCCTGGCCGCCCTGCAGGTGCCGACCGGGAAAGTGAAGCTGATTTTTGTCAACGGCGTCCATGGCCGTCTTGATACCGTCTTGTCCGACGGCGACCGCATCGGGGCGTTTCCGCCGGTCGGCGGCGGATGATGGTGCGAAACCGCCATTGCATTTTCGCGCCAAAACGCTAAGGTTCAGGGATTCAAAGTCCTTCCTGGCGCTTTTGGCGGCCTTGCGCGAAAACGGAGAAAATGAATCGGCGACTTGTCTTTTACCGGAGTAACTCGGTTAAAATGAAACGGTCAGTTCCACGGGCGATTTGTCCAGGGCATTCAGGTGCTGGCACAATTTTGCCGGGGACGAAACCTCGCCGTTGATCCGGATATTTCGGCATCCCTTTTCCGAAAGTTCCTGGCGGTTGTGCCAGAAGCGGCAAAGATGCGCAGCCGATATCCAAATGCCCTTTGAAAACAAATCCGGTGCGAGTTTTTCGGCCACCCGGTTAAAGCATTTCACGGTTACGGTAATCGGCCGGGCCGTTTCGCCTTCGGGGCTATGCCCGCAGGAAACGCTTTGCCGCATTGCCGCAAAACGCCCCCTTTTCCGGAAAGCCGCCCCGAAAACCCCGGGCATGGCCGCCGACAACGCGACAGTGGAATCCGCATGGAGGCAATGGCCGTCGATATCATCGACGGCCTTGCCGTCGTGGAAAATGGTCTGGACTTCGTTTTCGATAAAATCCGGGGCAATGCCTATCGTATTGACGAGCAGATCGCCCATGGTGGCGCCCGATACGGTCTTTACGTCAAACCCGAATGCAAGCAGGGTATTGAAAAATGCCCGGTAGTTTGGGGCGATATCGAGCGCAATTCGGGGGCAATGAGACGCCGTCATTTCATCGGGTCAGAAGTTGTAGACGGTGTCGAGTTCATCGTCCGGTATCTGGAACGTCACGTTGTGGGGCGGAAACGCCTCGTTTTTGAAATAATCCGGCAGTCGGTCGTCCTTTGACGTAAAACCGGCGCGCTGGTTGAAATCGCGCTCCATGGTCAGGACTTTTTGTCCCAGCGCGGTGACGTCGTCTGCCGTGAAGTCCAGGCCGTGGAACGCGTTGATCATGTCGAGCATGGCCTGAAACGTTTCCGGCTGGTCCAGGATGGCAAAGGCGATAAACAGGCACATGCCCGTGGAATCAATGGCGGCGGTGGCCACCTGGAGATCGCGGGAAAGCGCCACCTGCCCTTCGCCGGAAAGCGGGTCCACATTGCCCCCCACGCCCAGGACATTGGCCGTTACGGCATATCCGGCCGTGTGGTCGGCGCCCATGGTGCTGGTGGCATATGTGACGCCCACCCCCTGTACGGCCCGGGGATCATAGGCGGGCATGGCCTGGTTTTTGACCACCGGCACCCGTTCGACGCCGAAAACTTTGCCGGTCACCGCCGCCCCGCTGCCCAGGATGCGGCCCAGCGGGGTGGCCTTTCCCACTTCCCTGACTAAATCGATGGCGGCCTGGGCATCGCCGAATTCGGCCAGCCCGGCTTCCATGGCCACGCCGATGGTCGCCCCCATTTCAATGGTGTCCACGCCGTAGTCGTCGTCTAACCGGTCGAGCATGGCAATGGCATCGAGGTCATCAATGCCGCAATTGCCGCCATGGGCCCATACGGTTTCGTACTCGGGTTGCTTGGTCAGATAGTGGCCGTCCTTGTCGTGGTAGATGCCCGAGCATTGGATCACGCAGCCCCGGTGGCAGCCGTGGGTGGCTTTGCCGCCCCGGGCGGTTTCGGTTTCCGCCTGGGTTTCGCCGCTGATATTGGCCGCGCCGGCAAAGCGGCCGGTTTTGAAGTTGTAGGTCGGATACGCCCCGGCCTCGTTGACCACGTTGGTCAGCACGTTGGTGCCGTAGGCGGGCAGGCCCTGGCCGGTGACCGCATGTTGTTTCAGTCCCTTGACAAATTCCTTGTTGGCGGCCTTGAATTTATCCGGGTCCTTGGCCGATCGCATGGCGGTGCCCGCATCATCGATGACGATGGCCTTTACCCCCTTGGCGCCCATGACCGCGCCCACGCCGCCCCGGGCCGCATGGCGGGCCGGCCGCTGTTCCATGTCCGTAAATGCCATCGTGGCGGCAGACAGTTTCATTTCCCCGGCCTGGCCGATGGAGATAGCTGCGATTTTATCCCCCCATTGCTGTTTCAGCCGGTCGACGGTGTCATAGTTGCCCTGCATTTTCAGTTCGTCTTCCGCGGAGATTTCCACGCCGTCTTTGCTGATATGGATTTTGTAGAGGTGGTCTTCTGCGGGTTTTCCTTCGAGCACAATGGCGGCATAGCCGAGACGGGCAATCATCTGGGCGGGCTGGCCGCCGGAGTTGGCCTCCTTGATGCCCCCGGTCAGCGGACTTTTACAGCCCACCGAGATGCGGCCGGTCATGGCGCCGGTGGTGCCGCTGAGCAGTCCCGGGGCGATGACGATTTTGTTTTCCCGGCCGAGGGGATGGCACGTGGGCGGAACCTCTTTGGCAACAATGGCCGAAGTCAGGCCGCGGCCGCCGAGACCGGCATAGTCGCCGATCGGTTCGGTAATTGCAGCAGGCGCGTTATCCGGCCCCATCTGAATTCGCAAAATCTTATCCATTATAGACCTCCTGTGCACGAAATAGGGGTTAAGAGTTTGCATTTCCGCATGTATTAACCATAACGACAAACCCGAAAGATTTCAAAAACTCTTTGGCGCGAAACCAAAGCAGCAACACCGCCAAAAGGCAATTGCCCCGTTTTACTGCCGCCATTCCACCGGCACCGGGCCGCGCGGCACCGGCCGGTCATATGAGATTTTGGGATAACCCAGGCATAAGCTGGTGACAAGAGAATAGGGGTATTCAATGCCGAGCAGTTTTTTGATTTTGGGGGCATAGGCAATGGTGCTGGCGATAAAGCCGATATAGCAGGTGCCCAGACCCAGGGAATGGGCGGCCAGTACAATGTTTTGGGCGGCGATGGCCGCGTCGATATCCGGGTGGCTGATGCCGCGTTTGTCCTTTAAAATATGGATGACCACCGGCGCGCCGAAGGTGACCGAATCGTTATTCTGCCGGACTTTTTCCATGGCGGCAATGGGGCGCTGATCCCATTTGCTGGCCGAAATCAAACTCAGCATGCTGATGAGCAGCTTTCGCATCCGGCCGGTGCCGGCATAGGTCCGCTTGATCAGCTTTAAAATTTTAGCACTTTCATAGTCCACGGTATCGTTTAGCTCCCGGTCGGTGACCACGAGAAATTTCAATGGCTGGCCATTGCCCGCAGACGGTGCAAAACGGCCGGCTTCGAGGACCCGTTCAATGGTCTGGGCATCGACCGTCTTGTTTTTGTATAGACGGATGCTTCGGCGTTTGTAGATGGTTTTTTCGGTTTCCGTGAGTTCATCGGCATCCTGGTCTGCGTTTTGGACCGGACCTCTGCCCTTTAGCGGGTTGGGCAGCGTCATTTCCCCGGATTTTTCCGGCGGGGTTTTGTATCGGCCCGCCAGTACCTGGTATTGCCCCCGCATCCGGATGCAGTCGGCCGGGCAAATCGCTTCGCAGTTGTTGCAGGCAATGCAGGCCACTTCAATGCCGGCTAAGCCCGTGGCAACGGGCTGATCGGCTTTTTCATCCCATTGCAGGCAGGATGTCGGGCAGGTCATCACGCAGGCTTTGCATTTGGTGCATTTATCGGCTTCATACTCGAATTTTGTAAACTGGGTGGGCGGCATGTGGGCATGCCGGATTTTTTCGATAAATGATTGCTGCATGGTAGAAACCTCCCCATTTTGGTTCGTTCTGGTTGAAGTAAAACAAGTGATCCGGGATTTATGTGTTCCGACATTGGAGATTATATATGATTTGTAACAATTTCAAATAAAAAAAGACGTTATGGTTCATCGGACGACTCTTTGACGCCACCATCGTATTTTTCAATGCCGAGTGCCGGATCGGGGTTTTTGCCGTATTTGCCGTCAAAATAGCATTTGCGGGCATACCACTCGATCTGGCGGCAGATGCCGCGGATGATGGTCACTTCGTGGGTGCGCAGGGGCAGTCGGGAAAAAAAACGTCGGAATCGGTCCATCCAGTGCGCGGGATTGACGGGCTGGATATAGTGGATGCGCATCAAAATGTCCTGCAGTTGATCGTACATGGCCTCCAGTTCCCGGCGCTGGGCCAGTTTCGGCGAGGATGGCCTACGTTCCGGCATGGTTGCTTTCCATATTTCGTAACTCAGTATCATTACGGCATGGGCCAGGTTTATCGACGAAAACGCCGATGTGGGGATATTGACCAGCAAGTGGCAGTAGCGGATGTCTGCATTGGTCAGCCCCCGGTCTTCGGGGCCAAACAGCAGGCCCACCCGGTTGGTTTCGGCGATGGGGACGATTTTTTCGGCCATTTGGGCCGGAGACAGTATGACCTGGCGCCGATGGCCCATGCGCGCAGTGGTGCCGACCACGTAGTTCATATCGGCAAGGGCGGTCTCTATGTCGTCATAGATTACAATCCTGTTGACTACGTCCGCGGCGGCATGGGTGGCCAGTCTTTCTACCCGGGAGAAATCATAATTGCGGGGGGCGACCACGCGCAGGTTCACAAGCCCCATGTTGCACATGGCCCGGGCGGCCGCGCCGATGTTTTCCGGAAACTGGGGACGATGCAAAACAACGGTAACGTGGTTTCGAGGGGTCAGGCTTTTCATCGTAGTCATTTGCCTCAGTGATCGTTGCGGTGATATTGGCCCGCAGATCCACAAAGGATCTTATTGGTGGAGCGGAGCGTGGATCACCAAAATCGGTTTTTTATGATAGTATTCCTATTCCGGAGTTGACAAGGCATTCAAGTGTTTCTAATCTAAATAAACAGGTTTTAAACAAAACGCGGGAAAAACCGTTTCCACTTGCGCCGGGAGGTGTATCGACATGCCCATTTACGAGTTTTTTTGTGACGACTGCAATACCATATTCAGTTTCTTTTCCCGGTCCGTCAATACCGAAAAACAGCCCGATTGCCCCAAATGCGGAAAAAAAGAGCTGCCGCGTCGCATGTCGATGTTTTCGGTCACCGGCCGGGCCAGCGAAGACGACGCCGATGACATGGCCTTTGATGCCGACAAGATGGAAAAGGCCATGGAGATGCTGGCCGGCGAGGCGGAAAACATCAACGAGGACGATCCCCGGCAGGCCGCCGGTCTGATGCGCCGGTTAAGCAGCATGACCGGTGTTGAATACGGCTCGGGCATGCAGGAGGCGCTTGCCCGCATGGAGCGAGGCGAAGACCCGGAACAGATCGAAGCCGAAATGGGCGATGTGCTGGAAAACGAAGACCCGTTTGTGATGCCGGAAAAGCGGAAGCCGGGTTCCCGCAAACAGCCGGCTCCCCATCGGGATGAAACCCTTTACGACCTCTGAGCCCGCGTTTTTTTTCAACCTTTGTCGGGCCAGTTTTGTTTTCGGGTATCGGTACCGTGCGAGGTCGACGATCTTATCAGTCCAATCCTTACCTCTTGTTTACCCCGGACCCGGATTTTCCGGAAATTTTTCCGCCAGGTATTCCATGAAGGCCCTGCACAACGGCGACGGGGTGCGATCCCTGTGGGTGGTCAGGTAGAAGTTGCGTGTCAGGTCGACCCCCTGGATCGCCAGGGCTTTGAGCGAGCCTGCCTCGAGTTCGTCGGCCACCGCAACAGGAGAGAGAATCGATATGCCGATGCCGTGTTTGATCCCTTGAATCACGGAGGCCGTGCTGCCGAATTCTGCGGCGACCTGGAAGTCCTTTAAACCAATGTCGTGGGCGGCTATGCTTTTCTGAAGGGATTTCAGGGTACCGGAACCGGGTTCGCGCATGATGAATGGCTCTTTTAGAAGCCAGTGGAGGCTCACCTGGTTTTCATCGGCCCATTTGTGATCGGCGGCAACGATGAGCCGCATTTCATCGGCTATCAGTTTTTTCTGGATCAACTGGTTTTTATCGGTTTCCGCCCCCACCACGCCTAAATCGAGCCGGCTGTCTGCGATATCTTTGAGGATCTGTTGTGTATCGCCCACGTGAATGGAGATCCGGACCTTGGGGTATTGTTGCGTAAAATTCCCGATCAAACGGGGCAGGATGTAGTTGCCGGGGATGGTGCTGCCGCCGGCGGCAAGATGCCCGCTGATCTTGCCCATGAATTCCGCCATGGCCGTTTCCGTTTCGCCGGCCATGCCAAGCAGGCGTTGGCTGTATTCATACAGGAGCAGGCCGGCACGGGTGGCAACGGCTTTTTTGCCCATGCGGTCGACCAGCCGGCATCCGAAATGGGCCTCGAGTTCCTTGATGTGGCTGCTTACGGTGGGCTGGGTGAGGTGAATCGCGTCAGCGGCCCGGGAAAAGCCTTCCAGTTCAACGACTTTTTGAAATATTTTGAGCTGCCAGAGATCCATTGGATTTTGCGTCAGTGTGTGGCCATTCGTTTCGGGTCTGGGTACCGGTTGGTAACGTTACGGTGTCGGAACGAGAAACGTTCCCATTCAAAAAATCTATACCTTTACCAAACTGTATTGATATTTGCAATTTGCTTTTTGGGTTCGAAAAGCATTACATCGCATATGGGGAAGGGGAAACCGAAATTGAGTTTAGGGGAAAATCCGCGATGAATTTATACATCCACATATGTGCAGGAGGCCGGAATGAAAGAAATCGATGCCCGGAAACTCGCCTGTCCGACACCGGTGCTAATGGTGAAGGAGGCCGTGGAAGGCCATGACCCGGATACGGTCAAGGTCATTGTGGACAATGAAGCCGCCCGGCAGAATGTCAGCCGGTTTCTGGCCTCTCAGTCCTATGAGACGCAGGTGGAGAGCACGGGCGATGGGTTTTATGTGACAGGTCGCAAAACCGGCGACGCAAAAAGCAAGGCACCGGAGATCTCCTGTGAATTGGAAGGCGAAGCCGCAGCGGCCGGCAAGATCCTGGTGATGATCACCACGGACCGGATGGGCTTTGGGGACGACGGGCTCGGCAAAAAGCTGATGATCAACTATATCAATACCATCAAGGAAATGGGCGACGACCTCTGGCGGCTGGTGTTTGTCAACAACGGGGTCAAGCTCGCCATCGAGGGCGCCGAGGTGATCGAAGCCCTTCGGAATTTAGAGGCCGATGGCATCAAGATTATGGTCTGCGGCACCTGCCTGGATCATTTCAACCTGTTTGAAAAAAAGCAGGTGGGCGAGACCACCAACATGCTCGATATCGTCACGGCCATGCACCTGGCCGACAAGGTGATCAATCTGTAGGCTATACCCCGTATTCTGTCCGCTCGATCAACTCCTGCTGAATGTCGCGGTTTAGGGTGACGAAATAGGATTTTATGCAGGCCTGCATGTGGTGGAGCGTTTCCACCCGGCTGTCTTCGGGGCCGGGGGTGAGTTTGACGTTAAAGGCAATGTTGTTGTCCATGTTTTCGGCATCGAGTGCGGCCTGGCCCTGAAAAAGTCTTGGAAACATGAAAAATCCCCGACCTCGATGCGGCCGCTTTCCGGGCCGACGTTCCGTCACATCACCGGGTGGCGCCCGTTGTGTAGCGCCATTTCCATGGACGCGACGATGTTGTGCATAATGGTCCCTGTGTGGCCGAAGTGACGGCCGGCGAGGGTGGGTTCCACGCATCCGGTGGCCGCCCAGTTGCGGATGTCGGATTCCGGGTATCCGTGCTGGCGAAGCGAGTCAAACACCGCCTTGTCATTGTACATGATCGGCGTGGCCGTCGCCATTTCCTTTAGCACGACATCGTCGGCCATGGTCATGACCATGTCGGTATCCTCGGGGATATGCCCGAAAACCCGGACCCGCCCCTGCCGAAACACGATC